>JBBRZD010000027.1:0-16861 GCA_038237055.1 Lysobacterales bacterium | reverse complement strand
GCGGGTGTAGCTCAATGGCAGAGCTGTAGCTTCCCAAGCTACTGACGAGGGTTCGATTCCCTTCACCCGCTCCAAGCGCCGGCCCGTGCTTTCCGAATCCTCCCCGCAGCGGCTGCAGCCGTCGATTGTTGATTGCACGAACCTCGGCTGGCGCGAATGGCTCGCGCTACCTGCGCTCGGCATTCCGGCGATCAAGGCCAAGCTCGATACCGGCGCGCGTTCGTCGGCGCTTCATGTTGAGGGATTGGAGACTTACCAGCTCGATGGCTTGCTACACGTGCGTTTCAACGTCCGCCCGCGGCGGCGCGGCGCTAAGGTCATTGCGTGCCTTGCGCCTGTACTCGATCGGCGGCCGGTCACTGATTCCGGCGGCCATCGCAGCGAGCGCTGGTTCATCCGCACCGACGTCGCATTGGCCGGGCAACAATTCAGCACTGAAATAAACCTGAGCGACAGACGCGCGATGCTGTTCCCGTTGCTGCTGGGACGCAGCGCGCTGATGGATCGGTTTCGCGTCGACTCTGCACTTTCCTACACCTGCCCACGGCCCGCGCGGCCAGCCGGGCCCAACCCTGAAGAATTGGCATGAAGATCGCAATCTTGTCCCGCAATTCGCGGCTGTATTCGACAAAACGACTGATCGAGGCCGCACGCGCACGCGGCCACAGTGTGCGCGTGCTTGACCCCTTGCGTTGCTATATGCGCATCGCCGCTGGAGTGTTCGAAATCCACTACAAGGGCCATGTGCTCAATGGCATCGATGCGGTCATTCCACGTATCGGTGCGTCCGTCACGTTCTATGGCACGGCCGTTGTGCGTCAGTTCGAGATGATGGACGTGTTCACGCCGAACGGTTCTGATGCGATCCAGCGCGCACGCGACAAGTTGCGAACTCTGCAACTGCTGGCGCGCGAAAACATCGACCTGCCGACCACCGTGTTTGGCGATAACCCGGACGACACGGCCGACCTGCTCGCGATGCTCGGACCGCCGCCGCACGTGATCAAGCTCAATGAAGGAGCGCAGGGGCAGGGCGTGTTGCTGGCCGAGAAGCGCTCGGCAGCGCAGGGAATGATCGAGGCGTTCCGCGGCCTCTATGCGAACTTCCTTGTGCAGGAATTCATCGGCGAGGCCAAAGGCGCCGACCTGCGTTGTTTCGTGATCGATGGAAAGGTCGTCGCGGCGATGCAGCGGCAGGCACCAGAAGGCGATTTCCGCGCCAACCTCCATCGTGGCGGCATCGCCACGGCTGTTACCTTGACGGCGGTGGAGATCGAAACCGCGATTCGAGCGGCGCACGTCATGGGCCTGGGCGTTGCGGGCGTCGATCTATTGCGCTCTAAACGCGGCCCGCTCGTGCTTGAGGTCAATTCGTCCCCCGGCCTCGAAGGTATTGAAGCGGCCAGCGGCGTGGACGTCGCCGGCGAGATCATCGAGTTTCTGGCGCGCGCGACGATGCAGGCTGCCCCGAAGCCCGCACGCAAGCGCAATCGACGAGAGCCGTAGTACGAGGATTGTCGTTGACACCGTCGTTGCGCACTATTAGTCTTGCCTCGAAGGCGCTTTCGCAAGCGACCGCACGACTACATCGACGAGGGGATGACCATGAAATCCGCAATCGTGTTGCTATTGGCTGCGGCCTGCGTATTGGCGGTGCCAGTCTGTGCCAAAGAGAAATATCACGAGGTCGTGAATGCGCAATCCAATGATGCGTTTGCGCAAGTCGCGGACGGCGTCCGCCGGGACATGGCGGCTGGCGGCCGCTACGAGTTCGTGACGCCGGCCGAGCGCGCGACGATCGAGAAGAATTTCAAGAAATGACGGCGCTGTTTCAGAATCGGGGCTCGGTCGACAAGATGTCGGAGCCGCAAAAGGTGGAGCTGTTCAACAGTCAAGAAGTGGTCAATTCCATTCTGACCAAGCGCGACAGCGATCGGGTGATCTGCGAAAACCGGATTCCCGTCGGTTCGCACATACCCAAGACAAGTTGCCATACCTACGGACAGGAACAGGAAACCCGGCTCGGCACCGACCGCGAAATGGTAAAATTCCAGATGATGCAGTGCATTGGACCCCACTGTAAGTAGAGTTGGGAGATGGACGAAACGTCCTCCATATTTTTAGAGAATGACGCTGCTTTTTGTCCATCGTTTCGGGCCTGAGCCGTTGATTAACATTGATGGGCAATTCTGTCGTTACTCGATGCTGACTCATTCCAGATCAAGGATTTTCACCATGAAAATACGTTTTGCGATTGCTGGTCTATTGGCGTTGTGCAGTGTGTCTGTCTGTGCCAAAGAGAAATATCACGAGGTCGTCAATGCGCAGTCCGAGGAAGCATTTGCGCAGCTCTCGGACAATGTTCGTCGGGACATGGCGGCTGGCGGCCGCTACGAGTTCGTGACGCCAGGCGAACGCGCAACGGTGGACAAGAGTTTCGGCGCGATGACGGCGTTGTTCCGCGAGCGGCAGTCGGTCGACAAGATGTCGGAGCCGGAGAAGGTGGCACTGTTCAACAATCAGGAAGTCGTCAATTCGATCCTGACCAAGCGCGACAGCGATCGAGTGATCTGCGAGAACCGGGTTCCCGTCGGATCGCACATACCCAAGACGAGTTGCCATACTTACGGACAGGAAGAGGAAGCCAGGCGCGGCACCAACCAAGAGATCGACGCGCTCAAGCACACGCCGTGCATTACGCTTTCACTCACTGACCACCATTGCGGCCGTTGAAGTCGAGGTGAAATCTCGCAGGGCGAAATGGATCGCCTGATCGCGTTCCCGGGTGGCCGCAAGATGAGAGATGTTATCGGCGTTGTGCCGGATGCTTCCACATAGTGATAAATGTTTGCAGCCGTCCCACCCCCTCCCAAATCTCAAGTCTGGAACCGATGACCATGAAATTCAGCTGCTCGCTTGTGATGTTGTTGACTCTCGCCTGCAGCATGCCGGCGTGTGCCGACGACAAACCCGCTCCCGCCGTCAATGCCAGCAACAAGGATGCGTTCGAAACAGTTTCCGGATGGGTTCGCAAGCAGATGGAGCCAGGAGGTCGTTACGCGTACGTGGCTTCCGTCGATCAGAAGAAGGTCGAATCCGAACTCGACGATATGGGCAAGCTGATGCAGGCGCGCGGCGATGTCGAGCACATGACTGCCGAAGAGAAGCAGCAGATGTTCGTCAAGCAACAAGACGTCAATGCGATTCTTGCCAAGCACGACAACGAGCGCGTCATCTGCAAGAACGAAGCGCCGATCGGCTCCCATATCCCGGTGAAGACCTGCCAGACCGCCGGAGCTATCGAAGCGCGCCGGCGCGGCGATATGCAGAATATGGAGCGGAGCCGCTCGCAGGTGATACGCGGCGGCAAATGATACGCCGCCCAATTGTCGCGGTATAAGCTATCCACCAGCATTACGAATGGAGGATCACGACGTGTCGAAAGCCGAACATCTGCCCAAGCCGACGGAAGCGGAACTTGGCATCCTCAATTTTCTCTGGGAGCGCGGATCGAGCACGGTCCGCGACGTGCATGAAGCGCTGTATCGAGAAGAAGGCGCGGGCTATACGACCGCGTTGAAGTTGATGCAGATCATGCATGGCAAGGGGTTGGTTTTGCGTGATGACTCCGAGCGCGCCCATGTGTTTCGTCCGGCGGTGAGCAAGGAGCGCACCCAGAAGCGGTTTCTGCTCGACATGGTGCAGCGTGTGTTTGACGGCTCCTCGTCGCAGTTGGTCCTGCAAGCACTGGGCGGCCGTCCGAAAGCCACGCAAGAGGAAGTGGATGAAATCCGCGCGTTGCTCGACAAGATGGACGGTACTTCGCCATGAGCACGTCAATCGCCGCATTACTTCCATGGGTACAGGCGCTCGGCTGGACTTTGCTGCATTTCATCTGGCAGGGTCTGGCCGTCGGCATTGTCTTCGGGGCGGTGCGCGCCGCACTTCCAAAAGCCTTTTGCAACGCGCGCTATGCGGCCGGTCTGGCTGCACTCGCATTGCTGGCCTGGTGGCCCTTGGCAACGTTCATCGCGCTGCGACCACGTCCGATGGATGCGACAGTATCGGACATGCTCATCCATCCCGGTGCGACAGTCGTGGCCGACGCTTCTGTCTCGACCGTCTTCGCCCCGATCGACCATCTTCTACCGCTGCTCGTCCTGCTGTGGATTGCTGGCGTTTTTGTCGTGGCGATGCGTTCTTTGCGCGAATGGCGTGCGCTGGCGCGTGTCGCGCGGGAGTGGGCGAAATCGAGTGATGAACTGGACGCCATTCTCGCTGGGCTGACCCTGCGCTTCCGATTCATGCGACGCATTCGCGTGCTCGTTTCGGAAAAAGTCGATACGCCGATGCTGATCGGCTGGCTCAAGCCGGTCGTGTTGCTGCCGACCGCGGTCGCGCTCGGATTTCCGCGCCAGCAGCTGGAATTGATTCTTGCCCACGAGCTGGGCCATCTGCGTCGCTATGACCATCTGGTAAACCTCGCGCAGGCATTGCTTGAAACCCTGTTCTTCTATCACCCGATCGTCCACTGGATTTCGCAGGAAGTGCGCAATGAGCGCGAGTTGTGTTGCGACTTGCTGGTGCTGCGGCTGACCGTCGGGGAGCCACGCGAGTACGCGCGCACGCTGGCGGCGCTTGAGGAATTGCGCCAGCCTCCGGCGCAGGTCGCGCTTGCTGCCAGCGGCGGCGTTCTCCTCGAACGGGTGCGTCGCATCGTCGGCATGCCGGCGCCACGATTGAGCGCAGAGCGACCCAATCCGCTGCGCTGGTTGATGGCCGCTGCCGTTTTGACGATCGCGGTTACCATGACGATGCGTGTTGAGCGCGATGGGGAACAACGACGGGTCGCCGGCCTCACGGTTGACTGGCTCACCCAGCCGGACATTCGTGCGCTGCCGATCGCCGCGCTGACGATACCGTTCGAGCGTCCGCATCTGCACCTGGCGCAGATCGCGCCTATCGAAGCTAACCGTGGCGTAGCCAAGTCCGTAGAGCCAGTTGCAGTGGCTCCCGCCGCGTCAAGTAGCGTCGCCCCAGTTCCTAATGCAATCGGCGGTCAAGGCGTTGTGCGGGATTCGGCCGTGGAAAGTCGCCCGGAAATCGCGGCTGGCGTCGCGCCGGAGGTGGCTGCGATCGACCGGACCGCCGCGCAGGTTTCCGATGCAAAATCGACACAATCGCATGCCACCCAAAACGCTCCCGTTGCGACACGTATCGTGATGCCGGAATTCCCATCGACGTTGCACAGCGAAATCGGGCGCGTCGACGTCAGCTTCCTGATCGCAGCAGATGGCTCGCTGCGGGATATCCAGGTCGCCGACGAGCGTGCCGCCGGTGTACTCGCACGCGCTGCTGAGAATGCGCTGCGGCAGTGGCGGTTCGATCCGTCGTCATTGTCTGTCGATCGCAACGTCCGCTATCGGCAAAGCTTCGTGTTTGAGTCCGGCAAGAAGGTCAGCTCTGCTGCCCGGTCCGAGGCGAGCTGTGTCCAATCGACAGGTTCTCATATCTGCCGGCAGCCGCCCGCGGACGGGGAACCGGCAACGACCACGGCTTTCAGTCCTCGAAGTTAACGCAAGACTCAGGCTGCTTTAACGAAGTCTTAATTGGATCGCTCCTATATTTGCCCGACCGTAGTCTGCTCGACACTCCTAGTCAGTTTTGGTGACTGGTAAATTACGGTATCGGGGCAGTAGCTTTTTTGGCCCAGGAGAGGTGTGTTCCCCCAATGACACCTCCTTGGGCCATTTTCTTCGTGCCATCCGCTGCACGTGAAGCCACCCCGCATCGAAAGCATCGCCTCCCTCCATCAGCGGATTTCCGCTTAACATAAGCGCGCCATGCGTATTCTCGTCATTGAAGACAACAGCGACATCGCTGCCAATATCGGCGACTTCCTCGCCGACAAGGGCCATGTCGTCGATTTCGCGGGCGACGGCGTTACCGGATTGCATCTGGCCGTCGTCAACGACTTCGACGTCATCGTGCTGGATCTTGGTTTGCCCGGCATGGACGGCCTCGAGGTTTGCCGCAAGTTGCGACAGGATGCGAAACGGCAAACACCTGTGCTGATGCTGACCGCGCGCGACACGCTCGACAACAAGTTGACCGGATTCGATTCCGGTGCCGACGACTACATGGTCAAGCCATTCGCATTGCAGGAACTGTCTGCTCGACTGGAAGTGCTGGGCCGTCGCGGCAAGGGCAACAAGAGCCGCCTGCTGCAGCTTGCGGATCTCACGTACAACCTCGATACCCTCACCATCAGTCGCGCCGGCAAGCAGATCCAGTTGAATCCGATCGGTTTGAAATTGTTGCAGTCGCTGATGGAATCCGCGCCATCCGTAGTCACGCGGCAGGAGCTGGAAACGCGCGTCTGGGGCGAAGAATTGCCGGACAGTGATTCGTTGCGCGTGCACATCCACGGCTTGCGCGCCGCGATCGACAAACCGTTCGAGAAGGCGCTGATCCAGACGCGCCACGGTATCGGCTATCGCATGGTCGATCCGGATGCGCTACCGACGTAGGCTCCGCTCCCGCATCATCATTTCGTTCGCGCTGTTCGGGCTCGGTCTCACGGCGCTGTTCGCGATTGCGACGGTTTATCTGCGCACGCGGCTCGAAGACCAGCTAATCAACAATACGCTGACCCGCGAAGTGAAGCACTTCGTCGACTTCAAGCGTCAAAACACCGATCCAAATGCACCTTGGCGCGTGTCGTTGTTCGACGCATCGATCTATAGCGCGCGCAAATTCGGAAATGTGCCGTTCGCCTGGCAGAACTACGAGAATGGCGTATTCGATATCCGGGACCCCGACGACGAAGGCAAGATGCACCCCTTCAAGCTGGCCGTCTACAAAGACGCCGACTACTGGGCTTTCCTGCGTTTCGACGTCAGCACGCAGAAGCTTGGAGAGCGTCAGTTGCTCACCATTCTCGTTGTCTCGGTGCTGGTGTTCGCGATTTTCTCTTTGTTGCTCGGGTTCTGGCTGTCCTCGCGCGTGATGAGTCCGGTGATCGAGCTCGCACAACGCGTGCGCGCAATGAGCCGCAGTGGACGCCCGGAACAGCTGAAGACGCACTTCGCCGATGACGAAGTCGGCCAGGTCGCGGCCGCGCTCGATGACTATTCGGCGCGTCTGACCGAAATGGTCGAGCGCGATCGTGAATTCAACGCCGATGTCAGCCATGAATTGCGCACGCCGCTGGCGGTGATTGCGAGCACGACCGAACTGCTGCAGAGCTCGTCTGATCTCACCGACAAGCTCAGCGAACGTCTCAAGCGCATCGAACGCGCGGTACGTCAGTCGAGCGAATTGATCGATGCGCTGCTGCTGCTGTCGCGGCGCGAACGGCAGGCGCCGAACGATGGCGAAACAACCGATGTCGCACGTGTCGTCGAACAGGTCGTGGACGCACAGCGGCCACATATCGCGAACAAGCCGGTGCAGGTGCGCGTCGACATCGAACAGCCTCTGCTGACAGTCGCGCCTTCATCGGTTGTCGCGGTCGCGCTGAGCAACCTGATCGGCAACGCATTCAAGTACACCCCGTCCGGCGAAGTCATCATCAGCGTCGGACACGGCCGCGTCAGCATCGAGGACACCGGTCCCGGCGTCGACGAGAATGCCGACAAGCTTTTCGAGCGCGGCGTGCGCGGCACCCAAGTCGGCAAGGGCGGAGGCCTCGGACTCGCGATCGTTCGGCGCTTGTGCGAGCTTTACGGCTGGAAGGTCTCGCTCGCACCACGCCCGCAAGGTGGCGCGGTTGCCACGATCGAATTTGGACATCCTCCGCGCCACGCATGAGCGGCGAGCGGATGCCGACGACCTTTATGCGTTGACCGGCTCCAGCCAACCGCAACGGTCTTCTGTGCGTCCATCAAACAGGCCGAAGAACAGTTCCTGCATGCGGTGGGTGACGGGTCCCGGTTTGCCGACGCCAACCGGCTTGCCGTCGACTGAGCGGATCGGCGTGATCTCCGCCGCAGTGCCGCACATGAAGAGTTCGTCACACAGATAAAGATATTCGCGCGGCATATCGCGCTCCACGACTTCGACGCCGGCGCTGCGTGCGAGCGTCATGATCGTATTGCGCGTGATGCCGTTGAGCAGGGCTGCGCTGACCGGCGTCGTGTGCAGGGCGCCGTCGAAGACGAGGAAGAGGTTTTCGCCGGCACCTTCGCTGAGCAGGCCGGTGGAAGCGAGCGCGATGCCTTCGCCGAAGCCGAGTCGGCGTGCTTCGCGTGCGATCAGCTGGCCTGAAAGATAATTGCCGCCCGCCTTTGCGCCCGCCGGAATCGTGTTCGGCGCGAAGCGCTGCCAGCTCGACACGCAGGCGTCGATACCGGCCTCGAGCACGCCTGCTCCAAGATAGGGGCCCATCTGCCATGCGGCGACCGCAACGTCGATGGGCGTCTCGGCCGAGAGGCCGAAGCCACCCAGTCCGCGGAATGCGACAGGGCGCAGGTACGCCTTGCTCAAACCATTCGCCTTGATCACTTCGCGGCAAGCGGCACAGAGTTCCTCCACCGAATACGGAATCACCATGTCGTAAATCTTGGCCGACTGGAACAGGCGCTTGATGTGATCGGTCAGGCGAAAAATCGCCGGTCCTTTCGGGGTGTCATAGCTGCGAATGCCCTCGAACACCGATGAGCCGTAGTGCAGCGCATGCGCCATCACATGTACGGTCGCTTCCGCCCACGGCTTGATGCGGCCGTTCTGCCAGATATGTTCGGGATATTGCTGGGACATGGCGCTGCATCCGAGACGAAAGCGCGAATGATACCAGTCGGCATCGGCTCGACAGCCGCTGCGTCACGTGGTCGGGTTGTCCAGGCGAAGCGCTACCAGACCAGCCAGTAGCAACCGCCTTCAAGGGCTACGCCGAACGCGTGTTCTTGCACGCCGCCGCTTTCGCCGCTACCCGTACGCACGTGCATTCCATCGGCTGCATCCACGGCGATGTCGTCATTGGATTGCGAGTCCGAAGTAGCGTTGATCGCGAGCAACGGCCGTCGCGCCAAGTCACGCAGCGTGCGAAGACGGGCTTTAGCAGCCTCACCGCTGATGCCGCGCCAACGCAACATGCCGGCCAGTGCATTGGGGTCGTGCCGGGTGATTGCAGCCGCGACACGTTCGCGCAATTCCGTGCGGGAAGGAGGGCAGCTGTCCGCGGCTGGCAGCGGCGTCGCGGCTGAGGTCGAGGAAAATTCCGTGCCGGTCGATTCACTGGCCGCACACGACAACCCCGAGAAAACGATTTCGCCGTGCAAGCCGACGCAGCGATGCACCCTCTGGCCGCTGTCTCGTGCGTAGTCGTCGTCAGCAAGAGCGGCTGTCGTCAGCAGAAGAACGCCGAGGCAGGAGCAAGCGAAGATTCGATGGGCGAGCATGTGCGCGAGGCTAACACCATCGTAGCGTGCGCAGCTTTAGCGGATCGACAGGCGCTCGCAGATGGCCAGCGTGGGCTTGGCCCTATTGAGCGTGTAGAAGTGCAAACCAGGCGCGCCGCCAGCAATCAGGCGATTGCACAAATCCGCAACGACATCGCTCGCAAACGCACGGATGCCTTCTACATCGTCGCCGAGTGCGACCAAACGTTTCGTCAGCCAGCGCGGTATCTCTGCACCGCACATATCGGAAAAGCGTTTGAGCTGGCTGAAATTCGCGATAGGCATGACGCCGGGCACGATCGGCAAGGTGATGCCGGCTGCCCGCACGGCATCGACAAAGCGGAAATACGCATCGGCGTTGTAGAAATACTGGGTGATCGCGCCGTCGGCGCCGGCAGCAACCTTGGTCTTGAAGTGGGCGAGATCGGCGTGAGCGTCGTCGGCTTGCGGGTGCACTTCCGGATAGCAGGCCACCTCGATGTGAAAGCTGCCGTCGTGCTCCTTGCGGATGAATTCGACCAGGTCGCTGGCATAGCGAAAATCGCCGTAACTGGCCATGCCCGAAGGCAGGTCGCCACGCAGCGCGACAATGCGCTTGCAGCCCATCGCCTTGTACTGGGCGAGCAGGGCGCGGATCTCGTCGCGTGATCCGCCCATGCATGACAGGTGTGGCGCGGCATCGAGTCCATGCGTGCCACGCAGGTGATTGATCGTGTCTGGCGTGTAGCTCAGCGTCGAACCGCCCGCGCCGAACGTGCAGCTCACGTAGTCAGGTCGCAGCGCCTTCAACTTCGGCAGAGCAGCTTCCAGCGTTGCGCGCTGGTCGTCGGTCTTGGGTGGGAAAAATTCGAAACTGATCGCCGTCATTGCGCGATTCCCCGTGAAGTGATCGGCATTATATACATCTATCGCGATGAAGCGATATGTGCGCGCTTAGTGAACGGACTTTGATGGTCGCTAGCGCCGGAGCGACTCCCGTTCGTCCCGCGCGCGAGGCCACGGGATTCTCGAACGCTAGACTTCCGATGAGACTCTCACCGCTGGGCAGAAGGCGATGACGAGTCGAGAGCGCGCGCGTACGAAGCACGCACGAAGGACGAATCACCGGTGTTGGTGCGCTGGTTCGAAGGCGTCGAACCACCGGTCGCGAACTGGCTGGTCGTAATCCTTTACAACCGCGAACAGTTGAAGAAGGAAGGCTCACCCATCGATGCCGAGTGGGGCGTGGTGGGTTGCATCTATACCGCCGAACCAGAGGAAGTGCGGATGGCGCCGATCACGATGATGCGCAACGCGCTTGGGGTCGACGAGGGCGGTTCGGGCGTGCCCATCGATCGCGAGGTGTATCGGCGTGCCGTTGAGTTCTGGGAGCGCAACGCGAACTGGCGATGAGCAGGACGGAAAACGCTTGTTCGAGAAGATTCGGTTCCCGTTGTTAAGGGATGTCGGCTTTCGGCCAAAACGAGACAGTCGCAGGATCAACGGAGGCGCAGAATACCGGTCATTTGCGAAGTTCGCTTTATTGCTACTCGAAGTCATCGAATGCACCTGCGCGTACCGGATTCGCAAGATCGGATCACAACATTGGTCATTGTCATCATGCCGCCGACCTTCTCCGCCGAACAAGCGTACGTCCATGAAACTCTAGCGTGAAGTCGGGCCATTTTACGTGGTCTGCAAGATGTGCCCGGAAGTTGCCGTCCGAGATGAGGGGGCGCAAATACCAGCGGTACGCCGTCCCTGTCTGAAACCCTTGACCTGTGGTTTCCGGCAATGGTCCCATTGTGGGCCCGATTGCGCCGGCCAACAGCGTGATTGGCTTGGTCCCGAACTCCGGCGTCGCCAACTTCAACAATCCTCCGTATCGCAATGCCTAGGACGCACCGCGCTCACGCATTGTCGTCGACCAGGCTGTCGTCAACGTGGTCAGCATTTTTACCTACGTAGCGGCGGATACGCTATTCGCGGATGCAAGGCGCTTGCACTCCGCTTCGCACGCTGACTGCCCATTGATGTGGTGTCGGGTCAAATGGTCGTGCGATCGAACCCGTCTGTGTCGTCTTTGCGCTCGACTATCCCGTCAACAAGCCCTCCCATTGCTCAATTCCCCGTACATCTTGTACTCGGCATATTTCAATGCTCCGAGAGTCTGGTGAAAAACAGATCGTGCCTCCGGTGCGTTGACATGCAACGCTGCGTAGGAGAGTTCTATGTATCTGCCTGCAAGATAGCGCAGGAACGGCACCGGCGATCGCAGCATGGTCGATACGCTTGAGCAGAGTGCACTGTTGCGCCTGAGTCAAGTGAAGTTGTCCCCCTGCAGCGCGTCATGACATTGCAATGAAAAAATGTTTCATTTGCGCCGCCGGACACATAACCGCGTAAGCGCATTGAATTGTGCGAGCGCTCGCTCACTCGCAGTAGCGAATATCCGCCGGTTCAGCTTGGGGAACAAACAGCGGCCTCGACGAAACTTGGCCGATAACTTTTTGTGTGCCATTTTTTGGGAGGAGTTCATGCAACCGTTGGCTTTGCGTTGCGTTTTGCCGTTTGCCGCTGCCTTCGCATTCGCCGCCAGTGTGTTTGCCGCGCCGCGCGATTTCGATTATCCGGACCACTACGAATTCGAAGCCAGCCTGCACGCGCCATTCCGCGCCAACGCGGACCACTCGCGTAAGTTCGACATGCAGTTCCGTTTTCCGGGCGCGGAAGAACTCACTTACGTTGCTTGGCGCCTCGACCTTGTTGACTCCGGCGGCTTCGAGCTGCTCACCTGGCGCGGCGAGTCGCCACTCGCCGACGGCGCGGGGACGGCGATGGTGGATTTCTCCGAGCACGAGACACAGCTCGCTGACGGCATCTATCACGTGCGCATGCGCGCATATTCCCTGAATCCGCTGACCGAAGCGGGGCTGCGCTACCGCTCGCTCGATGAACGCGTCGAGGCTACGCTAGGCTCGCACGCGCGGGAGCTTGAGGATCAAACATTCGATATCCAGATCGGCAACGTGCCGAACCCGGAGATGACGGCGTTCAAGGCGCTGCCGGCCGGCGCACAGCCGCAGCTGGCGTCGAAGTCGGTCGTGGCCACCGGTGGGCTGCCTTACACCGTGTATCTCGGCAACCTACACAGCCAGACCAACCACAGCGACGGCGGCGGCCCGCTCAGCAGCTGCACGGGCGCGCAAAACCCGCAGTCGGGCGTCGGCGGTCCGACCGAGGCCTATCAATACGCGCTCAATGAAGGTCTCGACATCCTGATGACCTCCGAGCACAACCACATGTTCGATGGCTCGACCAGCACGAGTACCTCGGCCGATCCGGCCGTTGCGCACAACCTGTTCCAGTCGGGCTTGACGGCCGCCACGAACTTCAACGCACAGCACCCGGGCTTCCTCGGTGTCTACGGCCTCGAGTGGGGCGTGATCAGCGGCGGCGGCCACTTGAATATCTTCAACACGCCGAGCCTGCTCGAGTGGGAATACAACAGCTCCAACCAGCTTATCGGCGACGTGTACACGGCGAAGAGCGACTACGCCTCGCTGTACACACAGATGAAGACCAACGGCTGGATCGGCCAGTTCAACCACCCGGCGACCACCGGCCAGTTCGTCATCGGCACTACGGCCAACGCCTACAGTGCCGACGGCGACCAGGCCATGGTGCTGTGCGAAGTGATGAATTCATCCGCGTTTTCTACCAGCACGACCGAAGCCGAGACCACGCGCACCAGCTATGAAGCGGCGTGCAACATGTTGCTCGAAGCCGGCTATCACGTGGCGTTCTCGTCCGACCAGGACAACCACTGCGCGAACTGGGGCGCGAGCTACACGAATCGCACCGGCGTGCTGATACCGAATGGCACGGCTCTGTCGCAGTCGAGCTTCGTCGCCGCACTGCAGGCACGCCACGTCTACGCCACCTATGACAAGACATCGCAAATCGTGCTGACGACCGACGGCGGCCACATCATGGGCGACCGCTTCAATCACTCAGGCGCGCTGACGCTGACTGTGAACTACGCGCCGGGCGCGGGCCGCAGTGCCTCGCAGGTGCAGATTTTCGAGGGCGTGCCCGGCAGCAACGGCACTGTGACGCAGACTTCCAGCACTGCGGTTACGACGATCACGCCGGCGAACGGCACGCACTTCTATTACGCGAAAGTCACGCAGAACAATGGCACTCTCCTCTACTCGGCTCCCGTATGGGTGACGCAGGGAGGAACCGCTTTGGCAGACTTCACGATGAGCGCGTCGCCAACCTCAGCGTCCGTAACCCAGGGCTCGAGCGTCAGCGACACGATCACGATTTCGCCGGCAAACGGCTTCACCGGCATTGTGGCCTTGAGCGCATCCGGTCTCCCAGCAGGCGTGACGGCTTCGTTCAGCCCGAGCAGCACGACCGGCTTGAGCACCCTGACCCTGACCTCGAACAACACGGCGACCACGGGTAACTCAAACGTGACGATCACTGGCACATCCGGTTCGCTTACGCACTCGACAACGCTGAACTTGACCGTCAATCTGGCTGCGGGGTCGATTCCGCGCTACGACCATGTCGTGATCGTTATCGAGGAAAATACCAGTCAAGCCACGGTGATCGGCAATACGGCCCAGGCGCCGTACATCAATTCCCTCGCGGCCGCTGGCGCGAACTTCACCCAATCGTTCGCCGTCGCGCATCCGAGCCAGCCGAATTACCTGGCGTTGTTCTCGGGCTCCACGCAAGGCGTCACGAACGATAACTGCCCACAGTCTTTCGCAGCCAACAATCTCGGCAATCAGCTGATCACAGCGGGCTTCACGTTCGCCGGCTATTCGGAAACCATGCCCTCGAATGGCTATACCGGTTGTACGTCCGGCACCTCGGGCTACGCGCGCAAGCACAATCCGTGGTCCAATTTCACCGACCTTGCCGCCACGACCAACTTGGCTTACTCCTCGATCCCGACCGACTTCACCACGTTGCCGACGCTGTCGTTCGTGATTCCGAATCTGTGCGACGACATGCACGATTGTTCGCTGACCACCGGCGACACGTGGCTGAAGAACAACCTCGACGCCTACGCCACCTGGGCCAAAACTCATAACAGCCTGCTGATCGTGACGTGGGACGAAGACGACAGCACGACGTCGGCGAACCAGGTTGCCACCATCTTCGTCGGCGCCAACGTCAAGCCCGGTAACTACTCCGAAACGATCAATCACTACCGCGTCCTGCGCACCCTCGAGACCATGTACGGACTGGCCGCCCTCGGGAGCGCCGCCAGCGCGTCGCCGATCTCCGACGTGTGGAGTACAAGCACGCCAGCGGCCGACTTCACGATGAGCGCGTCGCCGACTTCGGCCTCCGTAACTCAAGGTTCGAGCGTCAGCGACACGATCACGATCGCACCGACGAACGGTTTCAGCGGCAGCGTGGCCTTGAGCGCATCTGGCCTCCCGGGTGGCGTGACGGCTTCGTTCAGCCCGAGCAGCACGACCGGCTCGAGCGCATTGACACTAACCGCCAGCAGCACCGCGACGACGGGTACGGCGACGGTGACGATCACCGGCACATCCGGCTCGCTCACTCACATGGCGACGCTGAGTCTGACCGTCAATAGTGCGGTCACCGGCGGCACGCCGACAGCACGCTTCGGCTTCATCACGAACAGCCTAACGGCGACCTTTACTGACACCTCAACGGACTCGGGCGGGACGATCGGAACGCATTCGTGGAACTTCGGCGACGGCAGCAGCTCGACGGCCTCCAGCCCGAGCCACACCTACGCGGTAGCGGGAACCTACACGGTTAGTGAAACGGTGGCAGACAGCGTCAATACGTCCGCGACCAGCACGAGTACCAAGCCCGTAACAGTGACAGCTCCAATCGGCAACGTTCTGCAGAACAGCGTGGGTATCACCATCGCGGACGCCACCGTTAGTCACCAACAGAACTGGACGATGGCGGTTCCGGCCGGAGCGACGAGCCTTTCGTTCACGATGTCGGGCGGCACCGGCGACGCAGACATGTACATCAAGTTCGGTTCGGCGCCGACGCTGACCAGCTATGACTGCCGTCCGTATGTGACGGGCAACAGCGAATCGTGCCCGATCGCGACAGCGCAGGCTGGCACGTACTACGTGATGGTCAACGCCTATGCCGCGTACTCGGGCGTTACGCTCAAGGGCAGCTACACTGCTCCGAGCTCAGGGGGCACGCCGACTGCGAACTTCACGTTCACGACCAGCGGCCTGACTGCGACTTTTACCGACACCTCGACGGATACGGGTGGAACGATTGGCGCGCATTCGTGGACCTTCGGCGATGGTGGTACCTCGACGGCGACAAGCCCGAGCCACACCTATTCGGCGGGCGGCACCTTCAGCGTGACTGAGACGGTGACCGACGGCGTAAGCGCCAAGACCAGTTCCAAGACGTCCTCGGTGACCGTTGCAGCCTCGGGCGGCACGCCGACAGCGAACTTCACGTTCACCACCAGCGGCTTGTCAGCCACATTCACCGACACCTCGACGGATGCGGGCGGCACGCTCAGCGCGCATTCGTGGACCTTCGGCGACGGCGGCACCTCGACGGCGACGAGCCTGACCCACACCTATGCCGCCGCCGGCACTTACAGCGTGACCGAAAAGGTGACAGATAGCGTGAATGGCGCGACCAGCTCAAAGACCGCTTCTGTAACAGTACCGGTCGCCACCTCCACCCAGCTGCTTGGGAATACCGGCTTTGAAACCGGCACGGCTGCACCGTGGACGACGACAGCCGGCGTGGTCAGCAACAGCACCTCCGAGCCGGCACATGGCGGTACGTGGGATGCTTGGATGGACGGCTATGGCAGTGCACATACCGACACCGTCTCGCAGACCATAACGATTCCGGCCGGCGCGACGACAGGTACGGTGCAGTTCTACCTGCATATCGACACAGCTGAGACCGGCACGACGGCACACGACAAGCTGACGGTAAAGCTAGGCGCAACGACGCTGGCCACATTCTCAAACGTCAACGCGGCAGCGGGTTATCAGTTACACACCTACAACGTAGCCGTGACTGCAGGATCGAGCCTGACGCTCTCGTTCTCGGGCGTCGAAAACAGCTCGTCGCAGACTTCGTTCGTTCTGGATGACATCACCCTCACAGTGCAATGAACGAAAACAGGGCGGGCCGCATCAGCGGCCCGTCCCCGTTTGATCGAGCACAAACGTGATGTGTGAACCGTCCCGGGAATGCCGGGACTCTTTGGTCTGAGTCGTGCCGCCACGGGCTCGGTTTGTGCGGCATAGTAGCTTTCCACAAAGCTGACGGTCGCGACCGTCAGCAACGGGTCGGAAGCGGCCTTGCTTCGCTGATCAGTCCCTGCGACGTGGTCATTCCCCGACTGGAAACCTGATCCCTTCGTCAGGGCAAGCGCAGCGGAAGCCGCGATTCTGTTCCAAGCAACGGCACTGCGCCTGCTG
>JBBRZD010000026.1:0-16967 GCA_038237055.1 Lysobacterales bacterium | reverse complement strand
TGCGCAGCAGGTTGCGCACGATCGAGGCAATCCATGTCACTGGCGTACCGTTGGCATTGATTACGCGCAAGCCCATCACCCTTTTGCCCGGCGTCTGCCCGTCGCGCAGCACCTCGAACAATACGGGGTAGAGCCAGAAAAGAGTGAACAACACGATCAAATAGATGCCGAAGCCGCTCTCGCCGAGGATGCCGATGAAGATCGCCAATATCCATACGACGCCGAGGCGAATCAAGGCGTCGAGCGCCCAAGCGCACGCGCGCGGCATCACGCCGGCAGAACGCAAATGCAGCGCTATGCCTCCCGGTGTCTCGACCAGAGTCAGCGTGTCCAGCATCGCCGCGCCAAGCTCAGGCTTTGACTACGATCGTGTCGGCGAAATGATCGTGCAGGCAGCGATAGTCCTGGCGGAAAATCAGCAGCGAATCAGTCAACGAGATGAAGGAACCAATCATCGGAATCGCGCCGAGCAGCGCGACCGGCAGGAAGCGCGCGAAGATGATGCGCAGCAGGCTGCATGGACTGCCATCGGTGCGCACGATCTTGATGTTGAGCCATCGCTTGGCAAGGGTTTGTCCATGGCGATGCAGCAGCACCATGTTGACGACCACCACAACGATGATTGCCGTAAAAATCGCCAAGCCGAGCAGACCGAAGACCAGCGGATTCGGCTGCGTGCCGCCCGCTTGCCTGGACGAAGATATCGCAATCGCAGCGGCGATCGCGATCAGTGCTACGGGACCGCCGACGACCAGGCCATCGAGGATCGCAGCACCAAGGCGGGTGCCACGATCAGCCAGCTCCAACTCGCCCTCACTAGGGACATCGCTGACGCGAGCGGCCGGTGCGGCATACGGATTCATGGACGGTAACGGCGGCGGTCTCTGTTCCATGAACGGCATCCCCCTGCGACAAGGTCAGGACTTTAACCGGCGCGATGCGAGGAAAACAACGGTTGCCGATTTGGCGGTCTGTGCCGCGGGCATGCTCTCGGCGAACCTGCCGCGACCTTGTCCGTGCGACCTTTACCGCGGTGCCATCTTCGCGGCGAGGACGTGTCGTCAGGCGCACCGGGCATGCAGGCGCGAGGTGCATTTCATCCATTTCGGGTATTAATGGCCGGAACCACGATCAACGCATCCCGTTCCCGCATCGAAGTGGGTGCGCACGATGCCCTTGATGATCCCGGCATTCGTGCAGAGCTGGGGTTTGCCGCGGCGGCGTAAATAGTTTGCCGCTAGCCAAATGCAGCGCCCAACAACGCGATGGCATCGTCGCGTCGATGATGCAGGCCTCGATGCTATCGGTCCAAGCGCAAGCCAGCTTTCCCGCACCGGCCACTCTGGCTTTCTGACCACTTGACAGCTTAGTTTTCGGTGTTATAGTTAACTACAACACTACCTCATCAATCACCTCCCTGGAGGCTGTCGTGCCGAACCGTCTGATCCATCTCCTGCTGCTGGCAGCCTCTCTTTACGCAAGCGGCGCCGCTATCGTCGCGCTGTCCAACGGCGCACCCGGCTCCGGTCATACGGAAGCGATGGCGATCAAGCCGACTCCGGCTGCCGTCGATGCCATTGACGCGACCACTACCCTGCTTCCGGTTGTCGTCGTGCATCCGGAACCTGAAGTGCCGACCCTGGCGACTGTAACGGTGCGTCCGAGCCGCACTGATCTGGCCGAGGCCGTGGCGGATGCCGGCAAAACGCCGGTTGGACCGATAGTTCAGTCTGCCCGCGTTGGCACCGTCCTTTCTTTCGCTGGCGCGGGTTTTGACATGCCCTACTATTCCTTTGGCAGAACCCTGCGCCACGTGAGCAAGGAATGATCCGATGAGCACCGTCTGGAACGATTCGACGCCGATCTACCGCCAGCTGCGCGACCGCGTGGTGGCGATGATCCTCGATGGCGTCATCAAACAGGGCGATCCGCTGCCGTCGGTGCGCCAGGTGGCAGGCGATTTCCAGATCAATCCGATCACCGTGTCCAAGGCGTATCAGGAGCTGGTCGATGAAAATCTCGTGGAAAAACGAAGGGGACTTGGCATGTACGTAAGCGATGGCGCACGCGACGCGCTGCTCAAATCCGAACGCGAGCGCTTCCTGCTCGAAGAGTGGCCGGCGCTGCACGCGCGCCTTGGCCGCCTCGGTTTGAGCCTGGAGCAACTCATCGAAGCCGCAAAGCGCGGGGAGAAACAATGAGCACCAACGCGATGAACCCCATCGTCCGCGCACGCAACCTGTCCAAGCAGTTCGGCGCGACCAAGGCGCTCGATGCAGTCAACTTCCAGATCGAAGCAGGTCGCATCGTCGGCCTGATCGGCCCGAACGGCGCTGGCAAAACCACCGCGTTGAAAGCCATCCTCGGTCTGACCGATTTTGAAGGCGAACTGTCGGTGCTCGGCTTCGACCCACGAAGCCAGCGCACGCAGCTGATGGAACAGGTTTGCTTCATTGCCGATGTCGCCGTGCTGCCGCGCTGGATCCGGGTGAGCGAAGCGATCGAATTCGTCGCTGGCGTACATCCGCGTTTTTCACGCGAGAAGTGCAATGCGTTCCTAGCGCATACCAAATTGACGTCCAGCATGCGCGTGCGCGAACTGTCCAAGGGCATGATCGTGCAGTTGCACCTGGCCTTGGTGATGGCGATCGACGCAAAGTTGCTGGTGCTCGACGAGCCGACGCTCGGCCTCGACATCCTGTATCGGAAATCGTTTTACGAAAGCCTGTTGTCGGACTATTTCGACGAGAACAAAACGATCATCGTGACCACCCATCAGGTCGAGGAAGTCGAGCACATCCTCACCGATCTCATGTTCATTCGCGACGGCAAGATCGTGCTCGATGCCACCATGGATCAGGTCGGCGAACGCTATGCCGAGGTCATGGTGAATCCGGACAAAGCCGACGCGGCACGTGCACTGAAACCGCTAAACGAACGCCAGATTTTCGGCAAATCGATCTTCCTCTTCGACGGCGCCGATCGCGCCCAACTGGCGCAATTGGGCGAGCTGCACAAGCCCAGCATCGCCGACCTGTTCGTCGCGACCATGAAAGGAACCTACGCATGAACACCTTCCCTCTCCTGCTCAAGCGCGAGTACTGGGAACACCGCGGTGGTTTCCTGTGGACGCCGATATGGATCACTGGCGCGTTCCTCGTCATCAGCGCCCTCGTCATCATCAGTGCCGAAGTTTTCCGCAGCCAAGCGAACGTGCAAGTCGGCGGCTTCTCGCTGGACGGATTGCGCGGCAGCATCAATGCCGAGGCCATCGCACAGGCGGGTAACGGCCTGGACATGTCGCAACTGGTTATCGCCGGCATGGCATGCGTCGGCCTCTTTTTCGTGACGTTCTTTTACCTGCTCGGCGCGCTCTACGACGATCGCCGCGACCGCAGCGTGCTGTTCTGGAAATCACTGCCGGTGTCGGATACCGCCACGGTTGCGTCGAAGGCGCTGACTGCGCTGCTGGTGATCCCTGCTTTCGCGCTCGTGATCTCCACCCTCGCGTATCTGGTGTTCCTGGTCGTGATCTGCCTTTGGGCTGGCGTGCATGGCCTGAACGCATTGCCTGCGGTGTTTGCCGCGCATCCCCTTGGCATGTTCGTGCGCCTTGCCGCCATGCTGCCGATTGGCGTGCTGTGGGCGCTGCCGACGGTGGGCTGGCTGATGTTCTGGTCGGCGTATGCGCGCAGCAAACCGTTCCTGTGGGCCGTGTTGCTCCCTGTGTTGGTGCTGATTGCGAATTGGTGGATCGGTGTGCTCGGCGGCCCGCATATCAGTGGCGACCTCAATCTTGCGTCGATGCTCGGTCGTCTGCTCTTCAGCATCATGCCGGGCAGCTGGATCAGCTCGAAGATCGGCATCAGCAGCCCGAAAGGCTGGCTCAATCCCGATGGAGAGCATGTGGTGAACAACCTGGACCCGAGCCACGTTTATGGCGTGCTGGCGACACCGGACTTGTGGATCGGCGTGGTGGCCGGCATCGCCCTGCTTGCCGGAGCGATCTGGTTCCGCCGTCGTCGCATCGAAACCAACGTCTGAACGATGCTCGCGCGTCATTGATACCCATTTCGGAAGTGAGAAAGACATGCACAGCCCACTCAGAAAAAGCGCCTTGATCGCACTCGCATTGGCATTGGTCGCGTGCGGACACAATGAAAACGGGAAGTCGTTCACGCACTTCAGCGTGGTCGATGACAGCCATCTGGCCATTCACGCGCGCGGTGCTGCCGATGCCGTCATCTCGGTCGATGGAAACCTGCGTATCGAAGGCCAGCCGATTGCATTGGCACCAGCCCAACAAGCGCTACTGAAGGACTATTTCGCAGGCATCGTGGCCCTGCGCCACGACGCGATCGCCACCGGCGCTGCCGGTATCGCGACGGCCGGCACGGCAATCAGCAGCGTCGTGAATGGTCTGGCCAACGGCGATCCAGACAGCATCGGCGCCAAGGTCGACGAGAAAGCTGCGAAGGTCGATGCAGCCGCAGCGAAAATCTGTGTCGACCTTGCATCCATTCGCCTGAAGCAGGATGCAATCGCTTCACAGTTGCCTGTATTCCGGCCCTATGCCCTGCTCGACGCAGGCGAGGTTGCCGACTGCTCGCGATGAGTCTACGTCGCCACTCGGATGAGACATGAACGAAAAAGGGCCGCAGAAGCGGCCCTTTTTTATCGCACGGAAGTTCTTCCGCCTTATCGAACGGTATCGCTCAGCACCTTGTACTTGTTCGAACCATCCGCTTGTATGCCAGCCTGGGTCAAATCGATCGAACCAACCAGCCAAAAGCGCGTCAGCTCGCGACCTTCGCGGTGCACGACGGCCGCGGTGTTACCGTTTGTATAGATGATGTCGCCAATGCGCAGCTTCACCGGAGACAATGTTTCGCTGATGGGGTGGCCCTCGTTGAGATTTTTCTCCAAAGCCAGTCGCGCCGGGGCATCCGCCGCCGGCTCGTTCGCCTCCAGCATCTGCGCCGCCGCAGCGGCATCGCGACGCACTGTGCCTTCGCCGCGGACCGATGAGACGAGTTGATAGCGGTTTGGCGCAAGGACCTTCAACTCCGAGCGACGCAGATCGAGATCGCCGTCGAGCCAATACAGGAGCATGCTGCCACCATCACGGCGCGTAACCGCCCGCACGGGGCCATCGACATAAAGCGTGTCGCCCGTCTGCAACGACGCGACCGGCAAGTTTCCACTCGCACTGTGTCCGTTGTTCAGCGAACGCTCAAGACGGGCACGAATCGCGTCGACGTCGGCGGCCGGCGAAGCGGCCATTGCATGAGGGGCAGGCGCTGCAGCAATCGGGGCTGGCTCAGCTGCGGCCGATTTAGTCACCGCTGCCGCACGCGCAGTTTCGGCAGCTATCTGGGCGTTCGCAGCCGAGGCTTGCGCTTTCGCTTTCTCGGCTTCCGCCTGACTCTTCGCGATCTCGGCTTCGGCCTTCGCCTTTTCCGCTTCCGCACGGCTCTTTTCGGCGTCGGCCTTGGCCTTCTCCGCTTCCGCACGGCTCTTGTCGACGTCCGCCTTGGTCGTCTTCTCGGGTTCGGCGACAGCCGGCTTGGCTGACTTGTCCTCGATCCGCACCAGCAGATTCTCGTAGAAACCTTCCTTCAGCACGAGATTCGCATCGCCGCCCGCATGCACCTTGGCAGCGATCTTTGCGTGCCATTCGGCGGGTGCGGTGATGACGAGCTTGTTGCCGGACGCTGCGGCCTGACGACCGAGCGTGGCCAGCGTCGCATCCGCTTTGCCGCTCTGAAAATTCGCACCGCTGATGTCGGTGTTCTGTTGGGCAAACGCACTGGTTGCGACCAATGCACTGGCAAGCATGAGTTTCTTCAGCATTTCAAAGCTCCGGTTTCCTTCGTTCTCTAATGTGGTACAGGCTTGCGCGAACGATCTAGGCAAATCCTGTCAGATGCAATTATTGGGCCGCCCCAGGCAATACGCCGGATCGCAGGCCGGCGCCGGCGTTAATCTCCCGAACGCCCGGACACACCTTTTTGAACCATGCAGTATGGCATTGACCAATGCGTTCGGCATGTGCCGTTCGCCACGATAACCCAAATCGGAAATATACTTCGTACGAACGTCTTCGTCGACCCGTTCCGCGCATGGCAATCCGCGGGACCATTGCACCAGCCTGTCAGCTAGCATGGCGCTCCCTGAATGGAACCGTCCATGTCGACATCAACCGTCCTCGATACATCTGCCGCAGCACCCGCGCGCAACACCGGCATCGATGCGCTGCGCGGCTTGGCCATCGTGCTCGTCGTGCTCCACCACATCGGACTTCGCATTCCGCTGCGCAAGGGAATGCTGGCGGACTTCGTCCCCCTGCCGCTGCTGAATGGCCTCAATTACAACGGCTATGAAGCCGTGTTCGTTTTCTTCGTCCTGTCCGGCTTCCTGATCACCACGACCTCGCTGCAGCGTTGGGGCAGTCTCGACCGTATCGATGCGGAAGGGTTTTACGCGCGCCGATTCGCCCGCATCGTTCCCTGCTTGCTGTTGCTGGTGGGCGTGCTGTCGATGCTCCACTTGGCCGGCGCTGCCGACTACGTGATCGCGCGCGACGGCCAATCGTTGCCGCGCGCGATTGCTGCCGCGCTCGCCTTGCACCTCAACTGGTACGAGGGCGCCACCGGCTATCTGCCCGGCGGCTGGGACGTGCTGTGGTCGCTTTCCATCGAGGAGGTCTTCTATCTGGCCTTTCCTCTGCTGTGCCTGTTCATGCGGCGCAAGGGATGGCTGGTCTGCAGCCTGCTTGTGCTGGCCTTTTCACTGCCATACACGCGCGCAGCGCTGGAGAGCAACGAAATCTGGCAGGAGAAGGCCTATCTGCCGGGGATGGCCGCCATTGCAACCGGCGTGCTCGCGGCGCTATTTGCGGCGAACGTGCAACCGCGCGTATGGCGCGTCCGCTTGCTGCTCGTACTGGGATCGCTCGGACTTGCCGCCGTCCTGCTGGCAGAGGGTTGGCTGTGGGAAAGTCTCGGCCTCGGTAACGGCACGATGCTGGTACTTACGTTTGCGACGGCCTGCCTCGTCATCGGTTTTCACTGGCGCGGCGCTTCCGGCAAAGCGCGCGCGGTAAAAGGACTGGGCTGGTTACGCTCGTTCGGACGACTCAGCTATGAGATCTACCTGACCCACATGTTCGTCGTATTCGCCTTCGTCGCGCTCTTCAAGGCCACCGGTGGTGACCAACGCTATGGCTTCCTCTGGTATTCGCCGGCCGTGCCGCTGACCTGGCTACTCGGCGCAGCGCTCGCGCGCACCTTCTCGATCCCTTGCGACCGGGCTTTGCGACGCCTGCTGCTGAAACGACCGACGCGTGTGGACGATGTCCGGGTCACGCACACGACAGAAAAAATGACGACCTGAAAACCCAGGTCGCCTTTCCTTGCGAGCAAGGATTCTTCCGTCGACTTCAGCCGCCCGCAGATCCGCCGTGGATGCCACCCTTGGTCAGCGCAGTGGGGTCAAGCAATGCCTTGAGCTTCGCTCGCGGCAATCCCGTCGTCTCCAATGCGACATCGAGGATCGGCCGGCCTTCCTTGTAGGCCTGCTTCGCGGTCGCGGCACCCTTGTCGTAGCCGATCACCGAATTGAGCGCCGTCACCAGGATCGGATTGCGATCGAGCGCTTCGCGAATCTTGTCTTCGCGCACCTTGAATCCCGTGATCGCCTTGTCGGCGAGCAGGCGCGTCGCATTCGCGAGCAACTCGATCGATTGCAGCAGGTTCAACGCGATCACTGGCAGCATCACGTTGAGCTGGAAATTACCGCTCTGGCCCGCGATCGTGATCGTGGTGTCGTTGCCGATCACCTGCGCGCACACCATCGCCATCGCCTCAGGGATCACCGGATTCACCTTGCCCGGCATGATGGACGAGCCCGGCTGCAGCGCAGGCAATTCGATCTCGCAGAGGCCTGCGAGCGGGCCGGAATTCATCCAGCGAAGATCATTGGATATCTTCATCAGCGAGCACGCCAGCGTCTTCATCTGGCCGGACAACTCGACCGACGCATCCTGCGAACTGATGCCTTCGAAATAATTATCCGCGGCTTCGAACTTCACGCCGGTCATCTTGGTGAGCTCGGCGCTCACTTTCGGCCCGAGCTGCGCGTCGGCATTGATGCCGGTGCCGACCGCGGTCCCGCCGAGCGGCAACTTGCGCATGCGCTTGAGCGCGTCGGTGATGCGTTCGATATTCGAGCGTATCTGCGCCGCCCAGCAACCCAGTTCCTGTCCGAACGTGACCGGCATCGCGTCCATGAGATGTGTTCGACCGGTCTTGGCGACCTTGCGCAATTCCTTCGCACGCAGATCGAGCGCCTTCTTCAGATGCACGAGCGCTGGCAGCAATTTCTCGCTGACGGTCAGCGCCGCGCTGACCTGGATCGCCGTCGGGATCACATCGTTCGACGACTGCCCGTTGTTGACGTCGTCGTTCGGATGCACCTTCGATCCGGCGGCCGCGCAGACGTGGGCAATCACCTCGTTCGCATTCATGTTCGATGACGTACCCGAGCCGGTCTGGAACACGTCGATCGGAAAATGGGCATCGAATTCGCCCGCTGCAACGCGCTCCGACGCCTTGCGAATCGCCTTCGCCGACGTCTTCTTCAAATGCCCGAGGTCCGCGTTTGCCTGCGCCGCAGCGGATTTGATGAGCCCGAGTGCACGGATGAATTCGCGCGGCATCGTGAGACCGGAAATCGGGAAGTTGTCGACCGCGCGCTGCGTCTGCGCGCCATACAGCGCGTCGCTTGGCACCTTGAGTTCACCCATGCTGTCGCGCTCGATCCGGTACTGGCTCATGACTCACCTGCTCCAAAAAAGGGAGCGCGATTATAGCGGCTGTGGTGGTCTCGACCGGGCGGAAGGAATGCCGATGCTAGAATACGCGGCCGCCCTACTACGTCCCGTGATGCTGCAAAACCTGCTCTACGTCGGCGCGGCCGTGGCCCTTGTGCTGCTCAATGGGCTGTTCGTCGCGGCTGAATTTGCCTTGGTCAAGTTGCGTCAGACGCAGGCGGCGACACTCGCCGTGAGCCACGGTTGGCGCGGACGCATCCTAGCCAGCGTCCATGGCCGTCTGGACGCCTATCTGTCGGCGTGCCAGCTTGGCATCACGCTTGCTTCGCTCGCGCTCGGCTGGATCGGCGAGCCCGCGTTCGCGCGCCTGCTGCAGCCGCTGCTCGTGCGCTTGGGTATCGGCGCCGACACGACCCAGATCGTCGCGCTCGTGTTCGCGTTTACCCTGATCTCATACCTGCACATCGTCCTCGGCGAATTGGCGCCAAAATCGCTGGCGCTGCGTCGCCCGGAACGCATCTCGCTGTGGACGGCGGTGCCCCTGTACGCGTTCTACTGGGCGATGTATCCGGCCATCTGGCTTCTCAATGCCAGCGCCAACTACATGCTGCGCACATTCGGCCTCGACGCCGGCACGCATGGCGACGAACACAATTATTCGCGCGAGGAACTGAAACTCATCGTGCACGCCCAGCGCGCGACGCGCCCGGGCGAAGAATATTCAATGATGAAGCACGCACTCGACCTTCCCGAGCTGGTGGTCGGCGACGTATTGCGCACGCGCGACCAGCTCGCCAGCCTGCGCGACGGCATGGGCCGCGACCAGGTGCTGGCAGAATTCCATCGCACCCGCTACAGCCGCTATCCGTGGTTCGATGCCGACGGCGATCACGTGCGCGGCATCCTGCGCGTGAAGGACCTTCTGCACGCAATTGCGGAACACGGCGAGATCGGTGACGTGGTTGCGCTTCTGCGTCCACCGATCCTGCTGCCCTTGCACACGCCGGTGCTGGATGTGCTCAAGCGATTCCGCGCGGGTGATACGCATCTGGCACTCGGAATCGAGGATTCCGGACGCGTCGCCGGCTTCTTCACGCTCGAAGACATTCTCGAAGTGCTGGTTGGCGATATCGAAGACGAGCACGCACGCGCCGGCAGCCAAGCCGTGCGCGGGCCGGTCGCCGGCGAATTCACCATATCCGGCGGCACCCCGATCTACCGACTCGAACGCCTGCTCGAACGCGATATCGATGCGCCGGCCGACGTTAATTCGGTCGGTGGCCTTATCATTCACCGGCTGGAACGCCTGCCCGTCGAAGGCGAGACGCTGAGCTTCGATGGTTTCGACCTGATCGTGCGCACGATGCAGGGTGCGCGCGCACAGACCATCGTCGTGCGATTGAAAACCGATACTCCCGAGGAAACGCAATGAGTTCCACGCTTACCGCCCTGTCGCCGCTGGATGGTCGCTACGCCGCGAAAACCGCCGCGCTGCGACCGATCTTCAGCGAGTTCGGACTCATGCACCGACGCGTGCTGGTCGAACTGCATTGGCTGCTCGCCCTCGCGAACGAACCTCGCATCGTGGAAGTACCTGCGCTTTCCACTGCAGCGCGTGCTGCGCTGCTCGCCATCGGCGAGAACTTTTCCGAAGCCGATGCGGAGCGCATCAAGACGATCGAACGCACGACCAACCACGACGTCAAGGCAGTCGAGTACTTCATCAAGGAACAGGTCGCCGGCAATGCCGAGCTCGCTGCGATCAAGGAATTCATCCACTTCGCCTGCACCAGCGAAGACATCAATAATCTCGCGTACGCCTTGATGCTGCGCGACGCGCGCGACGGCGTGCTGCTGCCAGCGCTCGATGGCGTCGGTGCCAAATTGCGCGAGCTCGCGCATGCGCTTGCGGCGCAGCCGATGCTCTCGCGCACGCACGGCCAGACCGCCTCGCCAACCACGCTCGGAAAAGAGATCGCGAACGTGCTCGCGCGCCTCGAACGCCAGCGCCGCCAGATTGCCGCGGTCGAGCTCACCGGCAAGATCAACGGCGCAGTCGGCAACTACAACGCGCATGTAATCAGCTACCCCGAAGTCGACTGGCCCGCGTTCGCGCAAGCCTTCGTCGAATCGCTTGGCCTCGTCCTCAATCCCTACACAACACAGATCGAGCCGCACGATTGCGTGGCCGAGATCGGCGACGCACTGCGGCGCGCCAACACGATCCTGATCGACTTCGCGCGCGATGTCTGGGGCTATATCTCGCTCGGCTATTTTCGCCAAGTGCTCAAAGCCGGCGAAGTCGGCTCGTCGACAATGCCGCACAAGGTCAATCCGATCGACTTCGAAAATGCTGAAGGAAATTTTGGTCTTGCCAATGCCTTGTTCGAGCATTTCAGCGCGAAGCTGCCCATCAGTCGCTGGCAGCGCGACCTGACCGACTCGACCGTGCTACGCGCGCTGGGCACCGCGTTCGGCCATACCCAGATCGCGCTCGACGCCCTGCTCCGCGGGCTCGGCAAACTCAACGTGAATCCGGATCGCCTCGATGCGGATCTCGACGCCAGCTGGGAAGTCCTCGCCGAAGCGGTGCAGACCGTGATGCGTCGCTACGGCCTGCCCGAGCCTTACGAACAGCTCAAGGCGCTCACGCGCGGCCAAGGCATCACGCGCGAGGCGCTGCAGGAATTCGTCGGCACCCTCGAACTGCCCGACGACGCAAAACAGCGCTTGCTGGCACTGACGCCGGCTAGCTATATCGGCCTTGCTTCGGTGCTGGCACGAGGAGTGTGATCCGATCATGGTTCACCGTTCTTTGCTCGTGCTACTCGCCACGCTCGCTGCACCTGGCGTTGTACAGGCTGAGGAACGTACCGCTGCTAGTGACGCATGCAAGCAGGTAGCGGACTGGAACGCACCAGCACCGCCAGTAGTCGACACAACCGCGTGTCGACGCTACGCGCAGAACGCGCAGGCAAATCTCGAAGAACGTATTGCCAAGGAACAAAAGGGTTTTGCCCGATGATCATCGAAGTCCATGCGCGCAAGGGACAGTTCCTCGGAATGTCGCCCACCCACTTCCTGCGCGACTATTGGCAGAAACGACCGTTGTTGATACGCGGCGCTTTCGAGGGATTGAAGAATCCGGTTGCGCCGGACGATCTTGCCGGGCTCGCCTGCGAGGAATTGGCGCTTGCGCGCATTGCATTGCACGAACCCAAGCGCGATCGCTGGACCTTGCGCAATGGTCCGTTTCCGGAAAGCGATTTCGCCAAGTTGCCGAAGACGCATTGGACACTGCTTGTGCAGGACGTCGACAAATGGGACGCGGATGCAGCCGCCCTCCTCGCATCCTTCGATTTTCTACCGAGTTGGCGCGTCGACGACGTGATGGTCAGCTACGCCGAAGACGGTGGCTCGGTTGGCGCGCATGTCGACCAGTACGACGTCTTCCTGCTGCAGGGACTGGGACGGCGACGCTGGCAGCTAAGCACCGATCCGTCGGCACCGACGGCGTTCCGCGACGATGCGGAATTGAAATTGCTGCTCCAGTTCACGCCGACGCACGATTGGATCCTCGAACCCGGCGACATGCTCTATCTGCCGCCCGGCGTGCCGCATCATGGTGTCGCGCTCGGCGCCTGCATGACTTATTCGATCGGCATGCGCGCGCCCTCACAAGCCGATTTGCTCAGCGATTTCGTCGACCAGGTGGTCGAGACGATGCCGGAGGAATCGCGCTTCGTGGACGCGGACCTCGAACCCGCACCCAACGTCGGCGAGATCGACGATGCCGCACTCGCGCGAGTGATGCAGGCAATGCCGTGGGTGCGGTTCGGCGCGAATCCCACTTCAGCTACGAAGGTGAAAAACGATGCGGACAACGGCGATGCGGGTGCGCTCTATGATGCCGTGTTGCGGACCTGGTTCGGACGTTTCATCACGCGTTATCGCAGCGCGCACGCCGTTGCGCCTAATCCGCGCCCGCTGACGGATGCCGCGTTTGCACGCGCGCTCGAGCAGGGCACGCACGCGCAACGCAATCCGTGGTCGCGCTTCGCATGGATGCGCGCAACGCGCGGCGCGATGCTGTTCGTCGCCGGCGAGCACCACGTGTGTTCGCTCAAATTGGCGCAGTTCGTTTGCGCAAATGCGCAATTTTCGATTTCCGCGGCAGCTGCTTCCGAGCGGGATAGAGCGGTCCTGCGTAGCCTGGTTGACGCCGGTCACCTCGCACTCGTGCCGGCTCGCCGTACCCGGAGCGCGCGATGATTCGCGATGATTTCCACGTCGAAGCCGCATCGTGGGAACGCGACCTCGCCGATCTGCGCGCCGTGCGCGAGCCGGTGTTTCTGGTCGAACAGAATATTCCGCCCGACATGGAGTGGGACGAACTCGACGCCAAATCGCGCCACGTGCTGGCGCGCGATCGCGAAGGCCGCCCGATCGGCACCGGGCGGCTGACGCCAGAACACGGCATCGGCCGCATGGCAGTGCTCGCCGCATGGCGCGGAAAAGGCGTCGGCGAAGCGATCATGCGCGTGCTGCTGGAACAGGCACGCCTGCTCGGCTACCCGAGCGTCGAACTGCATGCGCAAAACCATGCCATTGCGTTCTACGCCAAGCTCGGTTTCGAGCCCTTTGGAGATGAATTCATCGAGTGCGAAATCCCGCATCGGATGATGCGGCTCGCACTGGAGCCGCTAGTCGGTCGCGAACCCGTCGCCCTACCGCCGAAGCCCGGTGCACGCATCCTCATGGCCGAAGATCGATCGCAGGCGCTGCCGGCGGTCACCGATTTGCTCAGTGATGCCAAATACGAAATCGCGATCTACACACGCGACCTCGACCCGGACCTGTTCGACGTGCCCACGACGCTTGATGCGATCAAGCGCATCGCCCTATCCGGCCGCCACGCGCAGGTGCGCATCATCGTGCAGGAGCCGCGTCGACCACTCGCCGACGGACATCGGCTGATTGCCCTGGCCCAGCGCCTGCCCAGCGTCATCGAAATTCGCACGCCGGTCGACGAACACGATCTCACGTATCCGTCGGCGTTCCTCATCACCGACCAGCGCGGTTATTTCTTCCGCGTTCTGGGCAGCCGCCTCGAAGGCGAAGGCTCGACCTATGCACCGGGTCGGCACGCGCAGCTGTGCCAATTGTTCGACCAGGCTTGGGAGCGCTCGACGCCGAGCGAGGAACTGCGCCAACTATCGTTCTGAGCGTCGCCCGGCCCCGACATCCATCGTGTGCGACTGCAACAAATCGATCGCGAGCGGCTATACTTCGAATATTGTGCCGGCCCTGCATGCGCAGACGGTCGCAGCACAGGCCCGAGGCGCGCAAAAGCGCGCTTTTTCGTCTGCATGGTGGCAGCGTGAGCGCAAACCCTACCCAGCCCAGCCTTCTCCAGCAATTCGAGGCGAGTTCGCCGATTTCCGGCGGCAATGCCGCGTTTGTCGAAGACCTCTACGAGCAGTACCTCGCTGATCCCAGCGCGGTCGGACCGCAATGGCGCAGCTATTTCGATGCGTTGAAGGGTCGCGAAGCAGGCGACCTGCCGCATTCGGCCGCTGTCGCACGCATCGAGGCCGCGCAGAAGCTCATGGGACGTGGCCAGTCGGCCGTCGTCGCGGCGACTGCGAGCGAAGCGCCGTCGCAGAAGCAGGCAGGCGTGCTCAAGCTGGTCACCGCCTACCGCTCGCGCGGACATCTGGCGGCCAAGCTCGATCCACTCGACATGGACCATGCGTTTCCCGCTTCAGATCTGGAAGCGATCGGCTTGCTGCCGCGCCCTTCCGCACCTGATCTGGAACCGGCTTTCCACGGCCTGACCAACGCCGACCTGGACACGCAATTCAGCACCGGCTCGCTGGCCGGTCCGCAACGCCTGAAACTGCGCGACCTCGTAGCGCGCCTCAAGGCGACCTACGCCGGCAGCATCGGCACCGAGTTCATGCACATTTCCGACGTCGAACAGCGTCAGTGGATGCACGAACAACTCGAGCGAGCTGCGGGCAACTACGCGCTCAGCGCGGATGACAAGAAACGCGTGCTGAAGAAGCTCGTGCAGGCCGACGGCCTCGAACGTTACCTGCACACCAAGTACGTCGGCCAAAAGCGTTTCTCGCTCGAAGGCGGCGACAGCCTGATTCCATTGCTTGACGAGCTGATCCGCCGCGGCGGTGCCGATGGCATGAACGACATGGTGATGGGGATGGCCCATCGCGGCCGTCTCAATGTACTGGTCAACATCCTCGGCAAGTCGCCGCAAAAGCTCTTCGCCGAATTCGACGGCAAGTTCGATCATCCGAACGATCCCGCGCATTCGGGCGATGTGAAATACCACATGGGTTTCAGCGCCGACGTGAAGACGCCGGGCCGCACCGTGCATATCGCACTCGCGTTCAACCCATCGCACCTGGAAATCGTCAATCCAGTCGTAGCAGGCTCCGTGCGCGCGCGCCAGGCACACCGTCATGACGAGAAACGCGAACACGTGGTTCCCGTCCTGATCCACGGCGACGCTGCGTTTGCAGGTCAGGGCGTGAACATGGAGCTGCTCAACATGTCGCAGGCGCGCGGATTCTGCGTCGGTGGCTCCATCCATGTCGTCATCAACAACCAAGTCGGCTTTACGACATCCAATCCGCACGACGCGCGTTCGACGCTGTATTGCACCGACGTCGCCAAGATGGTCAATGCGCCGGTGCTGCACGTGAACGGCGACGACCCGGAAGCGGTGCTCTTCGTCGCGCGACTCGCGTTCGACTATCGCCAGAAGTTCAAGCGCGACGTCGTCATCGACCTCGTCTGCTACCGCCGCCATGGCCACAACGAGGCTGACGAACCGTCAGCCACACAGCCGCTGATGTACCAGATCATTCGTGCGCGGCCGCCGGCGCGCGAGTTGTACGCACAACAGCTCGTCGCCGAAGGCGTGATCGGCGACATCGAGGCCCAGGCATTGATTGACGGCTATCGCGCCAAGCTCGAAGCCGGCACGCCGATCGCCGAGCTTGATCCGGAATTCAAGGACGAGTTCGCCATCGACTGGCGCAGCCACATGGGCGCGAAGCTCGCTCAAGTAGTTAAAACCGGCGTCGCCAAGGTGAAACTCGCGGCGCTCAACGCGAAGATTCTCACCATTCCCCAAGGCGTGATTCTGCAGGCGCGTGTCGCCAAGATCTATGACGATCGCGCGAAAATGGCCAGCGGCGAGCAGTCGATGGATTGGGGCTTCGCCGAAAACCTCGCCTACGCCACGCTGATCGCGGACGGCTACGACCTGCGCCTCGTCGGTCAGGACTGCGGCCGCGGCACCTTCTTCCATCGCCACGCGGTGCTTCACGACCAGAACAGCGGCGGCGACTACATCCCGCTCGACAACGTGCGCGATGGCGCGAACGTGGCCGTCATCGACTCGCTGCTCAGCGAAGAAGCGGTGATGGCGTTCGAGTACGGTTACTCGACTGCGAAGCCGCAGACGTTGGTGCTGTGGGAAGGCCAGTTCGGCGATTTCGCCAACGGTGCACAGGTCGTCATCGATCAATTCATTTCGTCCGGCGAAGCCAAGTGGGATCGTTTGTCGGGTCTCGTACTGTTGCTGCCACACGGTTACGAAGGTCAGGGGCCGGAACATTCTTCCGCACGCCTCGAGCGCTATCTGCAACTGTGTGCGCTGGACAACATGCAGGTCTGCGTACCAACCACGCCGGCGCAAATGTTCCACATGCTGCGTCGTCAGATGCTGCGCGATTGTCGCAAGCCGCTGATCGTGATGACACCGAAGTCGCTGCTGCGTCACAAGCTGGCGGTGTCGACGCTGAACGATTTAAGCCAGGGTGGTTTCCAGCTCGCGATACCGGACACGACCGCAAAAAAAGGCGCGAAGATCCGCCGCGTCGTGCTGTGCTCGGGCAAGGTTTACTACGATCTCGTCGAGGATGCCGGCAAGCGTGCCATCAACGACGTTGCCATCATCCGCGTGGAGCAGTTGTATCCGTTTCCGCGCGCCGAGATCAGCGCCGAACTGGCGAAGTATCCAACCGCAAAAGATGTCGTCTGGTGTCAGGAAGAGCCGATGAATCAGGGCGCCTGGTATCAGATCCAGCACCATCTGCAGTCGGTG
>JBBRZD010000025.1:0-17045 GCA_038237055.1 Lysobacterales bacterium | reverse complement strand
GTCGGTGCAGCCGGGTGGATCAACGCGACGCCCGTCGGCAGCGTGATCGCGGTGTTACTGGCGGGCGGTATTGCGGGCGCACTGGCAGGCTGGTGGAGCGGCCGGCGACCTGCGCGGCCCGGTGCCGATCGAGGTCTGCGGATCGGTCGCGCCGACCCCACGCGCGACCGCACGACGCGGCTGACGGCACTCGGACGCTGGGCTTTCGCCAAGCGATTTTCCGCGCTGCGTCCAAACGTAGACGCACGCGTCTTCGGTGCCGCGTTGCTCGCGATGCCGATGGGAATCCCTCCCGTCGTCGCGGGCATGCTCCTGCTGTCGCTGGTGATCGTTGTCGTCGCCACGACCTTGCTGAAGGCGCAGGTTGCGGTCATTCCACGCGCGGCCATTTGGTTGCGCGCGACTCCCCTCGCAATGAAGGACTTCACCGTCTCGCTGTGTACACGCGTGTTCCTCTGGCAATGCGGCTATGCGATCGCGATGGTGCTGCCGTTCGCGACCCTCGGTGCCGGACCTCGCGCGATCTTTGTAACCGCATGCGGCTGGATCGCTTGGGTTGCCATGGCGATGCTCACGGCCATCGCGTGTCGTCATCGACCCGGTCGCTTGCGCATCGAGTTGTTCGTCTGCAGCGCGCTGCTGATAGCGGCTGCGACGATTGCCGCTCCGTTGGCGCTTGCGGCCTGGTCCGCGGCCGCAATCATGCAATGGAAACGGGCGACTACCGCGTGATCGAACCTGTTCTTTGCGTTCGTGGCGTGAGCGCCGGATACGCGCAGCGCGTCGTGCTGCACCAAGTCGACTTGGTCGTTGCGCCCGGCGAATGGGTTGCCCTGCTCGGAGCCAATGGGAGCGGCAAGAGCAGCCTGCTCGACTGCTGCGTTGGCCGACTCGCGCCATTCGCTGGCGACGTGCGGGTCTGCGGACATTCGATGACCGACAGCAGCGTCGCCGCCCGACATCGCCTCGGTTACGCAATCGCACCGGAACGGTTGCCGACGCTGCTCACCGTGCGCCAGTGCCTGACCGTGCAGGCCGCCGCGAAGAAACTGGCAGCGATCGATGCGGACGTGCTCGACCTCGCCGACGCGTTGCGGCTTTCATCGCGTTTCGACGATGCGATCGAACAGCTCTCTTACGGAACGCGCCAGAAACTCGGCGTGCTGCTCGCGCTGGTCGGCGCCCCCGATCTGGTCGTCATGGATGAAACGTTCAACGGCCTCGACCCCGCGAGCAGCCGGATTCTCAAGCGTCATTTGCGCGAACGCGCCGACCAGCGCGGAACCGGCTTGCTGCTGGCAACCCATGCGCTCGATATCGCCACGCACTGGGCCGATCGCGTCGTCCTGCTGCACGAAGGGCGCCTGCTGAAAACGTGGAACCGCATCGAACTAAATACCTTGCGGGACGAGCGCGACGGTGGTCTCGAAGCGGCAATGGCGGCGTTCATCGACAAGACGCAATCCGCATCGCCGATTCATTCCCCATCGCCCTAGGCAGCTGGCTGCACGGTCTCGATCTTGCGTCCGAGCTGCGCGATCAATGCGCGCAACGCCGCAGGCTTCACCGGCTTGCGCAGCAGCGCGTAACCGAGGGCGCGGGCGCGCAGCGCGAGTTCGGCGCTGGTATCGGCGGTAATGAGCGCGCCTGGCGGCGGTGGCGAGCACGCGTCGCGGAGCAAGCCCAGTGCGTCGAGTCCGTCCTGCTCGGTATCGAGGTGATAGTCGACGAGGAGCAGGTCGGGACGCCGGCGTTGGACAGCGACCACGGCCTCTTCAATCGTGCCGGCGAGATCGCATGACAATCCCCAACGGGTCAGCAACGCCGACATGCCATCCAGGATGGTCGGATCGTTGTCGAGGCAGAGGGCATGCAACTCGCTCGTGAACGCGATCGCCCCACCCCGCGGCGGACGTTGTGGCGACGCCAGACGCTGTGCTTGCGCTTGCGGCAGTTCGATCGCGAACACGCTACCGTGGCCAGCCCAGGAACGGACAGTGATGCGGTGTCCGAGCAGACGAGCCATGCGATCGCAAATCGACAGTCCGAGGCCGAGGCCTTTCTCGCCCCACGGTGAAACATGGCTCCCGCGGAGGAACTCCTCGAACACGTTGTGCAACTGGTCTTCGGGGATGCCGGGGCCGCTATCCCACACCTCAACGCGTACCTTGTTGCCGGCACGGCGGACGCCGAGCACCACGCCACCGCTCTTCGTGTAACGCAGCGCGTTGGCGAGGAAGTTCTGCAGGATGCGCCGCAGCAGCTGTGAATCGCTGCGCACCCACAGACGGTTAGGCACGAATCGCAACTTGAGCCCGCGCGTCGCGGCAAGCACGCTGAACTGGTGTTCGAGCGATTCGATCAGTTCGCCGAGCGCGAATTCCGAGACGTCAACTCGGTACTTGCCGGCTTCGAGCCGCGAGGATTCGAGCAACGAGTCGAGCAGGTCCTCGGCCGCCTTGAAGGCGGTGTCGATGCGTTCGGCGAGACGACCGGTTTCAATGTCGAGCGGCTGGTGACGCAAAGCCGAGGTGAAGAGCCGCGCGGCATTCAACGGCTGCAGCAGATCGTGGCTCGCCGCAGCGAGAAAACGCGTACGCGATTGATTTGCCGCTTCGGCCTGGCGTACCGCACGCTGTTCGGCGACCAGCGCCTGCTCCAGTTCTTCGGTGCGCACTTCCACGCGCTGTTCCAGCGTTTCGTTCGCCTCGCGCAGTGCATTTTCGACATGCTTGTACGAGGTGATGTCGCTGAACGTCGTCAGGTAGCCGCCACCGGGCAGCGGTTCGCCACGCGTTTCGATGACACGACCATCGGGCCGCTCGCGCACGAAGACATGCGGTGTTCCCTGACGCAGGTGCGTCAATCGTCGATCGATTTGCTCCTCGACAGCGCCAGCACCCAATAGATTGCGTTCCGCGTTGGTGCGGATCAGATCGGCGACCGGACGGCCGACGTAGACAAAGCCTGTGGGATAGTCGAACAAATCCAGATAGCGACGATTCCAGGCGACGATGCGCAGCTCGCGGTCAACCACGCTGATACCCTGCACCATGTTGTCGAACGTGACAGCGAGTAGTTCGCGGTTGAAGCGCAGTTCCTGTGAGGTCTCATCGAGCAGCATCGCGGCTTCCGACAAGTCCAGGCCGGTGCCACGCAACGCGCTCGTCAGCATGCGCCGCGCCGAAGCTGCGCCGATTGCGCCGGCGAGCATGCGCTCGGTATGTTGTACCAGCGCGCGATCGGCCAGCGCATCGGCGAGCAAGGGCTTGCCGCTCACGCCTGCGTATTCCGCAAACGCGCGCGTGGCGTGCCGCTCTCCAACGATGCGTTCCGCAATCGCGATTAGGTCGGCAATGCGAACTCGGCCGCGCCACTCGGTGTTGGCAGTCGCGCGCAGCGCGAATGGATCGAGGAAAGCAGAAGCACGCAGGCGCTCCTCGACACCGGGTCGGAAGCGCAACGACACGAACACGCAGCACCCGACGTTCGCCAGCAACGACCAGAAAGCGCCATGCGTGATCGGTTCCCAACCGCTCATCATGAATAGTGCATGCGGCTTCAACCACGCGATCGCGAATGGACCTTGTTCGATCCACGCAGTCGGCAGCCACTCGGCCACGGCGAGCGATGGCAACAGCAAGGTGTAGAGCCAGACGGCGAAACCGACCATGAGCCCGGTCATCACGCCGATGCGGCTCGCGCCCCGCCAATACAGACCGCAGACGATCGCAGGCGCAAATTGGGCGACCGCGGTGAATGAGAGCAGGCCGATCGCCGCGAGATTCTGCGCGTGGGTGGTATGGCGGTAATACACGAACGCGAGCATGGCGAGGGCAACAATCGTGACCCGCCGCACCCCCAGCACCAGTGAAGACAGGTCCGCGCGCTGCTCCAGCCTCAGTGCACGCACCCTCAGCAGCGCCGGCATTACGAGATCGTTGCTGACCATCGTCGAGAGCGCGACCGAGGCGACGATGACCATGCCGGTGGCCGCTGAGAAGCCGCCGATATAGGCGAACACAGCGAGCAGTCGGTGTCCGTGCGCGAGCGGCAGCCACAGGAGATAGGCATCGGGCGAGATTGCGCTACCCCGTGCGGCGTCGATGCCGGCGGTCGCAATCGGCAATACGAGCAGGGAGATGATCGCGAGGTATAGGGGAAACATCCAGCGCGCGCGCGACAGGTCGGCGGCGTTTTCACACTCGACGACGGCGACCTGAAACTGGCGTGGCAGGCAGAAGATCGCGGCAAACGCGAGACAGGTCTGGGCAACGAACCCATCGGGCAGGCCCTTGTCGATGGCTTCTGCAAGCGGTACCGCCATGACATCGAGATTTCCGCCCGCATGCAGCGCATACACGCCGACCGCGACGAACGCGAGCAGCTTTATGACCGATTCCGCGGCGATCGCCAGCATCATGCCGTGATGATGTTCAGTCGCGTCGATACCGCGCGTTCCGAACAGGATCGCGAATATGGCGAGGAGGACGGCGACATACAGGGCGTTGTCGCCGAGAAGGACTGGACGAATGCCGCCAACAGCGCCTGTCAGCACATCGAAACTCATCGAAACCGCTTTCAGCTGCAGCGCAAGATAGGGAACGGCCGCGGTCACCGCGATGACCGTCACAAGCGCGGCAAGTGCATGCGACTTGCCGAACCGCGAACCAATGAAATCCGCGATCGAGGTGACGTTCCGATCTTTCGCAACCACGGCAAGACGTTCGAGCAGACCGAAGCCGAACACGAAAAAAAGTATCGGTCCGAGATAGATCGGCAGATACGACAAGCCGCTGCGCGCGGCACTGCCGACGGCGCCGTAGAACGTCCACGATGAACAGTACACGGCGAGCGCGAGGCTGTAGACGATCGGTCGCAGCCACGTGCGCGCCGGATACAACGGTCGCCGGTCGCCGTAGTAGGCGATCGCGAAGAGCGTGGCTACGTAAAGGACGGACACCAGCATCAACAACCAGCCCGCGATCATGCTTGTTTCTCCTGGCCGTCTCGCATTGTAATCTGCGACGCTCTTGACGCACTGCCGGCGAACACCAAGCATGGAGGCGTGATGACTCCGCAGTCCATTGCCTTTGAATCCATCGAAACCGCGCCGCAGCTGCGCGCCGAGGAAATCCACGTTTGGCATCTCGCGACCGAGCTGAGCGGAGCGGAGGTCACCAAGGCCGCACACGCTGCCGTGGCGCGATTGCTATGCACCTATGCGGGCTGGGAGCGCGCACCGGTGATTGAGCGCGCCGAGCACGGCAAGCCGTTTGCGCCTGAGCTTCCGGAGCTGGATTTCAACCTCAGTCATGCCGGTGAGCACGTGTTGCTCGCGTTTGCGCGCAAACAGGCGGTCGGTGTCGACCTGGAGTATGCCGAGCGACGGGTGTCGCTCCCGGAGGTGGCTCGTCGTTTCTTTGCGCCGGCGGAAGCACGCGCACTGGAGGGAGTGCCCGTGGGGCGTCGACAGCGCGCGTTTCTCGATGTATGGACGCGCAAGGAGGCCGTTCTGAAGGCATTGGGTGCGGGGCTGCGATTCGGGCTGGATCGAGTCGAGTTCGCTGTGGAAGACGATGGCGCCGTCGGCACTCTGACTCGCATTGCGCCCGAAGGCGGACAAGCAGCAGAGTGGTGCGTTTGCACATTGCAACCCGCGTCGGGTTTGATAGGCGCACTGGCTTGGCGCGGACCGCCGAAGACAGTGCGAGCCTTTCGGCTCACCCTGTAGTGGGATTGCGACGCTGGCGCGTTCTGGACCGTCTTTGAAAACATGGCCGATGGACATCTTGTTTCACTACGGAGCAACCGCGTGAATTCCGGATTCGGGCAGATTCTGGACCGGATGACGCTGGAGCGTGCGCGACGCGGTGAGATGACCGCCTACGCAACGATCTACGAACAGTTCAGCGGCGCGTGCTACAACTTGGCGTTGCGCGTGTTGGGCGAACCGGCTGCAGCGGAGGATGTCGTGCAGGATGTGTTCCTGAAGATGTTCAGCAGCTTGCGCGGATTCCGCGGCGACGCCCCGTTTGGTGCGTGGCTCAAGAGGCTGACCGTGAATGCAACGCTCGACGTGGTACGCACGCACAAGCGGTTTCGCGACGATGATCCGGAAACCTTGCTCGACGCAATGCCAGCGCTTGCCGCCGATCTGCAGAGCACGTTCGATGCATGGTCGCTGCTGATGCGATTGCCGGCGCGTGCACGTGCAATCGTGATCCTGCATGAAGTGGAAGGTTATACGCACAAGGAGCTATCCGAATTGTTCGGGCAGAGCGAGAGTTATTCAAAGTCGATCCTGGCGCGTGCGCTCAAGCGGCTCAACGAGGCCGCGGCGCCGATCAGCTCGAAGGAGGCGATGCAAGGTGGCTGAGCGAAATTTCACGACAACGCGTGGTTTTGATTTACGGCAACTGCCCGAGTTCGCGCCGGACGCGAAGCTATGGCCGCGTATCGAGGCGGCGCAGCGCGCGCGAATCCGCGCGCGTCTTTGGAGAAATGGCGGTTTTGCCGTAGCGGCCGCGATGCTCGCGGCGGTTGGGGTGCTGCTGTTGCCGCGACCGTTGCCGAACGCGTCGCAGGATGTCGTCGCTGGACAACGCGAGTCGCAGGGTCTTGAGAGCGAATGGCAGCAACTTGTTGGCGGCGCGCCTCCAGCGCTGGTCGGAACCGCGCAGCTGCGCATCATCGATGCAACCTTGCAGTCGGCTTACGACCGTGGTGCGACGCCCGATGAGCTCGTGCCGCTGTGGCAGGAACGCAATCAGGCATTGCGCGGGCTGATCGCGCGCTTTCAGGACACGGGGCTGCACGATGCGCTGGCCGTCACGCGTATTTGATCAACCAGAGGTGAATGATATGAATGGTCAGATCCAAATGAAACAAACGGCACGCCGGCTTCGGCGGGCTTTGGTCTTCACGTTTTTCTCTGTGCTTTGCGGTGCTGCAGGTGCCGCCGACAATGCACAACTTGCTGCAAGTGCGTCGAGTGCTATCGCGCATGCGAGTGCGAGCTCAACGCTGCCGGTCGAACAACGCGTCCGCGAGGAACTGCGCGCGGTCATGACCGAGCTGATCGAAACTGGAGCATTCGGCGACAAGCCGTCGCAGCAGATTTCGCTCAATGTGGATACACCCGCTCAGCGAGTCAGCAATCTTGGCCTGCTCGTGGATAGTGCGCATGATCATGGTGATGGTCTGCATGTGCTGGCCGTCACGCCGGGTGGTGGGGCCGAGCGAATTGGTCTGCGCGCCGGGGATGTGCTGGTCGCGTTGAACGGCAGCGCACTGTCGAAGGATTCCGGTGGGGCGGCGAGCTTGCGAAACACCGTCGATACGATGCCTGATGGAAATCCGCTCGCGTTTGATGTGCGCCGTGGCGGAAACGCCATGACGTTGTCCGGTGCGCCCAGCAATGTATATCTACCGGCCATGCGCCTGACGATCGGCGCTGGGACTCTGCTGGCTTCCAATGCGGATGCATCCGCCGCTTCGACGATTGCGTCGGCGCCGGCGCCCGGTGCGGAAGCTGGCTGCGGTCGGGTCAGCGATTTTGATGTGTCGCCGCGCGGTCGGAGCTTGCACGCGGCGAAGATCATCAGCATTGATGGCGTGACGCCGGGTCCGACCGGCGCCTCGTCCTATCGCGTCAAGGCCGGTTCGCACACCTTGAAGGTGGCGGAAAACATTGAAGCACGTTACCTAAGTTTCAACGACCGGCTGCGCAACGCGGGGACCAGCGAAAGTCGTTACAAGACATTGAAGGTGGATGTGGCGCCCGATACGACCTCGCTGATTGCAGCGCGGCTCAACGAAGAAACGCGTAACGAATCGAGGAACGGTGCGTACTGGGATCCCGTTGCGTGGAAGGAGATTGCCGAATCTTGTCGTTGAGGTCTCGGTTGGAACGCCGCAGCGGTCCACGCGCGACCGATATACTCCGAGAGTTTCCCGGCACGACAGCCCAATGACCGCGCTCAGCGTCAACATCAACAAGATCGCCGTGCTGCGCAATTCACGTGGGCATGCACTGCCTGACCCGGTCGGTGCAGCGCGCGCCGTAATCGAGGCGGGTTGCCAAGGCATCACGGTACATCCACGTCCGGACCAGCGGCATATTCGTGTGGACGACGTGGCCAGCGTCGGCGCGATGCTGCAGTCGGAGAGTCCGTCGATCGAATACAACATCGAGGGCAACCCCTTTGCTGCGGCGCGCGGCGACTATCCTGGTTTCGTCGAACTTGTACGCGCGGCGCGACCGGCACAGGCCACCCTGGTGCCCGATGGCGATGCGCAACTGACCTCGGATCATGGTTTTGATCTTGCGCGCGACGCAGAAAAACTGCGCCCTCTCGTGCGCGAGTTGAAGTCATTGGGTTGCCGGGTGAGCTTGTTTGTGGACGCCGATGCAACCGATATCGAACGCGCTGCAGCGATCGGTGCCGATCGTATCGAGATCTATACCGAGCCCTATGCAGCGGCGTTTGCGGCGGGCGAGTACTCACGTGCGCTCGAAGCGTGCGTGCGCATCGCGGATCGCGCACGCGCTTGCGGACTTGGCGTAAATGCGGGGCACGACCTCAACCAGCAAAATCTCGGTATGCTCAAACGCGCTATTCCGTATCTCGCCGAGGTTTCCATCGGGCACGCGCTGATTGGCGAAGCGCTCTATGCCGGCCTTGCGTCAACCGTACGCGAATATCTGCGTATTCTCGCAGCACCGTAGGCTCCGAATATTGCTGAGCGTGTGCGTATTCGGCGTGCACGCCCTCGAGATGAATCACTGCAGGCTTCTGTTTTGGGCAAGGGTGCGGTCGGTCGCGACCTCATGACGGTGAGTCGTCGCTTGCGTGCGTAGGTCGGGCGAACCCGGCGGTCCCGCGTAGGCTCTTGCGGCGCTCCACCAGAAATGAAAACGGCGCTGCATTGCTGCAGCGCCGTTCTGTTTCGCTTCGATGGAGCAACCTTACTGGTCGTTCGCGCCAGTCGTGATGAAGCCGATCTTGACCATGCCGGCTCGCTTGGCGGCGGCCATCACAGCCGCGACCTTCTGGTACTGCGTGGTCTTGTCGGCACGGATCTGCAGTTCCGGCTGCGGACTCTTTTGCGCAGCAACCAACAGCTGTGCCTGCAGGATCGCTTCCGTCACGATTTCATCGTTGTAGAACAGGTCGCCGTTTTCCTTCACCGCCAGATCGATGGGATCCGGATTCGGCTGATCGGGAACGTTCGGATTCGCCTGCGGTAGGTCGATACGGATTTTGTGCGACATCAGAGGCGCTGTGATCATGAAGATGATCAGCAGCACCAGCATCACGTCAACCAGCGGCGTGACGTTGATCTCGGCCATCGGGCCACCGCCCGAACCACCTGAACTCATTGCCATGGCTTACTTCCTCGCAGCAACCGGCGCTACACCCGCTTCAACGCGCGAACCGGTTGCAAAGAAATCATGCAGGTCGTGCGCGAATTCGTCGAAGCGCGCGTAGATCACGCGGTTCTGGCGCACGAAGAAGTTGTAAGCAAGCACTGCCGGGATCGCGACGAACAGACCGAACGCGGTCATGATCAGCGCTTCACCGACGGGACCTGCCACCGCTTCCATCGAGGCGTTACCGGACGCGGCGATTTTGATCAGCGCGTGGTAGATGCCCCAGACGGTACCGAGCAGGCCGACGAACGGAGCGGACGAACCGACGGTTGCCAGCACCGTCATGCCGCCTTCCAGACGCAGGCTTTCGCGAGCGACTGCCTGACGCAGGGCACGATCGATGAATTCCGAACGATTGAGGGCCTCGACCAGACGGCTGCCTTCGTTGCGCTGATGGTGAGCCGCCGCGGAGGCGCAGTCGAGTGCGATCTTCGAGAACGGTTCGCCCTTGGGCTGGTCCTCGAGGAAACGCACTGCATCCTGTGCGGACGGCGTGTCCCAGAATGTGTGGATCACCTTCTCCATGCGTGCACGGATCATGCTGTTGCGCAGGAAATTGGAGACCACGAAATAGATGGAGGAGAGCGACATCACGCACAGCGTGACGAAGACTATCCAACCCAGCGGATCAAAATTCTGGATCAGATCGTGGAAACCCATCTGGCTCATGGCCGCGGCGCTGTTACCACCACCGGGCGCGGGAATGACAGCAGGCTGAGCCGCTGCGGGGGTCTGAGAGGCATCTTGCTGCATGGCGCTACCCTATTCGGACAAATTGAAATCGATGGGAACCAAGGCATACCCGCGGCTGGGTTTGCCACCTTTTGAACCGGCGTTGAACATCCAGTTCTTTACGGCGTCGATCGCGGCCTGATCCAGCAAACGTGAGCCGCTGGATTTCTCGATCGTGACTTCTTCCGGATGACCGTCGATACCGACGAGCACCTTCAGCAACACCTTACCTTGCTGGTGCTGACGTGCCGCCTGCGGCGGATATTTCGGCGGCCGCATCTTACGGTAACTGATGTTCTCGCTCGGCGCGATATCGGCCGGTGGCGCCGGCGGCGCTGGTGGCGCCGGCGGCGGTGCCGGTGTCGACATCGGAGTCGCTTCTTCCGACACAATGGTCGGCGCGGGCGGCGGCGGCGGCGCCTTCGGTGGCGGCTGCACCTTCTCGATAATCTTCGGCGGCGGCTTTTTCGGCGGCTCCGGCGGCGGCGGTGGTGGTGGCGGCGGTGGCGGCGGCGGCTCGATGAACTCGACCGTCACCTTCTTGTCTACCGTCTTGTCTTTCGGTGCTGGCGGCGCAATCGGCGCCATCATCATCGCGAACGCGAAGGCATGCAAAGCGAACGCGCTCGCGAACGCCGTGACGCGTCGCCAGCTGAAAGTGTCGCCGCCAGATTGGAAGTTATCTGCCATCAGTGTGACCAACGAGATTTAAGTCTGTGCGGCCGCTCGAGCGACGCTTCCGTTCCCACCCCATATGATCGGGACGAAAGCGCGAGAGCGAAGCAAGGTACAACACCCGATGCCCTTACGACAAGCGGTTGCAGCGAGTAACCGTCACGTGATTATGGATATGTGTTTCGTAACGCCCGAGAATTTCCGGCGCGCCCGACCGTTTGTTTGTTTGACCCAGTATGCCGTGCTGAGGATGCAACAGCACGGCACACATCGTGAACGCTTTCTGGCGTGAGGTTATTTCTTCTTGGCGCGCTGAATCTTTACCCCGCCCTTTGCCGCCTTGATGCGTTGTTGGGCCATGGTTTTCGTGCTGGGAAAACTCGCCGCCTTGTTCCAGTCCGCAGTTGCCGCCGCGTTCTGATCGAGTTCGTTCTCGGCGTCGCCGCGCAACAGATAGGCCTCGCCTTGCTGCTTCAGACTGCCCTTGGTAATGGCTTGATTGAGCGCTGCGATGGCGTCCTTGGACTTGTTTGAGTAGTACAGAAGATATCCGAGTTGATAGTCGACGTTGCCGTCCGTGGCCATCGGCGCCGCCTTCGTGTAGCCATCGATGGCGCAGGCATCATCTTCTGCGAGGGTGCATACATCGCCCTGCAGCTTGTAGGAATCAAACGTCGGCTTGACGATGCCTTTGGCGAAACCTTCCTTCAGCGTGGCGGCGGCATCCTTCGGCTTGTCAGCCGACGACTGCAATTTAGCCAGCTGCAGGTAATCGTCATTGGTCGTGATCAGACCCTGGGCCTTCGCTTTGGCCATCAGATCGAGCGCCTTCTGCTGCTTGTCGCCCTGTATGTAGACGGTCGCGAGCTGATTGATGAGCTTCTTGTTGGTCGGGTCCTTGTCGAGCTGCTGCTGCACGATCTGGGCAGCCTGATCGTACTGGTTGAGCTCGAAGTAGCTCGCCATCAGGATTTGATTCCAGCTGTCGTTGGACTTGTCCGTCATCGACATCGCTTTCTTCATCGAGTCGATCGCTTGCTGGAACTGGTCGGTGCGGTAGTAGGCATTGGATTTCAATGCCTGCTCGTCGGCAGTCTGCTTGCCCGTCTGTTTCTCCCAATCGGCGAGCGTAGACAGCGCGTCCTGGTACTTTTCCTGTTGCAGCTGCGTTTGCGCCAGGGCGAAGATGACCTGGAAGTGGGCAGCATTCGGCAGCGAATCGAGTGCGATCGTCTTCTTGTATTCGGCAATGGCGGCGTCGCCCTTGTCCTGGTCCCAATAGACCTGGCCCAACAGTTGGTGAGCGAACCCCTGCGCATACTTCGAAGCTTTCTCGTTGGCGATCACCTTTTCGATCGTCGGCTGCGCTTCGGCAGCCTTGTTGTCGTTGACGAGATCCGCGGCCTTGTTGAGGTCGCGCTGGTCACCTGCAGAGATATCGAGCTTGGGTTCCGCGCGCGTGGCATTCGGATATTCGTTGACTGGCTTCTTGTCTTTCGCGAACGCGCACAGCGAAAGCAGGAGACCCGATGCGCAAGTCGCTGCGAGGAGCCATTTCGAGAGCTTCATGATGTTCACCCCATTGGAACTACGAAAGTCGTCGCAGATTCTGGACGACATCGGAAAACGCATGCTGAGGGTACCGCTGCCTTGGCAAATTGCACAAGCGCGCTATGGCACCCGTGAATCGCTGCAGCGCAGCATTAATTCTCCGCATTTAGTACACTTTTTTCTTATGGTACTTTTAGATATTAAATCGCGACGTCATACATCCAGATTTGCGACCCTCAAGGCGTTCTGCTCGATGAACGCGCGGCGCGGTTCAACCACATCCCCCATCAAGGTCGAGAAGATTTGATCCGCGGCGACGGCGTCTTCGATGCTTACTTGCAGCAGACGACGCGTATCCGGATTTACCGTTGTATCCCACAACTGCTCCGGATTCATTTCGCCGAGGCCCTTGAAGCGCTGGATCGTGCGGCCACGCTTGGCCTCGTCCATCAGCCATTCGTATGCCTGGCTGAAGCTCGCAACGGCCTGCGTCTTGCCGCCGCGACGCACCTGGGCGCCTTGCTGCATGAGACCTGCGATCTGCGACGCCGCTTCAACGATCGGCTTGAACTCACCGGCCGCAAGGAACGTGGCGGGTAAAATCTGGGTGTGGCGCAGACCATGCTGGTCCCGATCAATGACCAACGTCGCTCCGTGCTCGGCGCTCGCTGGCTCGATGCGCAACGCATAGCGCGGCCGACCAAGGCCTGATGCGGCCAATGAGTTCTGCATGCGCGTGACCCACGCAGACAACGTATCCGGGTCCTGCCATCCCTGCGCGCTGAGTGGCGCGTCGAGCAAGGCATGCAGGAACGCGACGTCGAACCGGAATCCAAGACGCTCGATCTGGTCCAGCGCCGTGCGATAGGCGCCCATCAGCTTTTCGAGGCCGGGTCCGCTGATCGGCGGTGCATCGCTGCTGTAGGCCAGCTCCGCGTTGTCCACCGCGTTGGAGATCAGGTACGCGTTGAGGGCTGCGTCGTCCTTGAGATACAGCTCCTGCTTGCCCTGCTTGAGTTTGTACAGCGGCGGCAAGCCGATATAGATGTGACCGCGCTCGATCAGCGCCGGCATCTGCCGGTAGAAGAACGTCAGCAACAAGGTGCGGATGTGCGAGCCGTCGACGTCCGCGTCGGTCATGATGATGATGCGGTGGTAGCGCAACTTGTCGACGTTGAATTCGTCCTTGCCGATGCCGGTGCCGAGCGCCGTGATCAGCGTGCCGACTTCGGCGCTGGCGAGCATGCGGTCGAAACGTGCTCGCTCGACATTGAGGATTTTGCCCTTGAGCGGCAGGATCGCCTGGTTCTTGCGGTTGCGACCCTGCTTGGCCGAGCCGCCGGCGGAGTCGCCCTCGACGATGAACAGCTCGCTCAGCGCCGGATCCTTTTCCGAACAATCGGCCAGCTTGCCAGGCAGCCCCGCGATGTCCAACGCGCCCTTGCGCCGAGTCATCTCGCGCGCCTTTCGTGCGGCTTCGCGGGCCCGTGCTGCGTCCACAACCTTGGCTGTAATCGCCCGTGCCTCAGCCGGATGCTCGAGCAGGAACTCCTCGAGTTTCTGGTTGACGATCGATTCGACGATGCCTTTCACCTCACTCGAGACCAGCTTGTCCTTCGTTTGCGAAGAGAATTTCGGATCAGGGACCTTGACGGACAGGACAGCGATCAGACCTTCGCGCATGTCGTCGCCGGATAGCGCGACCTTGGCGGTCTTCTGTAGACCTGACTTTTCGATGTAGTTCGACAGCGTGCGCGTCAGCGCTCCGCGGAAGCCGGACAGATGCGAGCCGCCATCGCGCTGCGGAATGTTGTTGGTAAAGCAGAAAACAGTTTCCTGATACGCGTCGGTCCACTGCATCGCGAGGTCAACCGTGGTGCCCTCGTGTTGCGCGCTGAAGTTGATGACCTTTGCATGCAAGGGGGTCTTCAGCAAGGCCAGATGCTCGACGAAGGACCGGATACCGCCTTCGTATTCGAACAGATCGCGTTTGTCGGTGCGCTCGTCAATCAGCGCGATCTTGACGCCGGAATTGAGGAACGACAGCTCGCGCAGACGCTTTGCAAGGATGTCGTAGTGAAATTCGATCGTCGAGAACGTACCCAGACTCGGGTGAAACCGGACCGTGGTGCCGCGCTTGCTCGACGGACCAACGACCTTGAGCGGATACAGGGGCTCGCCATGGGCGTACTCCTGCGCGTGCTCGAAGCCATCACGGAAGATCGTCAGCCACAGGTGGTCCGACAAGGCATTGACCACGGAAATGCCGACGCCATGCAGGCCGCCCGACACCTTGTAGCTGTTGTCGTCGAACTTGCCGCCCGCATGCAGGACGGTCATCACGACTTCAGCAGACGAGCGACCCTCGTCTGCCTGCATCCCGACGGGAATGCCACGACCGTTGTCGGACACGCTGACCGAGCCGTCGGTCAGGATCGTTACGACGACATGATCGCAATAGCCAGCCAACGCTTCATCGATCGAGTTGTCGACGACTTCGAACACCATGTGATGCAAGCCGGTGCCGTCGTCGGTGTCGCCAATGTACATACCAGGCCGCTTCCGCACGGCCTCAAGACCCTTCAAGACCTTGATTTTACTTGAATCGTATTGATCGCTCATGAGGCTCCGGGCGCGTTTGCCGGCGCGCGAAGCGCGCCAAGGCTGGCTGGAATCCGCCAATTATAGCAGCCGCGCCACTCGGCCTTGTTCCACGTGGAACCTCGCGATCGGCACATCGACGCTGGCGAATGCTTCCGGCTCTTCGGTGCCCGTCGCAAGGATCTGCGCGCCACTACCGATCATCGTTCGGAGCACTTTGCGTTGATGCTCACTATCAACCTCGGAGGCAAGATCATCGAGGCAAAGGATCGGCCAGTCCCCTACTTTGGCGGCAAACAACCGCGCCTGTCCCATCACACAGGCAAACGCGCTGAGCTTTTCCTGGCCCCGCGATAGGTGTTCCCGCTTGGTCGTCGTGCCAAACGAAAGCGACCAGTCAGCTCGATGCGGGCCGGCTGTGGTGTGGCCGCGCGCGATATCACGCCCGCGGCGCTCGCCAAGAACAGCTGCGAGCGAGCGTTCGTCGTCAAACCCCGGTCGGAAATGCAAATGTGCTTCGCCCAACTCTCCCAGAAGCTCATCCAGCAGCTCCGCGATGAAGGGCTCAAGCGCTTCGAAATACTGGCGTCGCATCTCAGTCAGTGGTTCGGCTGCCAACACCAGCTCCCTGTCCCACGCATCCAGGTCCGAATCCGTAGAGAAGCCTCTAAGCAACGCATTGCGTTGTTTAAGCGCGCGTTGGTATCGCCGCCAATACAGAAGAAAATCGCGTTCCACGTGGAACACACCCCAGTCAAGGAACCGGCGACGCTCCTCGCTCGACCCGCAAATCAACTCGTGAGAACCCGGCTCGAAACACAACACCGCGGTATGCCTGAGCAGATCGCCAGCGGATACTGTCTCGCCGTTAAGCCTGGTTTCCAATCGGCTGCCGCTCCTCGCAACGCCCACCCGTTCGCTGGTGCCAGGTGAACGAAGCAGCTCCCCAAACACCGAAAAGCCGTCACTTCCATGCCGAACGAGCGCATCTCTCGCACTCGTTCGAAACGAGCGGCCATGCGAAAGAAGAAAAGCGGCCTCAAGCAGACTGGTCTTGCCCGCGCCGTTCGGGCCCAGGAAAAGGTTCCAGCCCGACGAAAGATCGAGCTCAAGCCGCTCAATCAAGCGCAAGTTCTCGATGCGAAGGCGGGTCAGCTCCACGTCGATTCAAATGCAACGGGCGCGGCCGTATATGCGCGCCCGATGGCGTCAGCCGTCGCGTTCAGAGCCGCAGCGGCATGATCACATGCCGTGTGTCCTCGGAATCGGGCTTGCGCACGAGGCAACTCGACTGCCCATCGCGCAGGCACAAGAGCACTTCATCGCTGCTGATCGCGCTCAGCGCATCCAGCAAGTAATTCACATTGAAGCCGACGCTGAGTTCGGATACGCCAGTCTTGGCCTCGACCTCCTCGATCGCCTCTTCCTGCTCCGGGTTGTGGGCAACGATGCGCAGTCGATTCGGGCTCACTTCCAGCTTCACGCCGCGGTATTTTTCGTTCGACAGGATCGCTGCGCGCTGCAATGCCGCACGAACGTCGTCGCGCTGCACGCGAACTTCCTTGTCGGCGCCAATCGGGATGACCGCTTCGTAGTCCGGGAAACGACCGTCGATCAACTTCGAGGTGAACGTTACATCGCCGCGGCGAACGCGCAGGTGGTTGCGCGCAAATTCCAGGTCGACGGTGCCATCGCCGGATTCAAACAAGCCCTGCAACTCATTGATGCCCTTGCGCGGCACGATGACCTGCCGGGGTGTAGTAACCTTGGTATCGATCCGTGTCTCGGCCAGCGCAAGGCGATGGCCGTCGGTTGCGACACAGCGCAGCACGTGTTCGCGCAGATCCAGCAGCATGCCGTTGAGGTAGTAGCGAACATCCTGATGCGCCATGGCGAACCCGGTTCGCTCCATCAGGTCCTTCAACGTCGCCTCGGAGAGGGTGACGCGCTCAACCATTTCGATGTTCTCGATAACCGGAAATTCGGTTGCCGGAAGCGTCGCCAAGGTAAATCGGCTGCGGCCAGCGCTTACGGTCACGCGCTCGCCGTT
>JBBRZD010000024.1:0-17247 GCA_038237055.1 Lysobacterales bacterium | reverse complement strand
TCACTTCGCCACGGGTTGCGATCGCCAGCGCCTGCGCAACGGCGGCATCGATGTCGACGATGACGGCGTCCGGTTCACGTCGCGGCGTCAGCGAGCCATCGTCTTCGTAGCGTCGATCCGTGAAGGCTTCCTGCGCCACGTCGAGTCCGATTCCTCGGCCGGCGGCGGTCAGTTCACTTGCGCAGAGGCCGACCAGGATCAATCTCGCATCAAAATCGCGCACGGCCTGCGCGATAGCCGCGGCGAGCGGCGCATCGCGCGCGGCCATGTTGTACAGCGCGCCGTGCGGTTTGACGTGGCGCAGGCGCGTTCCTGCTGCGCGCGCGAAGCCGGCCAGCGCGCCGATCTGATAAAGCGTCATTGCGTAGGTTTCGTCCGGCGATACGCGCATTTCGCGGCGGCCAAAGCCGGCGAGGTCCGGCAGCGATATATGCGCGCCGACATCCACTCGCGCGCGCGCCGCAAGCTCCAGCGTGCGGCGCATCGTGTCGGGATCGCCGGCGTGGAAGCCGCAAGCGATGTTCGCCGAGCTGATCCAGGGCATCACCGCGGCATCCGCGCCCATCGTCCAGGCGCCGAAGGATTCGCCGAGGTCGCAATTGAGATCGATCGAATTCTTCATCCCGACAACCGTTGTGTCACTGCGTCAATCAAGCGCGCCAATTCGCGCTCGTGCGCAAGATAACCCGTTTGCGCTTCGTCAATATCGATTTCGCGGAAACGCAGCGGCTCATGCGGTCGCCGTTGTGCGAGTCGAGGCAAATCGATCATCGCAATCTGGCCGATCCGTGGGTAACCGCCACTGATCGGATGCTCGACCATCAGTGCGATCGGTTGCCCACCCGGTGGCAGCTGCAAAGTGCCAAATGCAGCCGCTTCGCTAACCAATTCCAGCGGCCGCGTCATGGTGAGGGACGGTCCTTCGAGCCGGAATCCGACACGGTTGGAGTCGGGACCGATGCGAAATTCTGCGTTGAACAATGCAACGCGGGAACGCTCGTCGAGCGCATCGAAGTGCGTGCCGCGGATCAGCCCGATCGGATGCGTCGCATCGGCCTCGAACCAAGGGCGCGGATCGAGCGACCAGGATGGAGTTGTTCGCTGCTGCTGGAGTGAAGTGTCATTTTTCGATGCCAGCAAAATCTTCAAGCGGTCTCCAGCGCGCAAGGGTCGTCCATCGGACGGTCCAAGGCGGGAATTGACGTCAGTTGCCGCACTGCCGAGCGTGCAATCGACCGCGAATCCGCCAGCGATCGCGAGGTATGCACGCGCGCCGCGCCGTGCGCGCCCGCAATCGAGCTCGGACCCGGCCCGCACGCGCACGGATCGCCACGCAGGTACCGGCCTGCCGTCAATGGAAGCATCGAAATCCGCACCCGCGATTGCAAACACGGCTTCTGCGTCGAAGGTCATACGCGGTCCGATAAAGGTCAATTCAAGTGCGACAGCGTCGTGTCCATTGCCGACCAGTGCATTTGCCAATCGGAATGCAGGCGCATCCATCGGACCGGCTGCGCCGACGCCGAGCGCGGCATAACCCACGCGCCCGCCATCCTGCAGTGTGGTCAGAAGGCCGGATTTGAGAATCGTGATACTCACGATAGCGTCAGTCGCTCCAGCCCAGCGAATTCATCGACATCGATCGCATGAAAACGGACCCGATCGCCGGGCGCGAGCAGACACGGAGGTTCGCGTTTCGGATCGAACAACTGGAGCGGCGTGCGCCCGATCAGTTGCCAACCACCCGGAAGTTGGCCCGGATAAATGCCAGTCTGCAAACCGCCAATCGCGACCGAACCAGGCGGAACGCGCTGGCGCGGATTTGCGCGCCGTGGCGTACGCAACGTGGAATCAAGTCCGATCAGATAGGGGAAGCCAGGCGCGAAGCCCAGCATTGCGACGCAATAGTCGCCGGCAACGTGTCGCGCGATCAGCGCATCCACAGACAAACTGCAATGACGGGCGACCTCTTCCAGGTCGATGCCGCAGGCGAGGTCATAGCAAACCGGAATGTCGACCCGTTTTTCGGTGCGCCGAACCAACGCTGGCGGTGCCGCGAACGCGGCTTGCACGGCGGCAGAGAATTGTCGCCAGGGTAAACCCGATCCGTCGGCCCAGACGACCGGTGAATACACCAATGCCAGCGAAGAGTAAGCTGGAACGATGTCGATCATGCCTGGCAGTCGCGCAGCCTGCAGGGTTGACGCAGCAACGTGCACGCGAGAATTCGTTGTCGCGTCGATGGTATTGCCGAAACGCAGCAGGAGAGTCGTTTCGCCCAGCGGCTCGATAACAAACTCCAGCTCGACGTCGCGATCACGCATCAGGCAAGCAAGGTGCCCAATGCGCTGCGAAGCTGCGCGATGCGCGCGTCACGTTCATCCGCGGAATAAGGCGCGCGTCCGCCTGCGTGTCCCCAGACCGGCTTCGGCCACGCCACATCCGTCGTGTAGCGCGCAATCAGATGTACGTGCAATTGCGGGACGACGTTGCCGAGTGCGGCGATATTGAGTTTGTCCGGACGCAGCAGAATCTCCAGCACGCGCCCGATTTGGGTGATTTCATCAAGGAGCGTGCGGCGGTCGGCTTCATCGAGATCGATCAGCTCGCGCGCACCGGCGATGCGCGGGACCAGGATCAGCCACGGAAAGCGCGCGTCGTCCATCAGCAGCAGTTGCGACAGCGGCAGTTCGCCGATGACGTGGGTATCCGCGACGAGCCGCTCGTCGATGGGAAACGTCATGCGTCAGATACCCGCGAGCGTGCGGTCGAAGAACGCCAACGTCCGTTCGAAGGCGAGCTTGGCGCTGGCGGCGCTGTAGGCTTTGGCATCAACCTCCCGATTGAACGCGTGCCCGGTTGGATACGTGCAGATTTCTGCATCGGGCAAGGCGGCGCGATGTTGCTCGATGGCTGCGGGTGGAATCGATGCGTCCGGGTCGCCAAAATGGAACAGCAGTGGCGCTTTTGGCGTTTCGCCGAGAAAATTCACGTTGCGTGCACCGTAGTAGCTGACGCCCGGCATTCCCAGCCGAGTGGCTGCGAGCAATGCGACCGTGCCGCCCCAGCAGTAACCGACGCAGCCGATGCGACCAGCTGATGCAATCGATTCCGCCGCGCTGGCGACGTCCTCCAGCGCGAGGTTGAACGGGATTTCGCCGACCAGCAACTTCCCGCGCGCGTAGCCCGCTTCGTCATAGCCAAGTTCCACGTCGTTTTCGAGGTGGTCGAAGAATGCCGGCGCGATCGCGGTGTAGCCATGTTCGGCGAAGCGGTCAGCGACACTGCGCATGTGCGCATTCACGCCGAAGATTTCCTGCACGACCACAATGCCGCCTTTGGGTGCGCCGGTCGCGCGGGCGACATAGGCGCCAATGCACTGCATGCGCGTCGTGTTGATCTGTATTGCCTGGCCCATGAATGACTCGATGTCGTTGGCAGGATGTGAAGCGTAAACCGGCGTCGCCGCATGTCAATCGTGTGAGTGCGCAGCGCTCGATCACGCCACGTAGCGATGCACGCGATTGCGGCCCGCACTTTTCGCCGCGTAGAGCGCCCTGTCAGCAGCCTCAAGCAAGGCCTCCGTGGTGGCTGGTCCGTCGACGTGAGCCAATCTGGCGACGCCTATGCTGACCGTCGCATCGATGCGCAGACCGGGCGGCAGCTCGGCGAGCTTTGCCGCGGCGCGTGTGCGCACGCGCTCTGCCAGCGAAACGACGTCGTCGGCGGCGCGGTCGAGAATGATGGCGACGAATTCCTCACCGCCAATGCGGCCGAGCAGGTCGTCGCTGCGAAGGCAACGGCGAATCGCTTCGATCCCTTCAATCAATACGCTGTCGCCGATGGCATGTCCGTGCTGATCGTTGATGCTCTTGAAGTGATCGAAATCGATCAGCAGCAACGAAAGTTCGCGGCCGTCGCGCGTGCAAGCGGCGATGCTTTCAGCAAGTCGCTGCAGGATGTGACCGCGATTCATCACGCCGGTCATCGAGTCGGTAATTGCGATCTGATAAAGATCGATGGCTTGCCGCTCCAGCCGCTGGTTCGCCTGGTTCAGTGTCGAACGCTGGCGTTCGATCTCGGCATTGCGTGCCGCGAGTGCACGGTTGAGGCGGCTGATGCTGGCGAAACGCCAGATCAGCAGTAGCAGCAAGATGCCCAGTGCGGCCATCGCACCGAGACCGACACGGCGTTGCAGGCGTTGCTTCTCCAACAACGCGGTCTGCAGGTCGTTGTCTTTCGCAAGCAGAACCAGGCGTTGTTCCGCTTCTGCACGCGCATGTCCGGTTTCCGATGCCGCCAGCTGCCGGCTGGCGCGGATGCCGAGCAGTTCTTCGCGCAACGCGGCATATTTGTGCGCGTAACGCAGCGCGTCGGCGTCGTTGTGCTCGACGCGCGCCAACTGCTCGCGCGATGCGTAGGCATGCGCGAGCTGCGTGCGCAACTGTGCGGCTTCAAGTCCGGCGATCGCCTCATCGAGCAGTCCGCGTGCGTGCAGGGTGTCGTGGCGCAGCAAGGCGAGGTCGGCCAGTTGCAGCAATGCGTTCGCGACGATCTCGCGTTGGTCCAGTTCGCGACCGCGCTTAAGTGCGGCTTCGAGCTCGGCGCTCGCCTCATCAAGCTGGCGCAAACCGATCAGCGAGCGCCCTAACTCCAGATGTTCCAGTCCCTCGTGCGGGCGATCGCCCAGCGCCTGGTCGATCGCCAGCGCCTCCGCGGCGGCATCATGTGCCGCAGCGAACTCACCGTCGTCATTGAGCAATCCGGCATAGGCGCCGATGATGGGCGAATAGGTCGATGGATTTCCGTTGCGCGTCGCGATATCGAGTGCTTTCTGAAAATACTTTCTCGAAGTCTTCGTGTCTTCGATCTCGCGATAGAGCAATGCGATGTTGCGGTACGCAACCTCAAGCCGATCGCCCGAATGCTCGCGGGATGCAGCGGACTCCAGCGCGTTATCCAGCGCCAGCGCGAAGTCACCCCGGTCGCGATTGAGCGTAGCGAGATTGGCGAGCGCCAGCGCGGCGCCGGATGGACTGTCGTTTGAACGATAAAGATCGAGTGCGCGACGTTGGTGCGCGAGTGCCGCATCGAGGTGACCATGCCTGCGCTCCAGCACGCCGAGGTTTTCCTCTGCGACGGCAGCATGCAGGGAGTCGCCGCTGCGAGCGGCAAGCGCGAGCAAGGCGTTGGCGAGTTCTTCGCAGCGTGTGTAATCGCCAGCGGCCATCGCGATATCGGCACGTCGCGCCAGCGCGACGCCGTAACCGTCATCGTCACCGCGCAGCCCGGCAATTTCTGCGACGCGATGCCACTGATCGTCGGCTGCCGCACTTGCCCCGACAGCGGAAAATGCGTTGGCAGCCAGCCATGCGAGCCATGCTTCGCCGTCAGCGCCGCCGATACTGCGCACAAATAGGGCAGTCGCCTGCTGCGAGAGGATGCCGTCAAGCGTGGTGCTTGCGCGCAAGGCGGATGCGGCGGCCTCGGCACGCGGGTAGACTTCGCTTGTTTGGGCTGGGGCGCTGATGGTTGCCAGTACCAGCAGGACGGCCGTGCAGGCGAACCGACGCCATGCGCGGCGCTCGCCGGCAGCGTTCTGAAGCTGCGTCACTCATTGTCCCCTGGTTGAACCCGCATGGCTGCAGCTGCCGACGATGCTTGCGTCGAGATCGGATTCTATCAATACACGGCGCTCTATGGCGTGTTTAGTCCATAGCGTAACGTCATGAAACATAAACTATTGTAACCCTTGTTTGGTATTCCCATGTCCTTACGCAATCCCAAGGTCGGCTTTGTCAGCCTCGGCTGTCCGAAAGCCCTCGTAGATTCCGAACGCATTTTGACCCAGCTCAGGGTCGAGGGTTACGACATCGTGCCAAATTACAGCGCGGCCGATATCGTTGTCGTCAACACCTGCGGCTTTATCGATGCGGCGGTGACCGAATCGCTGGACGCGATCGGCGAGGCTCTGGAGGAGAACGGCAAGGTCATTGTGACCGGCTGTCTCGGCAAGCGTGCCGAGCTGATCCGCGAAGCGCACCCCGATGTGCTGTCGATCTCGGGTCCGCAGGACTACGTGAGCGTAATGAACGCGGTGCACGCGGCGTTGCCGCCCAAGCATGATCCGTTCCTCGATCTGGTTCCGCCGCAGGGCATCAAACTGACGCCGAAGCATTACGCCTATCTGAAAATTTCCGAGGGCTGCAACCACCGCTGCACGTTCTGCATCATTCCCTCAATGCGCGGCGATCTGGTGTCGCGGCCGGTGGATGAGGTGCTGATCGAAGCCGAAAAATTGGTCAAAGGTGGCGTGAAGGAACTGCTGGTCGTGTCGCAGGACACCAGCGCCTATGGCGTCGACGTGAAATACGCGCCGCGCGAATGGCACGGAAATTCCTATGAGACCCGCATGAACGGACTGTGCGAGGGTCTCGCCGAACTCGGCGTGTGGACGCGTCTGCACTACGTTTATCCGTACCCGCACGTCGACGACGTGGTTCCGCTGATGGCGCAGGGCAAGATCCTTCCGTACCTGGATATTCCGTTCCAGCACGCAAGCCCGCGAATCCTAAAGCTGATGAAGCGCCCTGGCGCTGTTGACAAGACTCTGCAGCGAATCCAGAACTGGCGCTCGATCTGCCCCGACTTGACCATAAGGAGCACATTCATCGTCGGTTTTCCCGGCGAGACCGAGGCCGAATTCGAGGAGCTGCTGGATTTCTTGCGCGCGGCCGAACTCGATCGCGTCGGTGCGTTTGCATACTCACCGGTCGATGGTGCGAAGGCGAATGCGCTGCCGGATCCGGTTCCGGAAGCAATCAAGGAGGAACGCCTCGAACGTTTCATGGAAGTGCAGGCGGAAATTTCGGCTGCCCGTCTGGGTCGCAAGATCGGCACACGTCAGCAAGTATTGGTGGACGAAGTCGATGAAGACGGCGCCGTTGCGCGTTCGAAGTCCGACGCGCCCGAGATCGACGGTATCGTGCGCATCGACAATGGACAGAAGCTCAAGCCAGGCCAGTTCGTTGATGTCGAGATCATCCATGCCGACGAGCATGACCTGATTGGACGCCTTGTGGCTTGACCGCGAAGCCCTATTCGCCATCGCTGCGTCTGGGATGAACGGCCACAGGAGCGAACCGGTGGCGGATTACACGCATCCATTGCTGCGCGCATGGGCCGAACATTGGGATCTCATTGCAAGCGCAGATATTTCGACGGTCGCGCTGCTCGAACACGAGCGACGCCGCGTCGCAGCGCTTGACCGTTTCGTCCGCCCAGCGTTCGTCGCTCAGGATCCTCTGTTGCTGGCCGATGGCCTGCACTATGAAGAGCGCGTCTTCGAGCGTTCCGTCCTGGCGACACGCGAATGCAACCCGCACGATCTTTTCAATGCGCTGATCTGGTTACGCCACCCGCTGCTGAAGCGCGCGCTGAATGCGCGACAGGTGGCAGACATTCGCGTGGTCGGTCCGAAGCAACGCACCCGCGGTCAGTGCGCAATGACGCACTTCGACGAGGCCGGCGTGATCGTCTGGCTCGCCGACATGGATTTGTTGCCGATGTGGGACGCGCACGACTGGGCGGGCTTGTTCCTGCGCGAACGTGCCGCCTGGGGCGATCGAATCGCCGTGACCGTGTTTGGTCACGCGCTGATCGAGCATGCGTGGAATGGCAACCCGCTGTCGACCGCGAAAGCGGTGGTCATGCAGGTGCCTGCGACTGCGCTTGCTGGTCGTTGCGAAGGCGAGGGGAGCATCGTGCGCAGTTGGCCGGCGGTGGAAGCCTTGGTTGCGTGCGCCATCGAATCGGGCGCATTGCTGGCCGATCCGCAGGAATCGCGCCCGCTGCCGTTGGCGGGCATCCCGGGCTGGCATGGTGACAATGCGACGGCGGCGTTCTATCGAGATGCACCGTGTTTTCGGCCCTTGCGCGCCGGGCGCCGCTATCCACCGCCGCTATTTATTTAGCCTTGCGGGTTCGCAGGACCGGAGCGAGTGTCTTGGTCCGATGTCGTGGCGGGAACTTTTCGCGAACTTTGCGGTAATCTTTCCGACGCTTCGAGTTTTCTGGGCTGGACTGGACGACTGGCGGCAGTAGCCGCCGACCGTCACCATTGTGCGGAACCCGAGCGCTCACCAACGCACGATATCAACCCGCGCGGCCAGGGCCGGCGGGATTTCATGCATTTCAAGAAGGTGCATAGACGACGATGATCGAAACACGACAGATCACCAAACGCTACGGCGACTTCACCGCCGTTGATGCGATCAGTTTCAGGGTCGAGCCAGGCCAGGTGCTGGGCTTCCTCGGTCCCAACGGGGCTGGAAAATCGACCACGATGAAGATGCTGGCCGGCTTTCTCAGTCCCACGTCGGGCGGCGCGACAGTCGCCGGCTACGATATCGAGAAGCAACCACTCGAGGCGAAACGCGCTCTTGGCTATCTGCCGGAGGGAGCGCCCAGCTACGGCGAGATGAGCGTGCGCGAGTTCCTCGACTTCATCGCCGATGTACGCGAATTGAAAGGCGACCTGCGCGAGAAGCGCCTCGATGACGCGGTCGAACGCCTGCATCTGGATCGCGTGCTCGAACAGCCGATCGACACCTTGTCCAAAGGCTTCAAGCGTCGCGTTGGACTTGCGGGCGCGATCCTGCACGATCCGAAGGTGCTGATCCTCGATGAGCCGACGGACGGCCTCGATCCGAACCAGAAACAGGAAGTGCGCACACTGATCAATTCGATGGCGCGCGACAAGACCATTATCATCTCGACGCACTTGCTGGAAGAAGTCCACGCCGTGTGCGATCGCGCGATCATCATCGCCGGTGGACGCATCCTCGCGGATGCAACGCCGAGTGAACTCGAAGCCCGCTCGCGTTATCACCAGGCAGTTTCACTGACCGCACCGAACGTGAAGGAAGCGCGCGACGCGTTGTCGAAAGTTGCGGATGTCGCGTCCATCGAAGTCGACCCGCAGGACGGTCGCATCACCGCATTCCCGAAGCCGGGCCGCTCGATCTTCGTGGCTGTCGGCGATGCATTGAAGGCGCAAGGCGTCACCGTCAGCGAGCTTGCTCTGGAAGCGGGCCGGCTCGACGAAGTGTTCCGCACGATTACCCAAGGCGCGACCGGCACGGAGGCACGTACATGAGCGGCGTCGTCACGATCTTCAAGCGCGAACTGCGCAGCTATTTCGCGACTCCCGTCGCGTACGTCTTCATTGTGATCTTCCTGCTGCTCTCAGGCGCATTCACGTTCTATCTGGGTAATTTCTACGAGCGCGGCCAGGCCGATCTGCAGCCGTTCTTCAATTTCCATCCGTGGCTGTATCTGTTCCTGGTGCCAGCGGTGTCGATGCGATTGTGGGCCGAAGAACGCAAGAGTGGCACGATCGAATTGCTGCTCACCTTGCCGGTGACCATGTGGCAGGCGGTGTTCGGCAAGTTTCTCGCCGCCTGGGCATTCATCGCGATCGCGCTGGTACTGACTTTTCCGATCTGGTTGACCGTGAATTATCTCGGCAGTCCGGACAACGGCGTTATCTTCGCGAGTTATCTTGGTTCGTTGCTGATGGCTGGTGCCTTCCTCGCGATTGGCTCGTGCATCTCGGCGTCGACGCGCAACCAGGTCGTCGCGTTCATCCTGACCGTGGTGATCTGCTTCCTGCTGCTGCTCGCAGGTTTCCCGTTGGTACTCGACTTCTTCCGTGCCATCGCACCGCAAGGCGTGGTCGATGCGGTGGCAGGTTTGAGCTTCCTCACGCATTTCTCGTCGATCAGCAAGGGCGTGATCGACCTGCGTGACCTGATTTATTTCGTGTTGATGATCGGCGCTTGGCTATACGCGACTGCCGTCGTCATCGATCTCAAGAAAGCGGCCTGAGGAGGGAACCCGATGACACTCAATCGCAAAACCCTTTCGGGTTCCGCACTGCTGGTGCTGGCCGTGTTGTTCGTCGCGGTCATGCTGCTGGTCAACGTCGTGTTCCGCGGCGCACGCGTGGACCTGACCCAGGGGCATCTGTACACCCTGTCCAGCGGTACAAAAAATATCATCAAGTCTATTGACGAGCCGATCAACCTGTACCTGTTCTATTCGGACAAGGGGACACAGGACCTGCCGCAGCTGCGCACGTATTTCACCCAGGTGCGCGAGATGCTCGGCGAGATGGCTTCGCGCTCGGGCGGCAAGATCAAGCTGGAAGTGATCGACCCATTGCCGTTCTCCGAGGACGAGGATCGTGCGACGAGTTTCGGCCTGCAATCGGTGCCGGTTTCGGCAGCCGGCGACAAGGTGTTCTTCGGCCTTGCCGGCACGAACTCCACCAACGGTCAGGCGGTGATCCCATTCCTTCAGCCCGATAAGGAAGGATTCCTCGAATACGACGTCGCCAAGCTGATCCATGAGTTGCAGGCGCCGAAAAAACCCGTCGTCGGGCTGCTTTCCAGTCTCCCGATCGCGGCTGATTTCGACCCCGCAACGCGGCAAATGCGCGAAGCGTGGGCGGTGGATCAGCAGTGGACGCAGATGTTCGACATGCGCAAACTCGATCCCGCGACGCTGAAGACGATCGACAAGGACATCGATGTGCTCGTCATCGTGCAGCCGAAACAGCTCAGCGATGATGCGCAGTACGCGATCGATCAGTTCGTATTGCGCGGCGGACATCTGCTCGCTTTCGTCGACCCGGATGCCGACATGGAACAGACCAACGGCGACCCGAACAATCCGATGGCTGCAATGATGGCGGACAAGTCGTCGGACTTGCCGAAACTGTTCAAGGCCTGGGGCGTCGAATACGACCCGCACAAGGTCGTGATCGATCGTGCGCGCGCAGCGCCAATCAGCGCCGGCGAAGGTCAGCCACCAGTACGTCATCCGGGCATTCTTGGCCTGACCCAGGCCGAGTTCAATCACGACGATGTCGTCACCGCGAACCTGCAGACCATCAATGTCTGGACGGCGGGATACTTCGATCTTGCCAAGGATGCGAAAGACGTGAAGCTGACGCCGCTGATCCAGACAACGTCCGATGCATCGAGCGTGGGCAGCGATCGTCTGCGCATGTTGCAGGATCCGACTTCGCTGCTCGCCGGCTACAAGTCCGCTGGTGCGCCGTTCGTCATTGCGGCGCGTCTCACCGGGAAGTTCAAGACGGCGTTCCCGGAACGCAAGGAACCGGGTGCGTTGAGTGAATCGAAGGATGCGAACGGACAGATCCTGCTGGTCGCCGACACCGACATCCTGAGCGATCGCTTGTGGGTGCAGATCCGGCCATTCTTCGGCCAGAAAGTCATGAATGCATTCGCCAACAACGGCGACTTCGCGGTCAATGCGCTCGACAACCTGGCGGGCTCCAGCGACCTGATCTCGATACGTGGTAGAGCGACCTCTCAGCGTCCGTTCACCACCGTCGAGTCGATCAAGCGCAATGCCGACGAACGCTTCCGTGCGAAGGAGCAGGAGCTGCAAAAGGAATTGTCCGATACCGAGCGCAAGCTGACCGATCTGCAGGGCGCGAAAGCGCAGGACCAGGCGCAGATCCTTTCGCCCGATCAAAAAACCGAGCTGGACAACTTCCTCAAGCGCAAGCTCGAGATCCGCAAGGAGCTGCGCCAGGTACGACGCCAGCTCGACGCCGAAATCGAAACGCTCGGCACCAAGCTCAAACTCATCAATATCGTGCTGATCCCGCTGCTGCTGACGCTCGCTGCACTCGCGTTCGCATGGTGGCGCAGCCAGCGCCGACGTGCCGCACAGGGAGGCCACGCATGAACCAGAAGACGCTGATCGGACTAGCTATCGCGGCGCTGTTTGCGATTGTTGCTGCCATCGCAATCAATCGCGCGAATGCGCCGCGTAGCGAAAATGGCGGTGAAACTTCGACCTATGTCGCGCCAGAACTGCGCGACCACGTCAACGACGTCAGCAAACTCGTCGTGACGGGTGCCGAGGGCAAAATCTTGGCCACGCTGGAACGCGATGCCCATGGTTGGAGCCTGAAGGAAAAGGGCGGTTACGCGGTCGACACGGGCAAGCTGCGCGAATTCCTGCTCAAGATTGCCGACGCGAAGAATGTTGAACCGAAGACAGCGGTCAAGGACAAGTACGCGACGCTCGGCGTCGATGACGTAGATGCGAAGGACGCCAAAGGCCTGCAGGTTGAACTCGACGGCCTTGCGAAGCCTTTCAAGTTGATCTTCGGCAACAGCAATCCGCGCAGTGGCGGTACCTTCGTGCGTCGCGTCGGCGATGCGCAGAGTTGGCTCGCATCCGGCGTGCTGACGGTCGAGAAGAACGCGGCGGATTGGTTGAAGAAGGATCTCGTCGATATTGCCGCAAGCCGCGTTGCGTCGGTCGCGATTACGCATGCGGACGGCAAGGTCGTGCGGGTCGCCAAAGACGCCGAAGCCGATGCGAACTTCAAGCTTGCCGATGTTCCGAACGGGCGCGAGGCGGGTGCGGAATTCGCGCTCAACGGCCTCGCCTCGACCTTGGCTGGCTTGCGCTTCGACGATGTCCTGCCGGCGAAAGATGCCATGCCGGATGACAAGGCGTTCAAGGCGCACTACGCGATGTTCGACGGTTTGGTGGTAGACACAACTGCGTGGAAAAAAGACGGCAATGACTACGCGCAATTCGTCGCATCGCTCGATGCTGCGCAGGCGGGGAAAGGCATCGTCGCCGCACAGGAGAAGGCGAAGTCCGAATTCGAAGCCGCAACCGCTGCGAAGCCGGTGACGGCGAAGGATGCCAAAGTCGTCGATGAGCCGATAAGGCCCCTTGCTATCAGCGACCCGGCCAAGGATCGCGAGGATCGCCTCGCTGTACTCAACAAGGAAGTCGCCGAGCTCAACGGGCGCTTTGGCAATTGGACTTACGTACTGCCCGCTTACAAATACGCGAACATCAACAAGTCACTCGACGACCTGCTCAAGCCGGTGGAAGAAAAGAAGCCCGTGGAGCCGATGGCGAAGAAAGCCGCGGCGGCGAATGGCAAGGCGGGCTGAAGTCCATGCGCCTGCCGCAGAAGCAGGAGGCGCATTCGCGCACGTTGATGGCGCGCTGGTCGATGCTCGCTGCTGCGCTTTCGGGTGCGACGGCCGTTGCGCTCGGCGCCTTCGGCGCACATGCGTTGCGTAGCGGCCTCGACGAGCGCTCGCTGGCGATCTGGCACACTGCCGCCGAATATCAGTTCTGGCACGCGCTTGCGCTGCTGGCGATCGGTTTGCTCGCGCGCGATCGCGCGACCGTTGCACTGCATTGGTCGGCGGTTGCGTTCGTCGTGGGTAGCGTGCTGTTCTGCGCAAGCCTGTATGCGCTTGCACTTGGGGCGCCTAGTTGGTTCGGGGTCATCACGCCGTTGGGCGGAGGTGCCTTCATCGTCGGCTGGCTAGCGCTCGCGCTGTACGCGTGGCGCGAGACCGATTGAGCCACGCTAGCCGCGTATGCGATATCTGGCTTGCCAGCACCAGTGCCACGGCTCGTATGCGATTCGATGCGGATTGCCACGCGGATACGAGAGCGCGAAACCAAACTGCGATGCTCGTGCGTCCAGCCACGCAAATGCCGTCGATTCCTCAAACGTCTCTTCGAGAGCAGGGTATCCAGGCGTGGTCAGGTCGACTGCGCGGCCACTGTGGTGTTCGCTGTATCCAGGCGCCGCGCTGACGCGCAGGATTTCGTCGATCGACAGGCCGCGTTCGAGCTTGCGCTTGAGTATTCCAAGCTGGTAATCGGCCGAACGAAACGCCGATACCAGCTGCAATTGGATCGCGTCTGCGCTCGCTGCCGCACGCATGCGGATGAAAGCGCGCGCAGCGCGTGGCGCGAGCCATTGCGCACGAGCCTGAATATCATCACCGATGCAAGTCAGCGCGTGCGGCTCGCGCACGATCGGCAAGCTGCGCGATTGCCCGTACGTACTTGGAATTCCAAGCGCAAACGCTTCGCGCAGGATTGCACGACGCCGCTGCGCATCGCAGCGCACTGGGGGCTGGCGTATCGTTTCGCTCAGAAGCCACCCCGCGCGTGAATCTGCGTGCGTTTGGTTTGGCAAGTCACGGTTGCGGCATTTCCAGCGGTTTGATGTAGAAGCCCGCAACGCGGCCATCACTGCCACAGGCGACCTGTGCATAGAGATTGGCCTTCTCGAACAGCAGCGGAACGGTCACGGCGATATAGCCGTCGTTCTTTGCCAGATGCGTCTGTCCCCGCGCGGTCAGTGTCCCGAACTGAGCCAGTGATTCCCACGCCTGCTTGAACTTCGGTACGGGCAACCCGGCACGCATTTTTGCGTCGAAGTCCCTCGTTGCTCCCGCGTAGTCACCTTTCTGCGCGGCATCGAGCAGACTGGTTGCGCGCGCTTCGCACGAAGCGGCAATGCGCCGTTCGTCGTCGCTCGGCGTCGGTGCAAGCATCGGCGGCACGCCGTTTGCTGTGTCCGCAGCCGATTTTTCAGCGGGTTCGGTTGTCGGCGCTTTGCTGGCCTGCTCGGCTGCGGCGGGCGCCACCTCTACCTTCAACGTCGCGGGAACCTCCGTCGAACTGCTGTTTGCGTTCGCATCGGTCGATGCGGCGCCGGTGCTTGCAGCGGCATCCTTGGCGCGCGCCATTGCGTCGACATCGATGGCATCCGGCGTTGCTGCCGTGTCTTGTGCGGGAGCCGGCGCCGGCGCCGGTTTGTGTTTCTTTGGCGCGGCGTGTGCCTGCGTAACGCCGATCAGAAGGGCTAGCGCGAGCGGTCGAATCAGCATGAAGTCGTCTCCTTGAAGGGTGGTGCGCACGCTAACACGGGCGTCTGTATTGCAGCTGAGCGGGCAGGGTTGCTACGCCGCCAGTAGGGGAGCGGCGACGTGCAGAACCAGATCCGCGCAGAAGTGCGCGAGCATCGCGTGTTCGAGACCGCGCTTCCAGTACAGCCATCCGAATATGGGCCCGGCGAGCGCGTTGTAGATGATCACACGCGCGACAAGCCCGCTGGTCAATGGTGCGATTTGCGCAGCCACGGGCAGATGACCGATTCCGAACAGCAAGGCTGCTATAACGATAGCGACGATCATCACCCATGCGCGCGGCATGCCGCCTGTCATGCGTGCGAGCAGCCAGGCAAGGCTGCCCATCACGAATACTCGCAGCTCGGTTTCTTCGACAATGCCTCCGTAAGGTGACGCCAGCAGGCCTTTCCACGCGGCGGGTTCCTGCACGGTCGCCGAGGGTGCTATCGGCGCCCCGAAGAGCGCGATGGCAGAGAGAATGACGCACGCAGCGAGCACGCCCAGCATGATGGCGAGAAGCCAGCTCGACGCGCTTGGTCGTTCTCGCCGATACATGAGCGCCGCCAGCCACGGCGCGCCGAGTCCAAGCGGCGCGCCGAGCTTGAGTCCACCCCAACCGAGCAGGAAGCACGCAACGCCTACCTGCAGCGAACCGACTGCAACGAGGACGCCGCGCGAAACTGGCGCCGTCGCCAGGACGTCGGGCTTCGCGGCCAGCAAGTACGGAAATACAAGCGCCGTCGCGATCGCGCAGGCAATGCCGAGCAATACGGCGATGCGCAGTTGCGGCAGGGATCGGTTCAAGCGGAATCCTTGACGGCTTTCGGTTTCGGCGGCGATTTCAGACGGCCGGCCTTTTGCAATGCCTCGCGCAGGACATACTCGATCTGCGCATTCAACGAGCGCAGTTCGTCGTTCGACCAGCGCTGCATCGCATCCAGCACCGGAGCGCTGATGCGCAGCGGGTAGGCTTTTTTTTCGCTCATCAGCCGGTGTACAAGCTGCCGGTATTGACGACCGGCTGCGTGCCGCGCTCACCGCAGAGTACAACGAGCAGGTTGCTGACCATGGCCGCCTTGCGCTCGTTGTCGAGCTCGACCACGCCACGTTTGCCCAGCTCGGTCAACGCCATCTCGACCATGCTCACGGCGCCCTCGACGATGCGCGTGCGCGCCGCGATGATCGCGCTGGCCTGCTGGCGTTGCAGCATCGCCTGAGCGATTTCCTGGGCGTAGGCGAGATGGCTGATGCGCGACTCCACAACTTTCACGCCGGCTTTGCCGAGCCGCTGCTGGATTTCGTCGCGCAAATGCGAATTGACGACATCGCCATGGCTGCGCAACGAAGGTTCCTTGGTGTCGTGCGAATCGTAAGGATAGCTTTGCGCCATCTGGCGCAGCGCGGATTCCGATTGGATCTGCACGAAGTTTTCGTAGTCATCTACGCAGAACACCGCTTCGGCGGTATCGACGACCTGCCACACGACGACGGCCGCTATTTCGATCGGATTGCCGTCGTTGTCGTTGACCTTTAGCTTGCCCGATTCAAAGTTGCGCACGCGCAAGCTGATGGGACGCTTCGCATAGAACGGATTGGTCCAGCGCAGACCTTCATCGCGCACGGTTCCGGAATAGCGCCCAAACAGTTGCAGCACCTGGCCCTGATTCGGCTGCACCTGGAAGAAACCCTTGCCAAGGAATGCGAGCAGGATAAACAGCGGGACGATCGGCAGGATTTGTCCCGGCGCCGGTTGATGCTGACCGGAAACCGTTGTGAACAGCCAGAAGCCCGTCAACAACCATCCGGCGATGAGAATCAGCACGACCGGAATACCGGCCAGCGAAAACGCGTTGCGTTCGTTCATGGATGTGTCTCGCTACTGTGGTATCAAAATGATATCACATTAATGTTCTGGTGTTCAAGAATCCCACAAGCCTGCCGCAAATTTCAAAGGGATGTTACGCTCGCCGTTCGCCGCGTTTCGCGGCCCATAAATAGGAAGGAAACCTCGGGATGTCGCGCTATTGGATGGGCTGGTTTGCTGGATTTGCGGCGCTTGTATCCACGTCGGCGGTCGCAGTGCCGACGCGCTACATCGTTTTCACGATGGACGCGGACGACGAGGTGCAGCCGGTTTTCTACACGGAGGTCGATCTGGCTCGGCCGACCTTGCCGGGTGCGAATACGATCGATGTTCCGGGGATTCGCACACGAGGAAAGGGTCTCGTACCACGCTTGGCGCAAGGGCGTGGATCTCGGTGAGAGGAGCATCACCGTGCCGCACCTGCACGGTGAATTCGCGCACGATCCGGAGCGTGGCGACGGCTCCATCAATGCTTATCCGGCCATACGGGCTGAACGGAGATTTGTGCTTCGCATCCCGGTGGATGAAGCGGATGCAGTCGAGTTTTCGCACAAGGGCACGGATCAGGCAATCGATCTGGTGGCACTTTCTGCGAGTGCG
>JBBRZD010000023.1:0-17287 GCA_038237055.1 Lysobacterales bacterium | reverse complement strand
TGTCATCGTGCTCGCGTTGTGCTGGGTGGCGCTGGCGATTCGAGGCCTGCGCAATCGCTACGTGCAGACCGCCTGTGCGTTGCTTGCCTGCAGCTTCGCGCTTTCGCTGCTGCAGCTGCCGATCGCCCTCCTGGCCGGGCCGCCTCCGACAGCTGTCGCCGACATGTCCGCGCTGCAAGCGATGTTCGGCTGGATCACGCTCGCGCTGCTGCTCTGGCAGGTCAGCGTGAACGCGCACATCATGCGGCATGCGATCGATGCTTCGTTCGGCCTCGCTTTCGCGCTGGTCCTTTCATGGCTGATTGCCTACTGGGCGATCGACCGCATCCTGTTCGGCGTCTGAAGGAATCCACTGCGCATGCGACTGCATATCCTCGGCATCTGCGGCACCTTCATGGGCGGCATCGCCGCGCTCGCGCGCGAACTCGGCCACACGGTGGAGGGTTCGGATGCGAACGTTTATCCGCCGATGAGCACCCAGCTTGAACAACTCGGCATCACGCTGATGCAGGGTTTCAAGGCCGAGCACCTCGATGGCACCGCCTCACAGCCGGCACCGGATATCGTCGTCGTTGGCAACGCGTTGTCGCGCGGAAACCCGGCGATCGAGCACATGCTCGATACGCGCCTGCGCTACGTTTCCGGTCCGCAATGGCTGGGCGAGACCGTGCTCGCCGAGCGCCGCGTGCTCGCGGTCGCCGGCACGCACGGCAAGACCACGACGACCTCGTTGCTCGCCTGGATCCTTGAATCGCAAGGCCTCGATCCCGGCTTCCTTGTCGGTGGAGTGCCGGCGAATTTCGGCGTTTCAGCGCGCTTGGGGAAATGGGGTCAGGTTCATTTCCCCGATGCAGCAACGCGCACCCAATCTCGTGTGCGGGAAAATGAACCTGACCCCATTTCTCCGTTTGTCATCGAGGCAGACGAATACGACACCGCGTTCTTCGACAAGCGGTCGAAGTTCGTGCACTACCGTCCCACGATCGCGATTCTCAACAACCTCGAATACGACCACGCCGACATTTTTCCCGATGTCGCGGCGATCCAGCGGCAATTCCATCATCTCGTGCGCACCGTGCCCGGCAAGGGTCGCCTGATCGTCAACGCCGAAGATGCGCGCCTCGCCGAAGTGCTTGCGATGGGCTGCTGGACGCCGGTCGAGACGTTCGGCATCGATGCCGGCGACTGGCGCGCACGTTTGCTCGAAGCGGATGGCTCAGCCTTTGTCGTTTCGCATCAGGGTCGTGAAATCGGTGAGGCGCGCTGGAACCTGTCGGGACGCCACAACGTGATGAATGCGCTCGCCGCTCTGGCGGCCGCACACGCGGCAGGCGTCGACGTCGCACGCGCATTGCCCGCACTGGCGGATTTTCTCAATGTCGCGCGGCGCATGGAACTGATCGGCGAGCACCGCGGCGTGCGCGTCTACGACGACTTCGCGCACCACCCGACCGCGATCGCCACCACGCTTGCGGGACTGCGCGCGAAAGTCGGCAAAGCGCGCATTCTGGTCGGGATGGAACCGCGTTCGAACTCGATGCGCATGGGCGCGCACGCGGACGAACTCGCGCCGTCCTTGCGCGACGCCGACACCGTCGTCTTCCTCAAGCGCGCCGAGTTGGCGTGGGACGCGGCACATGTCGTCGACGCACTCGGCGGTCGCGGCCGCACCGCCGCGAGCGTCGACGAGTTGGTCGCAACGCTGCTCGCCGATGCGCGCGCGGGCGACCACGTCGTATTCATGTCGAACGGCGGTTTCGAGGGCGCGCCACGTCGTTTTTTCACCGCGCTCCGCTAGACTTGTGTCGTGGCGTTGACCGACATCCCGCTGTTTCCGCTGTCGAGTGTGCTGTTTCCCGGCGCGCCGCTGAACCTGCGCATCTTCGAGTTGCGCTATCTCGATCTCGTGCGCGAGTGCTCGCGCAACGCTTCGGGTTTCGGCGTTTGCCTGATACTCGATGGCGCAGAAGTCGGTGAACCAGCGCTGCCCGCCGCCGTGGGTACGCTCGCGCGCATCACTGATTTTTTTACCCTCCCAGATGGCCTGCTCGGCATCAGTGCCGAAGGCGGCGAGCGCTTCCAGGTCAACGCGACGCGCGTGCGCGACAACGGCCTCATGCAGGGCGAAGTGCGTTTCTGGCCGCCTGAGCCCGTGGTGGAGGTGCCACCCGAGCACGGCTTGCTGGCGACGATCCTCGAACGCCTGCTCGATCAGATCGGTACGGCCTATGCAAAAGTCGATCGCGCGTGCTTCGACGACGCAAGCTGGGTCGGCTTTCGGCTCGGCGAACTGCTGCCGCTGGAACAGTCGGAGAAACAGCATTTGTTGCAGCTGACCGATCCGCTGCGGCGCCTGGCTCAGCTGCAACACTACATGCCGCGCTTCCAGCGCGATTGAGCTATTCGTGGAAAGCGCCATCGCGAATGGCCGCTTCCTGATTTTCGCGATACTGGGCGATCGCAACGGAGACACCAATGAAGTACCTGCACACCATGATCCGCGTGCACGACCTGGACGCGACCTTGAAATTCTTCTGCGCCGGCCTCGGTTTGCGCGAAACGCGGCGCATCGAAAATGCGACCGGCAAGTTCACTCTGATCTTTCTGGCGGCCGATGAAACGCCGGATGCGGAAATCGAACTGACCCACAACTGGGGCTCGAACGAGGACTACGGCGGAGCGCGCAACTTCGGCCACCTCGCGTTCCGCGTCGACGACATCTACGCAACGTGCGCGCATCTGCAGTCGATCGGCATCACCATCAATCGCCCGCCACGTGATGGGCATATGGCGTTCGTGCGCTCGCCCGACCTGATTTCGATCGAGTTGCTGCAGAAGGGTGAAAGGTTGCCGGCGGCAGAGCCGTGGGCATCGATGCCCAACAGTGGTATCTGGTAGCCGGCGCTCAGCTCAACCGAACGACGGTTTGTCCTTCGCGTCGCGAGTGCCGTCGGCCAACGCGCCGATGCGGAAGCGGCAAGAATGGCCGCCGCGCAGTAGGCACTCCATATGCTGGATCGGTCGACCGGTTGCCGCTTCCATAAAGGCCAGATCAAAGCGGCACACGTCCGGATGCGTTTTCGCCAGATGATGGAAGACGCAGTTGTACGCTTCGACCTGCGTCTCGCCATCGCGGCGCACGGCAATCGCTTCGTAACCGAGCGCGTCCAGCTGTTCGGCGAGCGCGCTCGCGATGCCTGCGTCATCGGCGGAGTCGATGTGCGCAGCGGCGGCCATGCCAAGGTCTTGGCCCACCTTGGTCAGCATCGCCTGCACCTCCGCCTTGCCGCTGTTGGCATAGAGATGCTCCAGCACGCTCGTGGCGATCAATCCGTAGCTGCGCGGAAACAGGTCACGACCAGCCGGCAAAAGCAGATAGCGCGACTGCGGCCGGCCACCGGTTGGTCGCGCACTGCCGCGCTCGACCAGTCCCGCGCCGATCAACGCGGTCAGGTGTTGCCTGATCGCGTTGTGGGTGACACCCAGTGTTTCGCACAGCGACTCGACGGTAGCGCCCTGCGGCGATTGCAACAGCGCGCGCAGCAGTTTTTGCTGCGTCGTGCCGAATTGCCGTAGCGCGCCCGCCTGAGTCATGTCGCCTTGGCCGGGAACTGCTTGGCGATGCCATCCGATAGCGCGTCGGCGAGCGTGTCCATGTGCGCACGCATCATCTTCCAGGTGCTCGCCTCGCCAGCCGCATCCCCCTTCATGATCTGGCTGATCTGCTGCGCATGATGACCGACATGGGTCATCATCAGACCGCGCACAGCCTCTTCGGGCAAGTTCGGGTTCGCGCCGGAGAGGAACTTCGCGATCTCGCCGGCGTTCGCGGTCAGGTCCTGCATCGCTTTGGTACTCGCGGCGCTGTCGTCGGCGTGCTGTGCATCGGTCATCGCCTTGACCCCGCCCCAATGGCCAGCGAGCAGAGTGAGCATTTGTTTTCCCGCCGCATCGCCGTAATAACCGCCAACCGCTGCGGCGATCTGCTTGGCATTCGCCACGACGCCGTCAGCAGCCTTCGTTGCAGCAGAGCTGTCGCCGCCCTTGACGGCCACCGCATAGGCACGCGTTTGCTCGACATGGCCCTGCCAGAGGGAACGCATCGCAGCGTGCAGCTTGGGCGCCGCAGGTGCAACGGATACGGCGGGCGTCGCCGTCTTGGCGGCGTGTTCAGCCGCTAACAGTCCGCTGCTCGCGGACATTGCAAACGTCAGCGCGATTGCGCCGACAAGGGATAGTGGTGTGTGTTTCATCGGAGAACTCCTGACCGACCGTCACATGACGGCCAATGCATCGTGACAGGTATCCTCGGTTAGTAAAGTACTCTATGTGTAAAGTCCGTGGGATAAGATTGAATGGATGGAAGGCCGGAGCTCAGACGGGTCTGCCGACAGGCCGGCAACGACCTTTCCGCAGGGCCGGTCGCAGGGCCCGGGCCGTAGCTCAGTTGCCTTGCAGCCAACGCTGCAGATAGAGATCGTGGCGGCGATCCTTGAGGTTCTGCACGGTGCCGTTGTTACGCGCGCGGGCGAGATCTTCCAGACGCAGATCCGCCCACAGCACCATCTCGGTATTGGGGGTCGAGTCAGCCGCGATGCCGTCGCGTGCAAACGGAAAATCGCACGGAGTGAGGATGCAACTCTGCGCGTACTGGATATCGAAATTGTTCACGCCGGGCAAATTGCCGACGTTGCCGGAGAGCACCACATAGCACTGATTCTCGACCGCGCGTGCCTGACAGCAGTAGCGCACGCGCAGATAACTCTGGCGCTCGTCGGTGCAGAAGGGCACGAAAAGGATCAGCGCACCCTGATCGATCAGGTGACGCGCAAGTTCGGGGAATTCCGAGTCGTAGCAGATCAGCACGCCGATCGGCCCGCAGTCGGTCTGGATCGCCGCAGCCTTGCTGCCGCCCTTGATGCCCCACCAGGTGCGCTCGTTCGGCGTGGGATGGATCTTCTCCTGCTGGTGCACCGAGCCATCGCGCAAGCACACGTAGCAGATGTTGCGCATCGTGCCGTTGTCGATCGCGGTCGGATGCGAGCCGCCGATGATGTTGATGTTGTAGCGCACGGCGAGATCGCTGAAGAGCGCCTTGACCCGATCGGTGTATTCGGTGATGCGGCGGATCGCTTCCACCGATGGCAGCGGTGCGTTCTCGATCGACAGCAGTTGCAGGGTCATCATTTCCGGGAACACGACAAAGTCCGACTCGTAGCCCGCCGCGATCTCCACGAAATATTCGACTTGGGTCGCAAATTCCTCGAAACGCGTGATGCGCCGCTGCTGGTACTGGATTGTTGCCACCCGCACGCGATCGGGAAGACGCGTCGCGTTCTTCGGTGTTGGCGTCTGCGGCTGGTCATGCCGATCGGGATTGCGCCAGACCAGGTGCGCGGCGTAACCAAGCGATTCGCGATCGCCGGGGGCGTAACGCGGCAACATGCCAATCAATTCGAACCCATTGCGCAACTGGAAGCTCAGCGTGGCATCGCGCTGCCGGCCTTCGCGCACGGCCTGGACATAGGCGTCGACCGAACCGTAAGTTTTGGCGCGTTTCTCCAGACCCGGCAGTCGTCCGCCGAACACGATGCCGCGCAGGCCGAGTTTCTGACACAGCTTCTTGCGCGCCGCATAAAGCCGCCGGCCGATGCGCAGGCCGCGAAACTCGGCGTCGACGCAGACATCCATGCCGTAAAGCCAGTCGCCATGATCGTCGTGGCGAGACGCGAAGCCGCCGCCCGTGATTTCATGCCAGCTGTGCGGACCCATCGCCGCCGCTTCGTCGACGCGAAACGTGGCACAGAAGCCGACAATGCGATCACCGTACTCGGCGACGAACTGGCCTTGCGGAAACCGCGCCTGCTGCCCGCGCAGCATGTCTGCGGAGTGTGCCCACTCGGTGCCGTAGGTACGGCCGGTCAGAGCCACGAGGGCTGCAATGTCTCCAGCGCGTGCTCCGCGCACGAGCAATCTGCGCTTGGGGTCGGAATCCTCGGTCATGCTGTCCACCTCTGCTGCAACAACCGGTTATTGGACGCGATCGCCTCCCAAGCACAGCTGAACCGCGACGGATGGCGCGGCTCGCCATCGCCTGTCGCGCCATCGAGGATTTCAGCCAGCCGCGGCCTCGGCGAAGGCGCCGCGCGCCGCAACCAACGTATCCGCGATGACTTGCTCGGTATGCGCGATCGAGACAAAGCCGGCTTCGAAAGCGGAAGGCGCGAGATAGACGCCGCGCTTGAGCATGCCGTGGAAGAAACGGTTGAACGCAGCGACATCGCACGCGGTCGCCTGCGCGTAGGATTCGACTTTTTCCGAGGTAAAGAAGATTCCGAACATGCCGCACACGCGATTCACGCTCAGTGGCACGCCCGCTTCGGCAGCCGCAGCGGCGAGCGTATCGGTGAGCAAGCGCGTACGGCGATCGAGTTCTTCGTAGAAATCCGGCGTCTGGATCAGCTCGAGCATCGCCAGGCCCGCCGCCATTGCCACCGGATTGCCGGACAGCGTGCCCGCCTGATACACCGGCCCCGCCGGAGCAATCATCTGCATGATTTCGCGGCGGCCACCGTACGCGCCGACCGGCATGCCGCCGCCGATGATCTTGCCGAATGCCGTCAGATCCGGCGTGATGCCATACAGCGACTGCGCGCCGCCGAGTGCCACGCGGAATCCGGTCATGACCTCATCGAAGATCAGCAGCACGCCGTGTTGCGTGCACAGCTCACGCAGCGCCGCGAGGTAGCCTTCGCGCGGCAGGATGCAATTCATGTTGCCGGCGATGGGTTCGATGATGAGTGCGGCGATGTCGTCGCCGACGTCGCCGAAGAGCTTCTTTGCCGCATCCAGATCGTTGTACGGCAAGGTGAGCGTGAGATCGGCGAGCGCCTTCGGCACGCCGGGTGAGGTCGGCACGCCGAGTGTCAGCGCGCCGGAACCGGCTTTCACGAGGAATGCATCGCCGTGACCGTGATAGCAACCTTCGAACTTGACGATGCGCGAACGTCCCGTGAAGCCGCGTGCGAGTCGGATCGCCGACATCGTCGCTTCGGTGCCGGAGTTGACCATGCGCACGACTTCAACCGATGGCACCAGGCGTGTGATCGTCTCTGCCATCGTGACTTCGGCGGCGCAGGGCGTGCCAAACGAGAGGCCATTCTGGATCGCGCGTTCGACCGCTGCGCGCACCTGCGGATGATTGTGGCCGGCGACCATCGGACCCCATGAGCCGACGTAGTCGATGTAGCGCGTGCCTTCCACATCCCACAGGTACGCGCCATCTGCGCGTGCCGTGAAGAACGGCTCGCCACCGACAGATTTGAACGCGCGCACGGGCGAGTTCACGCCGCCGGGAATGCGTTCTAGGGCGCGTTGGAACAATTCATGATTGGTGGTCATTTCAGGCTCGTGGAAGACGTACGGAAAAGGCGGGTGAAATTGCCGGCAGCGCTTTGCACATCCTGCGCACCGAACAGCGCGCTGATGACAGCAATGGCATCGGCGCCGGCAGCGATGAGATCACGCGCATTGTCCGGCGTGATGCCGCCGATCGCTACCAGTGGCAGGCCGAGCGCCTTCGCCTCGCGCAGCAAGGGCAGCGTCGCACCTCGCGCCTGCGGTTTCGTCGGCGATAGGAAGAATGCGCCGAAAGCGAGATAGTCCGCGCCCGCAGCGGCAAATTGTCGCGCACGGTCGAGCGAGTCGTAGCAGGACACGCCGATGATTGCCGCAGCACCAAGGCGCTCACGCGCGGTCACAAGCGTAGCGTCGTCCTCGCCGAGATGCACACCGGCCGCGCCCACGACGCGCGCGAGTTCGACGTCGTCGTTGATGATCAGGGCGGCGCCGTGGCGGTCGCATAGCGCCTGTAGGGCACCTGCTTCACGCAGGCGCCGTGGGACATCCGTGGTCTTGTCGCGGTATTGCAGGATCGCCGCGCCGCCTGCGAGTGCCTCTGCACACACCTCGACGAGATCGTCGCGCGGGCCGTCGGTGATCGCGTAAAGCCCGCGTATTCGCGCGGACTTGGAAATAATTGTCATCGGCATGGGTCAGGCATGCGCTTTCGCGGGCTCGTGCAAGCTGAGAGAATACTAGGCCATTCGCTCAACGAACCTTCTGCAATGTCCGAGTCTGCTGCCGCCGCCGTCGAAGCACCCTTCCGCACGTTCATGTGCGTCGTGTGCGGCTTCCTATACCACGAAGCCGAAGGTTGGCCCGCCGACGGAATCTCCGCCGGCACTCGCTGGGAAGATGTGCCGGAAACGTGGACCTGCCCGGACTGCGGCGTGACCAAGTCTGATTTCGAGATGATCGAGATCTGAGAAGCACTAATTGTTCTGCTGAAGGTGGGCAGATCGCTACCGCTTCGCGTCAAAAACTCCTCGCAACGTCCGCGAAGCCAGCGCCAAGGCCGGAGTTGCCTCTATTCCGACATACATCCGTCGTCTGCACGGCATCCCCTCTTGATTAACTGTACGCAGTCAATCAAGCGGGAGTTCCCCATGCGTATTTTCGTTCCGATCGAAGACGCCAGCGTCGACAACGAAACTGGCGCGCTCATGCCCTATCGCTACGGCCTGACATGCGCGCATGAACTGCGCGGCGAGCTCGTCCTGCGCGATGGCGTATGGCGCGAACGTGAGGCGATGAACCTCGACGTGCTCAGCCTGCATTCGATCAGCGATGGATCGTCATTTCGTCGCCCGGAGCCACTCCCAGCTTCTTCGACTGCCCAGCGTTGAGCTCAAGCACGTACCGCGCCGGCGCACCGCTGGAGTACGGAGGGCAGGGATCGGCTGTGCACGGTTGCACGTCGTGCTGCACGCTAAGCAATTTGCGGTCCGCGTCGAAAAACAGCATGTCGAGCGGAATCTTGGTGTTCTTCATCCAGAAAGCACGCGGCGCATCGTCCTGGAACACAAACAGCATGCCGTGATGGGCGTCCATCTCGGTTCGATCCATCAGGCCGTGCTCGCGCGTGGCGTCGTTTTCCGCGAGTTCGATCACATAGGACTGGCCTTTGAGATCAACGCTGGGGCCTTTCGCAGCGCAAGCCTGGAGGGTGGCAGTGAGCGTGAGTGCGAGCAGCGTCATGCAGGGTGAGCGGAAATGGGGTTTCATGTCAGGGTCCTCGAAGATACGATCTTGGTTGGTGGCGGTGCATCGACAGACGGACGCAAGCCGTGCGAGCCATTGCAGCGCTGTTCTTCAGCCGAGCGTCGAGCCGAACTGATCCTTGAACTCGGCCGCGAACTGCGCGTAGTCGAAGCGCTGGTTCTGCGTGCCGGGATGCTCGACTTTGAGCGCACCCATCAGAGATGCGGCGCGACCGGCGGTTGGCCAGTCCATGCCGCGCATCAATGCGAAGATCAGGCCGGCGCGAAAGGCATCGCCGCAGCCGGTCGGATCGACCACCTGTCGCTCGCGCGCCGGCGGAATTTCGTGTTGGGTGCCGTCCTTGAGATGAATGATCGAACCGCGCGGGCCGTGCGTGATGATATACGCCTGAACGTGGCCGGCGATCTCGTCCGAACTCCAGCCGGTGCGTTGTTGCAGCAGCTGCGATTCGTAATCATTGACGATCACGTAGGTGGATTTGCCGATCATCGAACGGAATTCATCGCCGCTGAACAGCGGCATCGCTTGACCCGGATCGAAGATGAAAGGCACGCCCAGCGCGGCAAACTCGTCGACATGCTGCAGCATCGCGTCGCGGCCGTCCGGAGCGACAATGCCGAAACTGACGCCCGATACATCACGCACATGGTTTTCGTGCGAGCTCGACATCGCGCCGGGATGGAAGGCGGTGATCTGGTTGTTGTCCAGATCTGTCGTGATAAAGCACTGCGGCGTGAACTGGTCGTCGAAAACGCGCACGTGGTCGAGGCGTATGCCGCACTTCTCCAGATGTGCGCGGTATGGCGCAAAGTCCTGGCCGACGGTTGCCATCGGGATCGGGTCATCGCCGAGCAGTTTCAGGTTGTAAGCGATATTGCCAGCGCAACCGCCAAATTCGCGGCGCATGCGCGGCACCAGGAACGACACATTCAGGATATGCACCTGATCGGGCAGGATGTGTTTCTTGAACTGATCCTGGAAGACCATGATCGTGTCGTAAGCGAGCGAACCGCAGATCAGTGCTGACATCGAAAGATTCCGGAAGGAGCGCGGCGGTGCGGAGGCGGGTGCCGTGCAAACCGGCGCAGCTTACCCGACCGGCGCGCCCGACCGAAGCACAACACCCGTGTTTTCTCGCTCGCGCAGTGTCGCCAACGGGGCCGGAGGCGGCTGCAGGCGATTTTTAAGCGCGCGAAACACGCGAAAACCATCGCCAAACACGGGTTTTTTAACCTTCTCATCCTTGTTCGCGCGCGCGTTGCTGTTAAACTCGCACGCTTTTCCCGTACCTCACTCCAAGGCTCGCGCCTCGCTCATGTTCAAAGGTTTACGCGGTCTCTTTTCCAACGATCTCTCGATCGATCTCGGCACTGCCAATACGCTGATTTACGTGCGCGGGCAGGGCATCGTGCTGAACGAACCGTCGGTCGTCGCCATCCGCCAGGACCGTGGTCCGGGCGGCCCGCGCTCGGTCGCGGCCGTCGGCGGGGACGCCAAGAAGATGCTCGGTCGCACGCCGGCGGCGATCGTCACGATTCGACCGATGAAGGACGGCGTCATCGCCGACTTCACGATGACCGAGGAAATGCTCAAGCAGTTCATCAAGAAGGTGCACAAGGCGCGGATGTTCCGCCCCAGCCCGCGCGTGCTGGTGTGCGTACCGTGCGGGTCGACCCAGGTCGAGCGCCGCGCGATCAAGGAATCGGCCGAATCCGCTGGAGCCCGAGATGTGTACCTGATCGAGGAACCGATGGCCGCGGCGATCGGTGCCGGCATCCCGGTGCACGAGGCGCGCGGCTCAATGGTGCTCGACATCGGCGGCGGCACGTCGGAAGTCGCGGTCATTTCGCTGAACGGCATCGTCTATTCGCAGTCCGTGCGAATCGGCGGCGACCGCTTCGACGAGGCGATCATCAATTACGTGCGCCGCAACCACGGCACCCTGATCGGCGAGTCGACCGCAGAGCGGATCAAGTTCGAAGTCGGCTGCGCGTTCCCGCAGTCGGAAGTGCGCGAGATCGAAGTGTCCGGCCGCAACCTCGCCGAGGGTGTGCCGCGCATGTTCACGATCAACTCGAACGAAATCCTAGAGGCGCTGCACGAACCGCTGTCCGGCATCGTCAGTGCGGTACGCAGCGCGCTCGAGCAGACCCCGCCCGAGTTGTGCTCCGACGTTGCTGAGCGCGGCATCGTCCTGACCGGCGGCGGCGCATTGCTGCGCGACATCGACCGTCTGATCTCGGAAGAGACTGGCTTGCACGTGCATGTCGCGGACGATCCGTTGACCTGCGTCGCGCGCGGTGGCGGTCGTGCGCTGGAGCTCATCGATCTGCACGGCAGCGATTTTTTCGCGCCGGAATAACCGGGAGTTGAGAACTCGGGAATCGGGAATGGTGAAAGCGGCGCGCTGCCGCCCCTTTGATCTACGATTCCCCATTCCCCATTCCCGATTCGCAGCCCGATGGCTATTGCCCGCACCGACAACGCCACCTTGTTTGCCGAGGGTACGGTCAGCACGCTGCGGCTGATCGTCTATCTCGCGTTCGCGGTCGCGCTGATGGTGCTTGATCATCGCGGTGGCTATCTCGAACTGCTGCGTCATGCTGGCAGCGCCGTAATCGAGCCGATCTATCGACTCGCCGCGTTTCCGGCCGACGTTGCGCGCGCAACGCGCACTGCGGTTGCGACACAGGACCGCCTCGCCAGCGAGAACCGCGAGTTGCGCGAACAGCTGCTGCTCGCGCAGGCGCGCCTGAATCGCCTCGACACGCTCGTGGCGCAGAATGCGCGGCTCAAAGACTTGCTCGACGCACAGAAAAACCTCGGTTTGACAGTACAGTTCGCACGCCTGATCGACGTCGATCCGGATCCATTTCGCCACCGCATCGTGCTTGACGTCGGTTCCCACCAGGGCATCGTGGTCGGTCAGCCGGTCATCGATGCGCACGGCATCATGGGTCAGATCGTCGAAGTGCTGCCGAACACCGCCGTCGCGATGCTGATTACTGACCCGACCCACGCCATTCCGGTTGTCGTTGAACGCACGGGCCTACGCACCATTGCACATGGCAGCGGTGCCATCGATCGACTGGAGCTTCCGAACATCCCGATCAGCGCGGATGTGAAGGTGGGCGACAAGTTGTTGACGTCGGGGCTGGGCGGACGTTTTCCCGCGGGTTTCCCCGTAGGTGAGATCGTGTCGGTGAAACCCGACAACAGCGGCATGTTCAATGCAGCCATTGCGCACCCTTCCGCGGCACTCGATCGCAGCGGCGAGGTGCTGCTGTTGCACGATCAACCACAGCCGTATGGACCGCCGGCGGCATCCGAGGATGTGGGTCCTCCCGCCGAACTTGCCGGACCCGCGACGGCGCGTACGCCCGAGTCCACGCAATGAGCCGCTCGCGCGCCCAGGGCTGGCTGTTCGGTGGCAGTCTCGCGATTGCCTTTGTGCTGCAATTGATGCCGCTGCCGCAGTTGCTGTCACCGTTCAAGCCTTACTGGGTCGCGCTCGTCCTGATCTATTGGGCGATCGAACTGCCGGGCCGCGTCGGCCTCGGATTCGCGTTCCTGCTCGGCGCTTTGGGCGACGTATTGACGGGCGAACTGCTCGGGGAACAGGCGCTGCGTCTGGTCGTGCTCACGTTCATCGTGCTGCGCTTTCGCGCTCGCCTGCGATTTTTCCCGGTCTGGCAGCAGACCGTGGCCGTACTTGGTTTGCTGCTCAACGATCGAGTCGTAACCTTGATGGTGCGCGGTTTTTCCGGCGAGGCGATGCCCTCTGCGGTGTTCTGGTTTGCACCGCTGATCGGCATGCTGGTCTGGCCATTCCTGTTTCTGCTGTTCGACGATTTGCGCACCCGCCTGCGTGTGAGTGACTGAGCCGATGCGGCGACCGATTCGCACGCGCAGGTCCGTCCGCTTCAAGCCCCTCAAGGAGGGGCGTCATGAGGCCGCCTTGTTCCGTCGGCGTGCCCTTGTCGGATTCCTAATCATTGTGGTCTGCCTGGTCGCGTTGGGCATGCGTTTTCGTTTTCTGCAGGTCAGCCAGCACGACGAATTCAGCGCGCGCTCGGAAGCGAACCGCGTATTGACCCGGCCGCTGGCGCCAGCGCGCGGACTGATTTACGACCGCAACGGCGTGCTGCTGGCGGAGAACGTCGCTGCATTCCGGCTTGAAGTCACGCCCGAGCAGGTGAAGGACATGCCGGGCATGCTGGCTCGACTGGCTCCGATCGTACCGATCAGCGACGACGACATTACGCGATTCAATGCGCAACGCTCGGGCAAGCATTCATATCAGGGCGTGCCGCTGCGCCTGAAACTGTCCGAGGAAGAAATTGCGAAGTTCTCGATCAATCGCTGGGCGTTCCCGGGTGTTGAAATCGTTCCGTATCTGACGCGTTCCTATCCGCTCGGCGCCGAGTTTGCGCACACAGTCGGTTACGTCGGTCGCATCGACACGGAAGATCTCGCCAAGCTCGACAAGAGCGACTATGCCGGTACCACGCACATCGGCAAGACCGGCATCGAGCGCTACTATGAGGATCGTCTGCACGGCGAGGTTGGCTACGAGAAAGTCGAAGTCAACGCCGATCATCGTCCGCTGCGTACGTTGCCCGATCGGCGCGATCCGGTACCGGGCGAGAATCTTTATCTGACCATCGATGCGCACCTGCAGGAAGCGGCGGAAGCGGCTTTCGAAGGGCGAGCCGGCGCTGCCGTCGCAATTGATCCGCGCAACGGCGAAGTACTGGCGATGGTCAGCGTGCCGAGCTTCGATCCGAATCCCTTCGTCAACGGTATCGCCGGCGCTGACTACGCATCCCTGCTCGCAGCGCCGGACAAGCCGCTGTTGAATCGCATCTTGCGCGGCGGCTATGCGCCCGGCTCGACGATGAAGCCATTCGTCGGGCTGGGTGGTCTGGAGCTGGGACTGCGCCGCCCGAGCGACACCGTGCTTTCAACCGGCGAATTCCATATTCCCGGACAAGCGCGCGCTTACCGCGACGACAAGCGAGGTGGCCATGGTCGCGTTGATCTGGTCCAGGCGATCGCACAGTCGGTCAACACGTATTTCTATTCGCTCGCATTCGACATGGGTATCGACCGCTTCACTGGGGTCATGGGTCGCTTTGGTTTTGGCAAGGCGACCGGGATCGATCTTGTTGGTGAAGGCGGCGGCGTGTTGCCCTCGCGTGAGTGGAAGCGTGCGCGCTTCAACCAGACCTGGTTTCCCGGCGAAACCGTCATCGCAGGCATCGGCCAAGGCTATTGGGTCGTTACGCCGCTGCAACTTGCGCATGCGGTCGCAACGGTTGCCAATCGTGGCCAGCCGTACACGCCGCATCTGCTGCTCAAGTCGCAGCTTGGAGGCAAGGCGCAGGTATGGACGTCCACCTCAATGCAGCCGAACGTGATCCACAAGCCCGACAACTGGCTGGCGATCGAACAGGGCATGATCGAGGTCGTCGTGAGCGGCACCGCGCACGGCCTCAACGATGGATTCCCGTACGTGATCGCAGGCAAGACCGGCACGGCGGAACGCTACTCGCGCAAGGACGAAACGTGGACCAGCATCAGTGCTAGTCCGATCGAGCGCCATCAGGTGTTGTTCGAAGCATTCACGCCAGCCGACAACGCACGCATTGCAGTGATCGTCGCACTTGAGGCCGGTCGCAGCGGTGCGCACGATGCCGCGCCGATCGTGCGCAAGATTCTCGATGCATGGCTGCCCAGCGATCAGGAAGCGCAGGGCACCGCCGCGCGCACGCAAGGCTCGTCAGCTGCGCCAGTGCCGCCGCGCAGGGTGACGGCGCCCAGGATCGATGCGGCGCCCAAGGTGGATTCCGATTTCGCGCCCGAACCCGAGTCGAGCGATCCGACCGCTGATCCGGATGCGCGAGTCATACCGGGAGATGGCGAATGATTGACGAGGTATTCGCCAATTTGCGTCACCGTATCGGTTCGATGGGGAGAAGGCCGCGTTTCGACCTTCCCCTTCTCGGCGCGCTGTTGCTGTTGATGGGTATCGGTCTGGGTACGCTTTACAGCGCGAGCGACCTCGATCGCAGCGTCGTGATCTCGCAGTCGATGCGTTTTGCGTTAGGTCTCGTGCTGATGGCGTCGATTGCGCGGATCCCACCGCTGACTCTACGCAACTGGACGCCATGGTTGTACGCCGCCAGCGTGGGTCTGCTCGTCGTGGTCGTGCTGCTGGGTGAAGGTCGCGGTGCCAATCGCTGGCTCGACTTGCGCATCGTTCGCTTTCAGCCGTCCGAATTGTTGAAGCTGACGATGCCGATGATGGTGGCCTGGTATTTGAACGGTCGTCCGCTGCCGCCGGGTTGGGGCACGCTGGGCGCGGTTGGCCTGCTGATCGCGATTCCGGCGGCGCTGATTGCCAAGCAACCGGATTTGGGTACGGCGGTGCTGATCGCGGCAAGCGGAGTGTTCGGTATCTTCCTGTCCGGTCTGGCATGGTGGCGCATCGGCGTCCTTGCGAGTGCTGTTGCCGGCGTCGTGCCGATCGGCTGGCATTTCCTGCACGACTACCAGCGCAATCGCGTGCTCACCCTGCTCGATCCGGAAGCCGACCCGCTCGGCAACGGCTGGCACATCATCCAGTCGAAGATCGCGGTCGGCTCGGGCGGTCTGTGGGGCAAGGGCTGGCATCACGGCACGCAGTCGCGCCTGGAATTCCTGCCCGAGCACAAGACCGACTTCATCTTCGCGGTATTCGCCGAGGAATGGGGGCTGATCGGCGTACTGATCCTGCTCGCGCTCTACGTATTCATCATCGCGCGCTGCCTGTGGATCGCCGCCGAGGCGAAGGATACGTATGCGCGCCTGCTCGCTGGCGCGATCAGCATGTCCCTGTTCGTTTACGTCATGGTCAACGGCGGCATGATTACCGGCATGCTTCCCGTGGTCGGTGTGCCGTTGCCGTTGGTAAGTTATGGCGGCACCTCGGCGGTGTCGCTGCTTGCCGGGTTCGGCGTGCTGATGTCGATTCATGCGCATCGCAAGGTCGTTGCGAGTTGAGCGGGGTGCGGTGTTACATTAGTCGAATGCCGCTATCGCTTCGCGCCGTGTGCGCTCATCTGCTTCTCATCTCGATCTGCCTGTTCGGCGTTGGTCGCGGCATGGCTTCCGCGAATGCTGGCGAAGTCGGCGAGCAAGCGACTGCGGTCGAACGCGCATTCGCGGCCGAGGTGGTAGACGCAGGAGGCCCATCACAGGCAGGTGTGCTGGCGACGCTTTCCGGCGTGAAGGTGCAGCAGTCGATCCTCGATGCGATCGCACGCCCGGCCGAGGCGACCAAGCCGTGGAGCGACTACCGGCCGATTTTCATCACCGACAAGCGCGTCGACGATGGCATCGCGTTCTATCGCGCCAACCGCGAGCTTCTCGATCGCATCGGCAAGGAATACGGCGTGCCGCCGGAGATCATCGTCGCGATCATCGGCGTCGAAACCAGCTACGGACGCATTACCGGCAAGTACCGGGTCCTCGATGCGCTGGCGACCCTTGCATTCCATTATCCGCCGCGCGGCGCATTCTTCCGCGGTGAATTGAAGCAGCTGTTCCTGCTCGGCGAGCATCAACTCGCACTGCCGGTGGATCAATTGCGCGGCTCCTACGCCGGAGCGATGGGCTGGGGCCAGTTCATGCCGACGAGCATCGCGAAATGGGCGAAAGACGAAGATGGCGACGGTCACATCGACCTGTGGAATTCGCTGCCCGACATCTGCGCCAGCGTTGCCAACTATTTTCGTGAACATGGCTGGGAGAGCGGCCAACCGATCGCCGTGCGCGCGCAACCCGCCTCCGATGCGCGAGAGCTGAAACCCGATGGCCTGGAACCGGTCTACCCCATTCAACAGATGGAAGCCTGGGGTTATGCGCCGATCGAGCGCGTCGACGCGCAAACCGCGTCGACGCTGTTGAAACTCGAGGGCGAGAACGGCCCCGAATTCTGGCTCACGTTCCGGAATTTCTACGTGATCACGCGCTACAACAAGAGCCCGATGTATTCGATGGCGGTCATGCAACTGGCGCAGGCAATCGCCGCAGGCGCGGCGACGCCGACGCCGTGAGATGGCTGCGTGCTGTCGTTTGTCTGGGCCTCAGCGTGTTGCTCGCCGCGTGCGCCAGTCATGCG
>JBBRZD010000022.1:0-17549 GCA_038237055.1 Lysobacterales bacterium | reverse complement strand
GTCGCGGATCTTTCGCAGTACTGGACGCACCGCGCCTATCACGAGATTCCGTTTTTCTGGAAGTTCCACGCCGTGCACCACAGCGCGAAGACGATGGACTGGCTGGCCGGTTCGCGCCAGCACGTGCTCGAAATCATCGTCACGCGCGTGCTGGTGCTGGCGCCGCTGTTCGTGCTCGGCTTCCGTGAAGGCGTGATCAACGCCTATATCCTCATCGTTGGTTTCCAGGCGGTGTTCAACCACGCGAATGTGCACGTGCCGTGGGGGCCGCTGAAATATCTGATCGTGACGCCGGACTTCCATCACTGGCATCACTCGGCCGACGACGAAGCGATCGACCGCAACTACGCGGCGCACTACTCGTTCCTCGACTACCTGTTCGGTACCGCCGTGAAAGTGCCCGCGAACAAGCCGTTTCCTGCGGGCTACGGCGTGGTCGGCGACTACATGCCCGATGGCTGGCGTGCGCAGCAGGCGTTTCCGTTCCGGGCCAAGCCGAAGCTTTGAATCACGAACGGCCGCGCGAGCGAAACGGCTGCGACGGTTGTTCTCCCCGCGAGAGCGCAATCGTCAGTTGAGAACCGGTACGCCGGTCTTCGCCTGAACCTCGGCGAGGCCCACGTCGGGCGCAAGCTCGACGAGACGCAAGCCGTCGGCGCCGGTGTCGAATACGCCAAGCTCGGTGATGATCCGTTGCACGCAACGCACGCCGGTCAGTGGCAATGTGCAGGCGGGCAGGATCTTGTGCACATCGCCCTTGGCCGTGTGTTCCATCAACACGACCACTCGCTTGACGCCAGCGACCAGATCCATCGCGCCGCCCATGCCTTTGATCATCTTGCCGGGGATCATCCAGTTGGCGAGATCGCCCGCGCCTGACACCTGCATCGCGCCAAGGATGGACAAGTTGATATGGCCACCGCGGATCATCGCGAACGAATCCGCGCTGGAAAAGAACGCAGCGCCCTTGCGCGCAGTGATGGTCTGCTTGCCGGCATTGATCAGATCGGCATCGACTTCGTCCTCGTGCGGGAAGCGATCGATGCCGAGCAAGCCATTCTCGCTCTGCAACCAGACGTCCATGCCCTCGGGAATGTAATTGGCGACCAGCGTCGGCAAGCCGATGCCAAGGTTCACGTAGTAACCGTCACGCAGTTCTCCGGCGGCGCGCTGCGCCATTTCATCGCGGGTCCAGGCCATGGTTATTTGCTCACCGTGCGTTTTTCGATGCGTTTTTCCGGAGTCGCGTTGACGACGATGCGATCGACGTAGATGCCGGGCAGATGCACCTGATCAGGATCGATCGCGCCGACCTCGACCAACTGCTCGACTTCCGCCACGCACACGGCGCCAGCCGTCGCTGCCATCGGATTGAAATTGCGCGCGGTCTTGCGGAACACGAGGTTGCCGGCTTTGTCCGCTTTCCACGCCTTGACCAGCGACACGTCGGTACGAATGCCGCGCTCCATCACGAACCACTCGCCGTCGAACTGGCGCGTTTCCTTGCCCTCTGCAACCACGGTGCCGTAACCGGTCTTGGTGAAGAACGCCGGGATGCCAGCGCCGCCAGCGCGCAGGCGCTCGGCGAGCGTGCCCTGAGGCGTGAATTCCAGCTGCAGTTCACCGGCGAGGAACTGGCGTTCGAATTCCTTGTTCTCGCCGACATAGGAGGAAATCATCTTTCTGATCTGGCGCGTTTCCAGCAGCAGGCCGAGGCCGAAACCGTCGACGCCGGCGTTGTTGGAAACAACCGTGAAACCCTTCTTGCCGGTGTCGCGCAACGCGGCTATCAGCGCCTCGGGAATGCCGCACAGGCCGAAGCCGCCGACCGCAAGGGTCTGGCCGTCTTCGATCAGGCCCTCCAGCGCTGCACGCGCATCGGAATACATTTTCTCGCTCATGGGAATCTCGTCGCGGGAATGGAAGTGCGTCTGCACTGTCGTTTATTCTGCCACGGCGCGACTGCATCCGGGACAGCGCACGGCATCTAAGCGCGTTTTCTGGCGCGTCGATCATGGTCGGGCTGCTACAATTCCGCTCTTGCCCAAGCCCCTTCGCCCGTAGTCGCCATGTCCGTTCCCGCCTCCGAACTCGCCCCGATCGATCGCGAGTACACCCTCGAACACAAGTACACGCGTGCCGAAGGCCGCATCTATCTTTCAGGTGTGCAAGCGCTCGTGCGTTTGCCACTTATGCAGCAGATGCGCGATCGCGCCGCGGGCCTCAACACCGCAGGTTTCATTTCCGGCTATCGCGGCTCGCCGCTCGGTGGTTTCGACCTCGAGTTGTGGAAGGCGAAGAAGCATCTGAAAGCCTCCAACATCGAATTCCAGCCCGGCCTCAACGAAGACCTCGGTGCGACGATGGTGTGGGGCACGCAGCAGGCAAACCTGTTCCCCGGCGCGAAGTACGACGGCGTGTTCTCGATGTGGTACGGCAAGGGTCCGGGCGTCGATCGCTGCGGCGACGTCTTCAAGCATGCGAACGCAGCGGGCACAGGAAAATTTGGTGGTGTGCTTGCGCTGGCGGCCGATGATCATGCGTGCCGTTCATCGACACTGCCGCACGGATCAGAGCTTGAATTCGTCTCGGCGATGATGCCGATCCTCAATCCTGCCGGCGTGCAGGACATCCTCGACATGGGCATGCTCGGCTGGGCGATGAGTCGCTTCACCGGACGCTGGGTCGGCTTCAAGACGATCGCCGAAACGGTGGAGTCGAGTGCGAGCGTCAACGTCAATCCGCATCAGCTCGACATCCTGCTACCTGAGGACTTCGAACTGCCTTTGGGCGGCCTCAATATTCGCTGGCCGGATCCGCCGCTGAACCAGGAAATGCGCCTGCATCAATATGCCGTGCAGGCGGCGACGGCGTTCGCGCGGGTGAACAAGATCGACAAGGTCGTGATCGATTCGCCGAATGCGCGTCTGGGCATCGTCACCACCGGCAAGAGCTATCTCGACGTGCTGCAGGCGCTCGAATACCTCGGCATCAGCGAGAACGATGCACGCGAAATCGGCATCCGCGTGTACAAGGTCGGCATGACCTGGCCGCTGGAACCGGTCGGCATCCGCGAGTTTGCACGCGGCCTCGAGGACATCGTCGTCGTCGAGGAAAAGCGCTCCTTCATCGAATCGCAGATGAAGGAATACATGTACAACTGGGACGAGGCGCGGCGTCCGCACATCGTTGGCAAGTACGACGAGGACGGCAACTGGATCCTGCCGTCTACGAACGAATTGACGCCGGCGATGATCGCGCTGGTGATCGCCAAGCGCCTGTCGCGATTCTTCAACAACGAAACGATTCGCGCGCGCGTCGCTTGGATCGAAGGGAAGGAACACGAACTCACACTGCCACGCGCGAATTTTCCGCGCGCCGCGCATTACTGTTCCGGCTGCCCGCACAATACTTCGACCAATGTGCCGGAAGGGTCGCGCGCGCTTGGCGGCATCGGCTGCCACTACATGGTCACGTGGATGGATCGGCGCACCGACACCTTCACCCAGATGGGCGGCGAAGGCGCCACGTGGTGCGGCCAGGCACCCTTCACCGAAACCAAACACGTGTTTCAGAATCTTGGCGACGGAACGTATTTCCATTCCGGTTCGCTCGCAATCCGCCAGGCAATTGCGGCCAAGGTCAACATCACCTACAAGATTCTCTACAACGACGCCGTTGCGATGACCGGCGGCCAACCTGTCGACGGCACGTTGACGGTGCCGGACATCGCGCACCAGATGCGCGCCGAGGGCGTGCAGGCGATCATCGTGGTCAGCGACGACATCGCGAAGTGGGCGCAACCGGAAATCTTCCCGAGCGGCGTCGAATTCATCCATCGCGACGAACTCGACGCGGTGCAAAAACGCATGCGCGAAATTCCCGGCACCAGCGTGCTGATCTATGACCAGACCTGCGCGACCGAAAAGCGTCGGCGCCGCAAGCGCGGCAAGATGGTCGATCCGAACAAGCGCGTCTTCATCAATTCACTGGTGTGCGAGGGCTGCGGCGATTGCGGAGAGAAATCCTTCTGCGTGTCGGTGCTGCCGAAGGAAACCGAATACGGGCGCAAGCGCGAAATCGACCAGTCCGGCTGCAACAAGGATTATTCCTGCGTGAAGGGCTTTTGCCCTAGCTTCGTCTCAGTCGTCGGCGGCTCGCTCAAGAAAAAGAAAGGCAACGCGAACGTCGATTTTTCGACGCTGCCGATGCCGGCCTTTGCAAGCGATCTCGCGCAGCCGTGGAACATTCTGGTCACCGGCATCGGCGGCACCGGCGTGGTCACGATCGGTGCGCTGATCGGCATGGCTGCACATCTGGAAGGCAAGGGCAGCACCGTGCTCGATCAGACCGGTCTCGCGCAGAAAGGCGGCGCAGTCACCTGTCACCTGCGCATCGCCAAGACGCCGGAGAACATCAATGCCGTGCGTATTGCGGCAGGCGAAGCCGATCTTGTGCTCGGCTGCGACATGGTCGTGGTCAACGACTACTGGGCGTTGTCGAAGATCCGTGCGCAGCGCTCGCACGTCGTGTTGAACAGCTACGAGGCGATGCCCGGCACGTTCACGATGAAGCCCGACATGCAGTTCCCGGCGCAGCAGATCGTCGATGCCGTGACCACTGCACTCGGCGGTGACAAGCCCGAACTCGTCGATGCGACGGAGCTTGCGACCGCGTTGCTCGGCGACACTATCGCGGCGAATCTCTTCATGCTCGGCTATGCCTGGCAGAAAGGTTGGGTGCCGGTTTCGCACGATGCGCTGATGCGCGCGATCGAGCTCAATGGCGCCGCGATCGAGATGAACAAGACCGCGTTCAACTGGGGTCGCATGGCTGCTTACGACATCGTTGTCGTGCGCAAAGCGGCGGGACTTCCGAATCCGCATCTGCCGTCCGGTGCAATTGCGCTTGCGATGCCGGCACGCCGCGCTGCGAGCACGTCGGCTACGACCGCCGATGCGGCCGCGCTCGATGATGCGACGCTCAGCGCAACGCTCGACGAGCAGATCGCACGGCGCATCGCCTTCCTGACCGACTACCAGAACGCGTCGTATGCGCAGCAGTACAAGATGGTCGTCGACAAGGTGCGTGCAACCGAGCAGCAGAGGACGCCGGGCTTCACCTCGCTGACCGAAGCCGTCACGCGCTACGCCTTCAAGCTGATGGCGTACAAGGACGAATACGAAGTTGCGCGCCTCTACACCAGCGGCGATTTCGAGAAGCGCATCCGCGAAACGTTCGACGGCGATTTCAAGCTGCATTTCCATCTCGCACCGCCGCTGTTCGCGAAGAAGGATGCCGAAGGCAACTTGCGCAAGGCCGAGTACGGCACATGGGTGTTCAGTGCATTCAAGGTGCTGGCGAAACTGCGTGGCCTGCGCGGCAGTGCGCTCGACGTGTTCGGCTACACCGCCGAGCGCAAGATGGAGCGTCAGCTGATCGTCGACTACCGCAAGACGCTGGATGAATTGCTCACCGGCTTGAATGGCGACAACCATGCGCTCGCCGTCGACATCGCCTCGGTGCCGGAGCACATCCGCGGCTACGGTCACGTCAAGGAACGTCACCATGCCGATGCGATGAAGCGGCAGGACGACCTGTTGAGTAATTGGCGGAATCCGGTGGAGGAGCGCGTAGCGGCGTGATTGGGTGCTTTCGAGAGCGGTAAATCTATTCATTATTCCGCCATGTTGGCGGAAGTCTCTGCTTTAATCGCTCAGCTTTGTGGAAAAAAAGAATTTAAATTCAATTTATTAGATAATATTTTGGCATGGATCGAAGGACGGCTCCATTGACTATCTATTCATAAATCTATTCAATCGCCCTCATGAGCGATGCCCGCTTCATGCAATTGCAAACCTTGTTGCGCAGCCGTGGGGCGCAGCCGGCCGGCATGATTGCGAGCGAACTCGGCGTCAGCCAGCCAACCGTTTCACGCCTGCTTGCTGACCCTCGCATCGTTCGTATCGGGCGTGCGCGAGCATCGCGCTACGCACTTGTGCGCCAAATCGCGCGTGCAGGCAGTCACTGGCCCTTGTATCGCATCGACACAAATGGCAAACCGCATGCGCTCGGTGAGCTGAATGCACTACAGCGCGATGAGTACTACTTCGCCTCCATCAGTCCGCGTCCGGCTTTCCTGCATGACGGCCTCGCATCTGGCTTGTTCCCGGGTCTGCCTTGGTTCCTCGACGATCAGCGTCCGCAGGGATTCCTCGGCCGTGCGTTTGCGCGTCGCGTTGCTGCCGACATCGATGCACCCGAAGATATGCTGCGTTGGCGCGTCGACGATGTCGTACTCGGTCGGCTTCGCCATGGCGACGACGCGCCCGGCGATCTCGTTCTAGGCGAGGCGTCGCTGCAACGCGCGTTGCAGGAAATCCTTGTGCCGACCGGCGGCATACCGATCGAGCAACGCGCGGCACGCTACCCGCAACTCGCCGAAGCGACCTTGCGCGGCGAGGACGTTGGTTCTTCGGCGGGCGGCGAGCAGGCGAAGTTCGCGGTTTCCCTGCGCGACGGAGACCGCTACACGCCGGTCATCGTCAAGTTCAGTGACCGGATCAATACGCCGGGTGGACGACGCTGGGCCGATCTGCTGATCTGCGAACACCATGCGGGCGAGGTTCTGCATGAGCAAGGCCTGCCGGCTGCACGTAGCGAAACGATCCAAGCTGACGATCGCGTGTTCCTTCAGTCGACGCGCTTCGATCGCACGCCTGCGCGTGGTCGCCGCGGCTTTGTTTCGCTGTTCGCGCTTGACGCGGCGTTTTATGGGCATGGCCGCATTTACTGGTGGCGTTTTGCACCCCAGTTGCAACGCGATGGTTGGCTTGATGCGGATGATGCTCGCCGCCTGCGCCTGTTCTACTGGTACGGCGCGCTGATTGCAAACACCGACATGCATCTGGGCAACGCGGGACTGCAACTCGTCGACAGTCGACCGCTGCCGCTGGCTCCGATCTACGACATGCTGCCGATGCGATTCCGCCCGGCCAACAGTGGCGAGATCGTCGAGCGCCGCTACGAAATCACGATGCCAACACCCGAGCACAACGCCGATTGGCTCGATGCCGCGCGCATGGCGCAGGTGTTCTGGCATCGTGTCGTCGACGACATGCGCATATCGGTCCAGTTCCGCGCGATTGCAGCGGACGCGAACACTGTGCTGACGCGCGCGCTGACCCATTTGTCGATCTGAATAGCTGGCAGAACGCTGGACGCGCAGGCCTCCGGCAAGGCACCATCAAAAGTTGCCTTCGACCGTACATGCCTCGTGGACGAGATCACCTTCCGCCAATTGCTGTCGCGCCAGCTTGCGTCGCTGATGGACAAGCGCACGCTTGAGAAAGGTGCCGACTATGTGCGCCGCGGACGCGTGCTCGCCACTCACTACGAACCGGGCAAGGGCGAGGGCGCCTTGATCGGCAAAGTCAGGGGCAGCGCGCCGCAGCCCTATATCGCAGGCGTGCGCCTGATTGGTGAAGGCGCGCGCGTCCAGCTCGACAGCTATTGCACCTGCCCGGTCGAGTTCGAGTGCAAGCATGTCGCCGCCACCGCGCTGTATGTGCTGCGTGGCGGTCTGGCCAATCCCACCGTCGAAATCGCGCCGCCGGCCGGACCGCAGCTTGGGCCGTGGAAGCAATGGCTGGAAGCCTTGCAGCCGCCAGCGCCGCTGCACGGCGCGACCACACTTGCACCGCCCGATGCCGTCGAGGCCGCGCGCGTTTGCGGGATTGTCCTGCGCGCGAGTTCCAGCGCATTGCCGACACTGCAGGCGCAGGCCGTCTGGTTGAAGGTCGGCAAGCGAGGCGGCTTCACATCGCCGCAACCGATGCTGGCGTCGTACGGTTCACCCGCGCCGTGGGCCGCGCTTCGTGGCGAAGCGTTCCGCCTGATTGCGGATCTGCGCATGCGCACGCCGTCGATTGGCGTCAGCAGCGGCTGGTTCGAGTTGCACCGCGCCGACGACGAAGGTCTGTTCGTGGAATTGCTGGCTGCGCTACCGTGCTTTTTCGACAAGCCTTCCAGCGGACGCTTGCAGTCGGGCCCAAGCAGAGCCTTGCGCATCGGTTGGGACGCACGCGAGGACGGCACCCAGAAGCTCGTGCTGAGTGTTGACGCGGCGTCGCCGAATACACGCTTGCTGCGTATCGGCGGGCTTTGGTATTGCGATCCGGAGACACGCCAGATCGGTCGCGTCGATGGCGAAGTGCGTCTCGCTGAAGCGGTCCTGCGTGCCCCGTCGCTGCTGCCCGAGCAGGTGCCGCTGCTGATGGCGCGCTGGCATGAGGCGCCACTCTTGGCGACCTTGCCCAAGCCCGATGTAGCCGGTGAGATTGAACGGCGCGAGTCCAGTCCGGTGCCGGTGCTGACACTCCGAGCACTGCCCCTAACCGGGCCAGGTGGCGTGCGCTATCAGGCGGGTCTGGTGCGCTTGGGATTCGATTACGGCGGTGTGCGACTGCCGATGTTTCCCGCGCCCGCACGCGAGCGTCGCCGCGAAGGCAATCGCGTGATCGAGATCGTGCGCGATCGCGCGAGCGAAGTCGCCGCGAGCGAACGCCTCGACGAAATCGGTCTGGTCCCAGCCGAACTGTTCGGGCGCCTGCCTGGTATTCCGCGCGACGCACTCAGCGACAACGACTTCGTGCTCGAACATGGCCGCGACCAGCTTGCCGGCGCCGACCAGGTATTCGCGCTGACGCCGCGCCTGCGCGATCTGGGTTTTCGCCTCGAATCGGACCAGGGCTTTCCGTTCGACCTGCTCGACGAGCCCGAAGCGGACGCCTGGCATGCCGAGGTCGATGAGGAGTCGGGCAATCAGTGGTTCGATTTGCGGCTCGGCGTCGACATCGGCGGCGAGCGCGTTGATCTGCTGCCGGTGCTGCATCGCCTGCTGTCCGATCCGGGATTTCCGATGACGCCGCGCAAGGGCGAGGCTGAGGACGCAGTGTGGCTGGTCCCGCTCGATGCGCGTCGGCGCGTGCCGCTTCCGCTGGCAAAGTTGCGCGAACTGATCGCGCCCTTGCTCGAATGGTTGCAAGGCGCATTCGTCGAGCGTGAAGGCGCGCTGCGCCTGCGACGTGCGCAGGCCGACGTGCTCGATCAGCTCGCCAAGGGCATGGACCGCCCCTGGCAAGGCGGCGAGCGCCTGCGCGCCGAACTCGTACGCCAACGCGCACCGCGTGAGCCGGCGATGGAACCGCAAGGTTTTCGCGCGACGCTGCGTGGCTACCAGCGCGATGGTCTGGCTTGGCTAGGCTTCCTCGCCGATTCGGGGCTCGGCGGCATCCTTGCCGACGACATGGGTCTGGGCAAGACCGTGCAGGTGCTTGCGCATCTGCTTGCGGAGAAACAACGCGGACGTCTCGACAAACCGGCGCTCGTGCTCGCGCCGACCAGCCTCGTGGCGAACTGGAAGGGCGAAGCGGAGCGTTTTGCACCCGACCTCAACGTGCTCGTCGTGCACGGTCCCGAGCGCGGCGGCCTGCACGAAGAAATTCCGAAGCACGACTTGGTCATCACGACTTATCCGCTGCTGCTGCGCGATCGCGATGCGCTGATTGCGCACGAGTATTCGGTGCTCGTGCTCGACGAAGCGCAGGCGATCAAGAACGCGAAGAGCCAGGCCGCGAAAGTCGTGCGTGAACTCAATGCGCGCCAACGCATTGCGATGACCGGCACGCCGCTGGAAAACCATCTGGGCGAGTTGTGGGCCGAATTCGACGCAGTCGAGCCCGGCCTGCTCGGCGACGACAAGCGCTTCACCAAATTCTTTCGCACGCCGATCGAAAAGCACGGTGACGACGAAAAGCGCGAACGCCTCAAGCGCCGCATTGCGCCGCTGCTGCTGCGTCGACGCAAGGAAGACGTACTCACCGAACTGCCGCCGAAGACCGAGATTGTGCGGCGCATAGAAATCGAAGGCGACCAGCGCGAACTCTACGAAACCTTGCGTCTTGCCCAGCACGAACGCGTTCTTGAGGAAGTGAAGAAGCGCGGTCTCGCGCAAAGCGGCATCATCGTGCTCGATGCGTTGTTGAAGTTGCGCCAGGCGTGCTGCGATCCGCGCCTGGTCAAACTCGATGCGGCCAGACGCGTCAAGCTGTCTGCCAAGCTCGACTATCTGCTCGACGTGCTCGCGAGCCTGGTCGACGAAGGGCGTCGCGTACTCGTGTTCAGCCAGTTCGCCGAGATGCTCGCGCTCATCGCGAGCGCGCTCGATCAGCGCAAGCTCCATTTCCAGATGCTGACCGGGGACACGCCGGGGACCCATCGTGCCGCACTCGTCGACCGTTTCCAGGCGGGTGGGGTGCCGATTTTTCTGATCAGCCTCAAGGCAGGCGGCGTCGGCCTCAACCTCACTGCAGCGGATACCGTGATCCACTACGACCCTTGGTGGAATCCCGCGGTCGAGCGCCAAGCGACCGATCGCGCGCATCGCATCGGCCAGGACAAGCCCGTGTTCGTCTACAAACTGATCTGCGCCGGCACCGTCGAAGAAAAGATCCAGGCCTTGCAGCAGCGCAAGGCGGAACTCGCGCGCGCCGTGCTCGATGGCGGCAGCACGCAGGCAACTCGTTTCGAGGAAGCGGACCTCGCGGAATTGTTCGCACCGCTCTAGTCAGCGCGCGCGCGTTGTGACCGCGACGCTCGCGCTGTATCGCGCACCGCAAGCATCGATCCACGACAGCGCGCTTCATCGCTCTCGCTACGGGACTATTCCGCCGCCACCGTACGCGAACCGGCGAGGATCATGCGCACGATCTGGGTCAGCTGTGCGATCAATTCGGGATCGCGGTCCGGCGGCAAGTCCATTGCGGTGGCGCCCATCGCGAACACCAGACGTGTAATCGCCTTGGCCACCAGCGCAGGCTCGTGCAGCGTGACCTTGTCCGCAGCCGACAGACGCACAAGATCCGCGCGCAGTTCCTCTTCGAAGAACGTCAGCTCGCGATCGACGGCCTGCTTGAACGCGTCCGAGCCGACCGTGCCTTCGCGCAACAACACGTGCAGCAGCTTGTCGTCGGCGCGCACCTGTTCCATGAACGCCTCGACTGAGCCGCGCACGATGCTGCGGTCGGTAGCCTGGCGCCGTCGCGCGGCGCCGACGATCTTGCGTAGCGACCGCCCTGCCAGATCAATCAGGGCGACCGCCAGTTCGTCCATGTCGCGAAACTGGCGATAGAAACTGTTCGGCGCGATTCCGGCTTCCCGTGCGACTTCGCGCAGGCTCAGGCTGGAGACGCTGCGATGCGGACCGATCAGTTTCAGGGCTGCCGCGATCAGGTCATCGCGGGAAATCGATGCCTTCCGCCCCGGGCCATGGTCGGTGTCGGTGGCATCGGGATGCGGGATCACGTGTGTGGGCATGGCTTGGGCTGAAGAATGCGGCATCTTAATCGGGATCCTTAATATACAACTGTATACACAAGCGTATTCTCGCGTGTATAGTAGCACCATGAACCTCCTTGCTCGTCCATCTCCTGTGCGCCTGCGGCGTTTGATTGAGCCGCTGATGGCTTCGGAAGCCTTTGATTTCTGGGCATCCCGCATCCATCCGGCATGGTCCTGGGACCGGCCGCTGGCACGCATCGAAGCGCGGCAGGCTGCGTCGAGCGACGCCGTGACTTTGCGGCTCAAGCCGAACCGTCACTGGGGTGGTTTCCGGCCTGGCCAGCACCTCAACATCGGCACTGAGATCGACGGCAGGCGCGTCACGCGAAGCTACAGTCTCACCGACATTCCGCGTGCCGATGGCCGCGTCGCGATAACGGTCAAGGCCATCGAGGGCGGCAAGCTGAGCCGGCACCTGTGCCGCGACGCGCGCGTTGGCGATGTGCTTGATCTGGGTCCGGCGTTTGGCGAAATGACTTTGCCCGCGAGTGTTCAAGGGGCGTGGTTGTTCCTCGCCGCGGGCAGCGGCATCACGCCGTTGATGGCAATGATCCGGGCGCTGTCCGCGCAAGGGATGCAGGTTCCGTTGACCTTGCTGTTCTGGGCACGCACGCGCACCGAGTTGTGCTTCGCGGATGAACTGCGCGCGCTTGCTGCAAAGCACCCATCCTTCTCGGTGCAGTTCATGCTGACGCGTGAATCAGCGCTGCGCGCCGACGAGCGCGGTAGCCGTATCGATGCTGCGCTGTTGTCTTCGCTGATCGACGATCTGCCCGCGCGACAGGTATTTGCCTGCGGCCCGAACGGGTTTGTCGCCGAGGCGCGCGACTTGCTCGTCGGACAAGTTCGCTCGTTCCAGTCCGAAGCCTTCACCCCGCCAGCGCGTGTCGTCGATGACGCCGCAAGCGTTAAGGTGACTCTCGCAACAAGCGGCAGAACACTTCAGCTTTCGCGCGGCCAATCCTTGCTGGAGGGACTCGAGGCGGCAGGGATCGCGCCCGCATCCGGCTGTCGCATGGGCATCTGCAATACCTGTGCTTGTAAAAAAGTGTCGGGAAGCACGCGCAACCTGCACACGGGCGAGTGTGTGCAGGAGCCCGTATCGGCGCTGCGGCTGTGCGTCAACAGCGCCGCTACCGATCTTGTGCTGGACCTCTGATGGAGTCGATCGCCATGACACCGCGAATCCGCAACCGCGCCTTGGGTGCGGATCAACTCCACGCGTTCGCTGCCGAACTCGACGCACTGCGCGCGCGTACCGTGGCGACGCTGGGTCAAGCCGACGCGGACTACATCCGCGCTATCGTCAAGTCTGTGCGCTACCTCGGCTTCGCCGGACGGGCTTTGCTGTTCGCCAGTGCGTTCTTGTCCGTCGTTCGAGTGCCTGCGTGGATTCTCGGCACCCTGTTGCTCGGCGTGTCGAAGATCATCGAGAACATGGAACTCGGCCACAACGTGATGCACGGCCAATACGACTGGATGCGCGACCCGCATCTGGATGGCCGAACCTACGAGTGGGACATCGCCGGTACCAGCGACAACTGGCGCAAGACGCACAACTTCAAGCATCACACCTACACCAACGTGCGCGGCATGGACGACGACATTGGTTACGGTTTGCTGCGCATCTTCCCTGAGCAGCGTTGGAAGCCGTTCTATCTCGCGCAACCGCTGATCGCTTTGATCTTCGCGCTGCTGTTTGAGTGGGGCGTGGCGATCCAGGACCTGCGACTCGGCCGCTGGTTGGCCGGCAAGATGACGAGCGCCGAACTGCGTGCCGCCTTCCGTCCGGTCGGTCGCAAGATGCGACGACAGGTGCTGAAGGACTACGTGCTGTTCCCACTGCTTGCCGGACCGTTCTTCCCGCCCGTGCTGCTCGGCAATGCGGTGGCCAATATCCTGCGCAACCTGTGGACCTACACGATCATCTTCTGCGGCCATTTCACCGCGGATGCGGAGGTTTTTTCGCGCGAGTCGATCAAGGGCGAATCGCGTGGTCACTGGTATCTGCGCCAGCTGCGCGGTTCGTCCAATATTGCCGGGGGCAAGCTGTTGAACCTGTTGTCCGGCAACTTGAGTCATCAGATCGAACATCACTTCTTCCCCGATGTGCCGGCCAATCGCTACGCCGCGATGGCAGTCGAGGTGCGCGGCATCTGCGCCCGTTACGGCCAGCACTACAACACCGGTTCGCTGCCGAAGCAGTTCGGTCAGGTGATCTGGCGCATCCTTCGCCACGCGTGGCCGAGTCGCCCGGCGCCGCGGTCGGCCCTCGCGCAGTCTCTCGCTTGAGGCGACTCCGCTCCGGAGCTTGAAGGTCGCGCGGAGCGATGGTTCAGGCGTGGCGTTGCCAGGTGCGCAAGCGATTGTTCGCAGGCATCGCAACGTCGTCGAGCAGCACGAAGCCAGCCGCTCGCGCGAGCGCATCGATGGACGCCACATCGCGGATGCCCATGTGCGGCGCGCGTGACTTGAGCGATTCATCGAACGCCGCATTGCTCGTGCTGGTGAACGCCCCGTCGACGTTGAACGGGCCGTAGATCGCGAGCTTCGCATCACCCGTGACGACTTGCGGCAATGCCGAGAAGAACGCTTCGACTTCGTGCCACGCCATGATGTGCAGCGTGTTTGCACTAAAGATCGCATCGAACGGCCCAGCTGGCCACGGAACGGTCGCAACGTCGAGCGTCAACGGCTCAGGCGTGTTCGGCAGGCGCGCGTCGTCGAGCCAGGCGCGGATGCCCGCCAGGTTCTCTCTTCGATCCGATGTCTGCCACACCAGCTGCGGCAGCGCGGCGGCGAAGTGCACCGCATGTTGGCCAGTGCCGCTGCCGACTTCAAGCACGCGAACGCGGTCGTCGAAGAAATCGCGCAGAACGGCGAGGATGGGTTCGCGATTGCGTTCGCTCGCGGGCGAGGACGGTTTGTTGTTCATTGCGCGAGTTTGCCCGACCGTGCGGAGGCGGGCTAGCGCATGCGCTCGACGCACCGGCTATGCGATGCTTGCGCGACCCCACGGCGAAGCGACGCATGCTCAACCGACTCTGGCTCGGCTTCTTCCTGACCGCGACGATCGCTGCGCTCGCGCAGTGGCTCGTCGGAGGCAATGCGGGCGTGTTCGCGGCAATGGTCGGCAGCCTGTTCGACATGGCCAGGCTATCGGTCGAAGTCATGATCCTGCTGTTTGGCACGCTGACCTTGTGGCTAGGCTTCCTGCGCATCGCCGAGAAAGCCGGTTTGATCGACCTGCTCGCGCGCGCACTCGGTCCGTTGTTCGCAAGGCTGATGCCGGAAGTCCCGCGCGGTCATCCGGCGATCGGTCTGATCACCTTGAATTTTGCCGCGAACATGCTCGGTCTCGACAACGCGGCGACGCCTATCGGCTTGCGCGCGATGCGCGAGTTGCAGACGCTGAATCCGAGCGACACCACCGCGAGCAACGCGCAGATCCTGTTCCTTGTGTTGAATGCTTCGTCGCTGACCTTGTTGCCGGTTTCGATTTTCATGTACCGCGCGCAAGCCGGCGCGCACGATCCGACCCTGGTGTTCGTGCCGATCCTGCTCGCGACGAGCGCGTCGACGCTGACCGGCTTGCTCGCGGTTGCGTTCATGCAGAAGCTGAAGCTGCACGATCCTGTCGTGTTGGTCTGGTTGCTGTCGATCGCGTTGTTGCTCAGCGGCTTCATCGCGCTGCTGTCGACTTTCACCGCTGCTGCGCTGGCGCCGCTGTCGTCGTTGCTCGGCAACCTGACTCTGTTCGGGATCGTGCTGCTCTTCCTCATCGTCGGCGCGTGGCGCAAGGTTCCGGTATACGAGAGTTTCGTCGAGGGTGCGAAACAGGGTTTCGAGGTTGCGAAGAACCTGCTGCCGTATCTGGTCGCGATGCTGTGCGCGGTCGGCGTGTTGCGTGCTTCCGGCGCACTTGATTTCGCGCTTGATGGCGTGCGTTGGCTCGCGAATGCCGCCGGACTCGATACCCGATTCGTCGACGCATTGCCGACGGCGCTGGTGAAGCCGTTCTCCGGCAGCGCTGCCCGCGCGATGCTGATCGAGACGATGAAGACGCAAGGCGTCGACAGTTTTCCAGCCCTGCTCGCGGCCACCATGCAGGGCAGCACCGAGACCACGTTCTATGTGCTCGCGGTGTATTTCGGTGCGGTCGGCATCCAGCGCGCGCGACACGCGGTGGGGTGCGCGTTGCTCGCCGATCTTGCCGGCGTGCTGGCCTCGATCGCGGTGTGCTACTGGTTCTTCGGTTGAGTCGCGTATTTCCTACGACGCAACGTTCCGAACGGCGATCGCGCACCTGTTGACGTTGCCATAGCCTGTGCAGATCTTTTGCGCGGGAGAGCGACGGTGGTCGTATTCGCAGGCTGGTTGTTCGCTGCTGTATCCGCGGCTGCGGCTGGATGTCCGACATGGGCGCCTGATCAGGCTAGGCAGGAACTTGTCGCGCTCGACCAACAGTTGCAAGCCTGGGATCTGGCCTACCACCGCGATGGCGTTTCACCGGTCGACGACACACTGTACGACCAGGCGCGCGCACGTTACGCGCAGTGGCGCGATTGCTTTCCGCAGCAGGCACCCGTCAGCGCAGATTCGCTCCGCGGAACGCGCGGCACGGTGCAGCCGCCCGTAGTTCAGACCGGCCTAGGCAAAGTGAAGGATGCACAGGCACTGGCTGCATGGATGCGCGCGCGTGGCAATGCGGATCTGTGGATGCAGCCAAAGATCGACGGCGTCGCTGTCACGCTGCTCTATATCGATGGCGTGCTGCGCCAGGCTGTCAGTCGCGGTGACGGTGAGCGCGGCGAGGACTGGACCGTGAACGTGGAGCGTATCGCGGCGATCCCGAAACGACTCGCGCGTGCGCCGTCGCGCGTGGTGTTGCAGGGTGAAATCTACTGGCGACTCACCGATCACGTGCAAGCCGTGCACGGCAGCGTCGGTGCGCGCTCGAAGGTCGCGGGGGCGCTCGCGCGCGAGTCGCTCGATGTCGATACAGCACAGCACATCGGTTTGTTCGTCTGGGACTGGCCGAATGGTCCGTCGGCGATGCCTGATCGACTGGATGGTCTGCGCCACTTTGGTTTCTCCGATGCGGCCGCGTACACCGTCGCTGTCGACGACATCGACGAGGTGAGCGAGTGGCGCGAGCAATGGTTCCATGCCGCAGTGCCATTCGCCGCCGATGGCATCGTGATCCGGCAGGGTCATCGACCGCCGGCAACCGCCTGGCGCGCGAAGCCGCCGGATTGGGCAATCGCGTGGAAATATCCGCCGGCGCAAGCGTTGGCTCGCGTCAAGGGCGTGGAATTCACGATCGGACGCAGTGGACGCATCACGCCGGTATTGCAGCTCGAACCGGTGAAGCTCGACGATCGCACGGTGCGCCGCGTCAGCGTCGGTTCGCTCGCGCGTTGGCGCGAGCTCGACATCCGACCCGGCGATGAGGTTGCACTCACGCTGGCAGGTTTGACGATTCCGCGGTTCGATTCAGTGGTTCTGCGCGCGCCACAGCGCATTGCCGTGGAGGCGCCGGATCAGAGCGCACACGGCACACTCAGTTGCTGGCATCCCGTTCCGGGCTGCGAGCGCCAGTTTCTCGCCCGCCTCGAATGGCTTGGCGGAAAGCACGGACTCGATCTGGACGGTGTCGGCAGGCGCACATGGCAACGACTGATCGATGCTGGCCTCCTCGATGATGCAGTCGGCTGGCTGGCTCTGGATCGCGAGGTGCTCGCTACGGCGCCGGGCATTGGAGCGGCGCGTGCGGACGCACTGCTGGCAAGCTTCATGCGCGCAAGGCAGCAGTCCCATGCGACGTGGCTGCACGCACTCGGTTTGCAAGCGCCCATGTCGGCCACTGTGTTGGCCAGTGTCGATGTGCGCGCGACGAGCGAGCGGCTGCGTCAGGCGGGGATTCCCGGATTCTGATGACAGTTGCGTGTGCAAGTTCTGTGGACAATAATTGCATGTGAAATACATGTGTGAGGATGGAGCCATGTCATTGCGTGTTTCGCCCAGGGCAATTCCGGCTGCCGACTCCGCCAGCGTGCTGACCAAAGCTGCGCTGCGCGCCGCCGAGGTTCTCGACGTCCCACAGCGAACGCTCGCCGAGATCATCGGCGTCAGCGCATCAACGATCT
>JBBRZD010000021.1:0-18349 GCA_038237055.1 Lysobacterales bacterium | reverse complement strand
GTCCGTTCGAGGTCGGCGTGCGCGGATAGATCGCGGTGTTGATGCCGATCAGTTCACCGAGCGCATTGACGAGGGCGCCACCGGAATTGCCTGCATTGATCGCGGCATCCGTCTGGATGAAATCCTCGTAGGCGGACATCTTCAGCTGGCGCCCGGTCGCGCTGACGATACCCATGGTCACGGTCTTGCCGAGCCCGACCGGATTGCCGATCGCGAGCACAACGTCGCCGACCTCGGCAGTCGCATCATCGGGCACCGCGATCTCGGGCAGATTTGTAGCGCCGATCTTAAGTACCGCCAGATCCGTTTCGGCATCGCTGCCTATGATCTGAGCCTGCGACACGCGGCCATCATCGAGCAGCACCTGAATATCGTCGGCACCGTTGATCACATGATTGTTGGTGAGGACGTAGCCCTCCGAGCTGAAGATCACGCCGGAGCCGAGGCTTTGCTCCTGCCGCTTCATCAGCGGTCCGGGCACCACGCCAAGCAAACGTTGTGTCAATGGATCGGGAATCCGGTAGATGTTGCGGAACGTGGTCACCTTGTTTGCGTAGATGTTGACGACTGCCGGCGAGGCGCGCGAGACAGCTTCAGAATACGAGAGCGGACCGCGGCTTGATGTCGCAGGCCCGCCTTCAGAGTGCGCGGAAGCGGCACGGCTGCCCGAAGAAGTGCCGCGCAGGCGATCGACCAGGGCCGGCGCGAGCACGCTCAGCACAAAGGCGATGGCGAGCCCGATCACGGCGAAACGGGCGATGAAGGCGAACGTGTTGTAGGGATCGCTAGTGCGCATGGGTCAGATCGTGCTGCGACGGCGTACGGGGAGGATCGCGCCGCAAGGGTCGGGCAGGTTCGCGTCGATGACAAGGCGCGTGCCGGGTCACCTCGCACACCCAGTTTGATTGTGCGGTGCATGGCCGTTCGTTAAACTAGCACGATTTTGGGGCTTGCCCTATCCGGTTTCCCGCCTTCGCCGCGCCATTCTGTGCGGGGATTAGCGGCGAACCGTTTTTTTCGAAAGTTTTGCGGCGGAGTGCTGATGGCAAACGATGCTGTGGTAGACAAGGGGCGCCGTCGATTCCTGACTGCGACGACGGCGGTTGTCGGCGGTGCAGGTGTCGTGCTCGCGGCGATTCCCTTCGTCAAGTCGTGGGAACCGAGTGCGGCGGCGAAGTCGGCCGGCGCGCCGGTGATCGCCGATATCGGCAAGATTGAAGCGGGCCAGAAGGTCACGTTTGCGTGGCGCGGCTTGCCCGTGTTCGTGGTGAACCGGACCAAAGCGCAGCTGGATGCGCTGGCAGGCGAGGATTCGCGCCTGAAGGATCCCAATTCAGACAACATCGAGCAGCAGCCCGAGTATGCGAAGAACATCAATCGCTCGCTCAAGCCGGAATGGCTGGTCGTTACCGGCATTTGCACCCATCTTGGCTGCGTGCCTGACTTCTTCCCCGAGTTGAAGCCCGAGCCGTTCGATCCGGAGTGGAAGGGTGGCTTCTTTTGCCCCTGTCACAAGTCGCGTTATGACTTGTCCGGTCGCGTCTTCAATGGCGTCCCGGCACCGGCGAATCTTTCAGTGCCGAAGTACAAATTCATCGACGACACCCACATCATGATCGGCGTAGATCCGGGAGAGACCGCGTAATGGGCACCTCGATGACGCGGATTCAATCCAACAACGGGCTGGTCAACTGGATCGAGGATCGCCTGCCGATCTTCTCGTTCCTGTCTTCGCACACCAGCGGCTACTACGCGCCGAAGAATTTCAATCTCTGGTACTACTTCGGCTCGCTCGCCATGCTGGTGCTGGTCAACCAGATTCTGACCGGCATCTTCCTGACGATGAACTACAAACCGAACGCGCTGGAAGCGTTCGCTTCGGTCGAGTACATCATGCGCGACGTCAGCTGGGGCTGGCTCATTCGGTACATGCATTCGACCGGCGCCTCGCTGTTCTTCGTGGTCGTCTATCTGCACATGTTCCGTGGCGTGATGTACGGCTCGTTCAAGAAACCGCGTGAACTGGTCTGGCTGCTCGGCATGCTGATCTTCCTGGTGCTGATGGCCGAGGCCTTCATGGGCTATGTGTTGCCTTGGGGCAACATGTCGTTCTGGGGCGCCAAGGTGATCATTTCGCTGTTCGGAGCGATTCCGTGGATCGGCGATTCGCTGGTTGAATGGATCATGGGCGACTACCTGCCGGCCGACGCGACGCTGAACCGCTTCTTCGCGCTGCATGTGATCGCACTGCCGCTCGTCCTGCTGCTGCTTGTCGTTCTGCATCTGGCCGCGCTGCACGAGGTCGGCTCGAACAATCCGGATGGCGTCGAGATCAAAGCGATCAAGAAGCCCGACGGTACGCCGCTCGACGGCATCGCCTTTCATCCGTACTACACGGTGAAGGATCTGTTCGGTGCCGGCTTCTTCCTTTTGATCGCTGCGTTCATCATTTTCTACGCACCGACCTTCGGCGGCTGGTTCCTTGAGCACGACAACTTCATTCCGGCGAACAATCTCGCCACACCGACGCATATCAAGCCGGTGTGGTACTTCACGCCGTTCTACGCGATCGTGCGCATGATCCCGTACAAGCTGCCTGGAGTGATCGCGATGTTCGGATCGATCGCCATGCTGTTTTTCGTGCCGTGGCTGGATCGCGGCAAGGTGAAATCGATCCGCTATCGCGGCACCGGCTTCAAGGTCGCGCTCGGCCTGTTCGTGCTCTCGTTCTTCATGCTAGGCGCGGTGGGGGCGGGTATCACGTCCGAAGTCATTCCGGAATGGTTCGGCGCGGCCGCCAATGTGACCGTGATCGAGAACTCGTTCGGTCAGTTCTGGACACTCGTCTACTTTGGCTTCTTCGCGTTCCTCTGGGCTTACACGTACTTCGGCTTCGAGAAGACAAAGCCGGTACCGGATCGGGTGACCACGCATGACTAAGGCCACGACGATCAAACTCCCAATGACGGCCGGCCCAATGACGGCTGCTCCGAGGACCGCTATGTTCATGAAGCTTGCAGCCCTGCTGGTCGCTGGCCTGATGACGATCGGCGTCGCCGCCGCGTCCGAAGGCGCTGGACTCGAGCCCGCAAACATCCGCCTCGACGATGTCGCCGCGATGCAGCGCGGTGCGCGCCTGTTCTTCAACTACTGTTCTGGCTGTCATTCGCTGCAGTACATGCGCTATTCGCGCATCGCCGAGGATCTGCAGCTCGATCCAAAGGACGTCGAGAAGAACTTCGTGTTCACCGGCGGCAAGATCGGCGACCACGCGATCAGCCACATGCCCGCTGATCAGGCCGCGGTCTGGTTCGGCAAGGCGCCGCCGGATCTGTCGCTGGAAGCGCGAGCCAAGGGTTCGGACTGGATCTACAACTACCTGAAGTCGTTCTACCTCGATCCATCGCGTCCGCTGGGCTGGAACAACACGGTGTTCCCGAACGTGTCGATGCCCAATCCGTTGTGGGAATTGCAGGGCATGCAGGTCGCGCAGATGAAGTCGGTCGAGAAAGGCCACGACCCGGAAGTCGAAAGGCTCGAGATCAAGAGCCCGGGCAGCCAGAATGAGGCGCAGTTCGACCGCACCGCCAGCGATCTCGCTGCATTCCTGCAATACGTCGGCGAACCGGCTGCGCTGAAGCGCGAGGCAATGGGGGTCTGGGTACTGCTCTACCTCGCCTTGTTCACCTTCATCGCCTACCTGCTCAAGCTTGAGTTCTGGAAGGACGTGCACTGACTACGCCGGCTGGCGGCCATTTGGCCCGCCAGCTGCCCCGTTTTCGCCATTGCGCCGCGCGCGTACGGAACCACCGTTCGGACGCCGATTTACTTCCTTTAACCGAGGCGCGGCGGACTGCCTAGGCGCGAGACGGCCTCGCGTAGTACATTGCGGCGTCAGGGGTTCGCCCCGACCGGGATGGAGGGGGATTCCAGAATGGCTTTGAACCAGCGCTCGCGTACTGTCTTGACCCTATATTCGGCGCGCGATTGCGTCCATTGCCACCGCGTGCGCATGGCGCTGGCAGCCAAGGGCGTGACCTACGATCACGTCCTGGTCGACCTCGACAATCCGCCCGAGGACCTGCTCGACCTCAATCCCTACAACTCGGTGCCGACCCTGGTCGATCGCGACCTCGTGCTTTACGACACGTCGGTTATCTGCGAATACCTCGATGAACGCTATCCGCATCCACCGCTTATGCCGGTCGATCCGCTGTCGCGCGCGCGCCTTCGTCTTGCGATCGTGCGGGTGGAAAACGACTGGTTGACCTTGGTCGACGAGATCGAGGTCGGCGGAAAAGCCGCCGATGTCGCACGCAAGGCGCTGCGGGACGACCTCAGCAAGAACGCCTCCGCGTTCAAGGCCTCCAAGTTCTTTCTTAGTCCGGAAATCAGCCTCGCCGATTGTGCGCTGGCGCCGTTGGTGTGGCGTCTCGGATCGCTTGGCGTGCAACTGCCTCGCGAGGCACAGGCTATCGTCGACTACGGCGAACGCATCTTCCGCAGTCAGGGTTTTGCACGCAGCCTGACGTCCGACGAGAAAGCATTGCGTCCATGAGCGGTGTCCGGGAAACTCGACGGCCTTTGCAACAGCCTTGGTAGCGCCGTGTCCTCCAGTGCGATGACATCCAACCGCCCGTACTTGCTACGGGCGCTCTACGAATGGATCGGTGACAACGGTCTGACTCCTTATCTGCTGGTGGATGCGGCAATCGAAGGCGTGCGTGTGCCGCCGGGGGCCGCGAAGGACGGCCGCGTCGTCCTCAATATCGCTGCGGGTGCGGTGACCCAGTTCGATGTAAACAACGACTACGTGCGTTTCCTGGCACGCTTCGGCGGCGTCAGCCAGTCAGTTCATGTGCCGATGGCAGCAGTACTCGCGGTGTATGCACAGGAAAACGGGCAGGGCATGATGTTTTCGGCCGAAAACACGCCGACTGAGCCACCGCCTGCGGCACCTCAACCTGATGAAACGCCGAAGCGCCCGCATCTGCGCGTCATCAAGTGAGTGCTGGATAGACTCCACTCGGCCGCCAATGCGCGCAAGGGTGGCCGCATGCTTGCAGTGTCGAGATGCCCTACTGCACCAGGCGCAGATGATTCTGCGGCGCTGCAACCGGATCGGTATCTGCCGCCGGTAGTGGCAGGCTCCAGGCTTCGAGGCGATGCCCGTTCAGGTCGAGATGGCCGCGATGGCGATCGCTGCCGTTGAGGCTGACTTCAAATCCGTATCGACGCACGAAGGTTGGCAGACCTTGCCGCATTCCCAGACGCAAGCGCTTGAGCGAAACGGTCTGGTCGAGCCATTGCACGCCGGCTTCGCGACAGAGTTCGCGTCCGGCGCGAATGGCGTGTTCACGCGCGTCGAGCGCATCCATCCACGCCCATACCACGGCGGCGATGACGAGCAGGGAAATCCAGGTGGCAGTCATTTGCACAGTGTGGGGACACCGGAGATGCCTCGCAAGTGTGCAGCCACAACCACAGCCGTGGTCATGATCGGTGCGTAAGGCGTTGACAAGAACCGGTTTGCGGGCAAACGAGCGCGAAATCGGTCCGACGCGGTTACAATCGGGTGAGGCCGGCGCCGTCGGCGGATCTTTGGGGGTTCGATGAAACTGGTCTTTCCTGGCGGCGAACATGCACGGGTCGAACTGGTCGACGGCAGTATTTCCATCGGCAGTGCCGCCGATTGCGGCGTCTTGCTTGACTTGCCCGGCATTGCGCCACACCACTGCGAAATTACCGTCGCTGCCGGTGCTGCCGTGGCGCGTCCTCTCGGTGACGCACCAACCGTCCTCAATGGACGCCAGATCGTCGGTCAGGCCGTCATCAATGATGGCGACTTGCTCCTGTTCGGTCGGGTTGGCTGCTCTGTGAGCGCTAGCGAGCGTGTGGTCGCGCCGGTCGCACCGGTGGCGAAAATGCCCAGCGACGATGGTCGCACGCGCGTGCGAGCGGCTTTGCCGAGGTTCCTGCTGCGCGGTGTTTCTGGCGCTACTTTTGGCAAAACGTTTGCGGTAACGGACAACGCCGTGATCGGCCGCCAACCCGATTGCGAAATTCCGATACCCGCCGAAGAAGTTTCACGCCAGCACGCACGCCTGAAGGTGACGCCCGATGGTGTGCATGTCGAGGACATGGGCTCGGCAAACGGCACCTATGTCAATGGCAAGCGAGTCGAAAAAGGACTCCTGAGGCCAGGCGAGGAGTTGCGACTTGATACGGTGCGTTTCCTGCTTGTCACGCCCGGTATGGACGCGAAACAGCAGTCGGCCGGCGCGCGCGTCGAACCTGCCGCAGCCGCCCCTGCGAAAGCGGCGAGTGGCTCGTCGTCAGCATTGTGGGTAGTGATCGGCGTAATTGCCCTGGCGCTGGCGGCGTTTGTAGCGCTGCACTTCCTCGGCAAGATCTGAATCGGTGGCCATGCGGTGGGATCGTCTCCCGCATGGCTTAGCCGTCGACCAGCTCGATGCGCATCGACAAGTCAATTGCATGGACGTGCTTGGTAAGCGCGCCGATCGACACATAGTCGACGCCGGTTTCAGCGATCGCACGCACGCGGTCGAGCGCGACCGAACCTGAAACTTCCAGCGGCACACGACCCCCCACTTCAGCCACGGCCTGCGCGAGTTCGTCCAATTCGAATTCATCAAGCATGATGCGGTCGGCGCCCGCAGCCAGCGCTTCGCGCAGCTCCGAGAAATTCTCCACCTCGGTTTCCACCAGCAGATCCGGATGCAGCGCTCGCGCGCGCTGGATCGCGGCAGCAATGGAACCGGCCGCGATCACATGGTTTTCCTTGATCAGGATCGCATCGTAGAGGCCGAGTCGATGATTGCTGCCGCCGCCAACGCGAACCGCATATTTCTGCGCCAAGCGAAGGCCTGGCAGCGTTTTGCGCGTATCGAGGATCGTCGTTCGGGTGCCGCGCAGTGCGTCGACATACGTCGCGGTCGCCGTAGCGGTACCTGAAAGCATCTGCAGGAAGTTCAGTGCGGAGCGTTCGGCCGAGACCAGGGTCCGCGCAGCGCCTTCGATGTGGCAAAGCAGAGCCCCGGCCGAAACACGATCGCCATCGGCAGCATGCCATTCGATTCGGGTGCCGGCATCAAGCTGCAGAAAACATTCATCGAACCATGCGCGCCCACACAGCACGGCAGCCTCTCGCGTAATCACGCGAGCCCTCGCCCGTGTCGCGGGTGGCAGCAGGTCGGCGGTTACGTCACCGCTGCCGATGTCTTCATCGAGGGCGCACAGAACATTGCGCACGATCAGATCATGCGACGGCAAAACGATAGAAATAGTCACGTGCGAATTACTCGCGGTGATTGTCGGACGGGCAGGATAGCAAGCTTGGCGTACCTGTCGCGTTCAACTCGCCGTGGGCGGTAGCGACGTCGCTACCGCCGGAGCTGGAACTGGAATCGGGCCGGTGGCGGCAGGTGGCGTAGCAGCGCCTGCATCGCCGTTGGCGTGGCGCAATCGTGCAACGATGGCGTCGAGCGCGCGATCAAACAGCGGGACCTCTTCCAGCACGATCGCGGTGCCGCGACGCATCTCGATCGCAAGGCTTTGTACAGTCTTGTCGCAGACTTTGAGGCCCCGACGATTGACGAAAAGATATTTGGAACTGATTGGGCTGATCCACGAAAGTTTCGCACGTTCACGGTTGTCGCTCTCGTCGACGAACTCGATCCATGTGCCGACCTTCAGTTCACGTACCGCGCGCACGTGCTCATCGTCTTCGGAGAGAATCTCGGTCGCGACCTCAGCCTCCGTTGGGCTGGAGCTCAGCACCACTTCCTCGACCGGGCTTTGCGTTACGGGAGGGGCGACATCGGGAGTTCCTTCAGTGGTCGCGCGGTCTGATCGTACAGGTGGCGCGGCGTTGTCGGAGATGACTTCCTTGGCCGTCTTGGTCTCGACTTTCTGGCCATCAAGCAGGCGCTTGTAGAATTGCGACAACTCCTGCATCAGCTGCGTCACGTCGCTTTCGTGGTAGGCAACGGTGGTAAGTCCGTGACGCAATGCTTTCTCGAGCTGCGGTAGAAGAGCGCGCAGGCGCGTATGGTCGTTATCGGTCGTTTTCGGTTGAGCGCTCCAGACGAATTCATCAGCGAAACGCAGCGCGTTGCGCCATTCGTCCGAGCCTTCGCCTTGGCGCAGCAAGGTCAAAACAAGGTAGTTCGCCCACGGCCGTGAGAGCACGGTATGTACGATCGGCGGCAACGTGCGGCCATCGATGCGGCGGAGGATTTCACGCGCCGATGTACGGCGCGCATCCTGCAATTTTTCGCGCCCGCGCGTGGCCTCGGCAGCGCGTTGCTCGGCGAGCTCGGCACGCTTCTGGTGTTGCTCGATGAACTCGGCAAACGCAGTCAGCTCACGGTCGAATACGCCGACGTCATCATCGAAATCGCGCAGGACGGTTTCGACCACCGTCTTGATGCGTTCGTACAGTCGTTGATCGCGGTCCGATTCCTCGGACCAGCTCTTGCCCGCTTCGGCGAGCGCGTCGAGCAGGCGCCGAGCCGGATGCGATTTTTGCGCGAACAAGTGCTTGTCGAGAATCGCGACCTTGAGATACGGAATCTGCAGGCGACCGAACAATGCCTGCATCTGCGCCGGCAGATTGCGATCTTGCAGGATGTATTCAAACAGCATGCCGACAAGATCGATCGTATCTTCGTCTGCGTTGGAGACGCGGCGTTCCCTGGCGCCGTCGGAAAATTTACTGACTTGATCAAGCAATTCACGCTTGATTTGCTGCACCGCCTGCGCGGCGTCGGAGACGCTTTCGGCCTTGGCTTGCATGGCCATCGACTGGCTTTGCAGAATTGTCAGGGCGCTGAGCAGATCGGTGGGACTCAGGCCCGGCAAACCGAGCCCCGCGGCATTGCCGGAATCACCGCCCGCAGAAACGTAGTCTTCGCTCGCATGGCGATTGGCCAGCAGCGAGCGGACGGTGTTGTAAATCTCCGCTTGCAGCGCGTTGGCGGCTGGATCGTGGTACGTCGTTGCGCCCTGATTTGAATAGGATGTCCCAGGTGCACCGCGTTGCTCCACCAAGTTGCCAGCCGGCATGGGGCGACCACCGTGCGGCATCGTGTGGCGCACTTGCGGCAAGACGCCGGCACGAATCAACTCGACATTGACCTCTTCGTAAACCGGTTCGAGAGCCGCCATCACATAGCGGTCGAACAGCTTGTAGATGATCAGCTTGACCTGCACGTTGACGTCGAATTCGCGGATCGCGACTCGGAATGCGTTGCAGAGCACGGCAGGGCCGACCGGATTGGTTGCGTCGTCGACCTTGCCACCGCCGATGATGACGGCCAAGCGCTGGTTGACCTGATAGAGGGAACGTTGCAGGCGATTCTCCGCCTTCGCAACCATGCTGGTAACGGCAAGCGATTCCTCCAGCTCGATATCGTCGACCAGCGCCAAGCCGCCGGCGCCCTGCGCTGCGATTTCCGGCTTTGCCGGCTTCAACTTGCCATCTGCAAATTCGCTGAACGCTTTGGTCGCGTGTTCCTGGAACAAACGCTCGACCAGCTGACGTTTCTTGCGCACTTCGCGCATGCCGTCGAAAAATTCAGTCTGGATTGCGTTGCTGCCGGCGCGTTCAGCAAGATCAAACAAGGCGTCGTCGACGTTCTCGAACAAAGTGCCGACCAAGGCGTTGATGCGTTTCAACGCAATGCCGCGCACAAGCTTGATGAGGTCGCCAAGGCGATCAGGAGTCGTAGCTACTGCCTGACGTTTTTGCAAGTCGACGACGTTCGGAGTGTCTTTTGGTGCGGTCATGGGTGATTCCGGGATGCGCCAGCAAGCGCTGCGTTCATCAATTCAAGTTCAAGACTCATCATAAGCCCGGTCCGCGGCCAGAGTGTGACCTGCATCACGCTCTTGGTCGGATCGCGTTCAAGGGCGAGGAAAGTCCACGATCTGTGCGCAAGCAATGGCTTCATCGGCAAGCATCACCGGGATGTCATCATCGAGCCGGTAAATGTTGCGGCCGTCGCGGGTAATCAGACCGCCAGCCACTGAGTCCGAAACAGCTACGCCATTCGCGCTGACGATATTTTTGGCGTGAATGGCGCGATTAAGAGCGGCAAGTTCGGAGTCGGCAAGCATTCGCAGGGGCGACTTCGTCACCGGGCAGCAGAGGATGTCGAGCAGGCGTTTGTCCATCGAGGGTGCTTCGTTTTGGCCGGCTAGTGAGCGGCGGAATACGCGTACAATAACGATTTATTCGCATGACGGCCACGATGGAAAATACGTCCGGACAGCCGCGGGTCGGTGTCGTGATGGGCTCCCAGTCAGACTGGGAAACGATGCGCCACGCGGTGGAAATACTGGAGCGGCTGGGCATCCCGCACGAGGCGCGCGTCGTTTCGGCACACCGCACACCCGATTTGTTGTTCGACTATGCGCACACTGCGGTCGAACGCGGATTGGCCGCGATCATCGCCGGCGCTGGTGGCGCTGCGCACCTGCCAGGCATGCTTGCCGCGAAGACGCGCCTGCCGATCTTCGGCGTGCCGGTTCAATCGCATGCCTTGAACGGACTCGATTCGCTGCTTTCGATTGTGCAGATGCCAGCGGGGATTCCCGTCGCGACATTCGCGATCGGCCGTGCCGGCGCAGTCAACGCGGCCCTGTTCGCTGCGGCAATGTTGGCGACGACCGATGCGGCGTTGGCTCTGCGACTCGATGCTTTTCGCCGCGAGCAAACCGAGGCGGTGCTGGCCAAGGCCGATCCTGGCGCGAGCGCATGAGCACGGTCGGCATTCTGGGCGGCGGTCAATTGGCCCGCATGCTCGCTCTTGCTGGCGCGCCGCTAGGTCTGAACTTCCTCGTAGTCGATAGCGCGGAAGATGCCTGCGCCGGGCAGGTAGCTCCGCTGTTGCGTGCGGACTGGCGAGACTTTGACGCGCTGGCGGATTTTGCGCGGCGCATCGATGTGGCGACCTTCGATTTCGAGAATGTTCCGGCTGAAACCGCACAATGGTTGACCGAACATACGCATGTATTTCCGAATCCTCGCGCGTTGGCGATCTCACAGGACAGGCTCGCGGAAAAGACGTTGTTCCGCGAGATCGGGCTGGATACACCCGCGTTCGCGGCGGTCGACAGCCGTGCCGATCTCGATGCCGCAGTCACGGCCATCGGGTTGCCTGCCGTGCTGAAGACGCGTCGCCTCGGTTATGACGGCAAGGGTCAGATGGTTTTGCGCAAGCGCGAAGACGCTGAGGCTGCGTGGAACATGCTCGGTAGCGCGCCGTTGATCCTCGAAGCGTTTGTGCCGTTCACGCGTGAGCTGTCCGTGATTGCAGTGCGTTCGCGCAATGGCGAATTCCGCCACTATCCGTTGACCCGCAACTGGCATGCGAGCGGCATCCTGGCCGCCAGTCTCGCGCCTGCGCCAGACACGCAAGCGCTTGAACGCGCCGCGGTAGCGCATGCGCGCGCCTTGGCCGAGCGCCTCGATTACGTTGGCACCTTTGCGTTGGAGCTGTTCGATCACGACGGACATCTGCTTGGCAACGAGATTGCGCCGCGGGTGCACAACTCCGGTCACTGGACGATCGAAGGAGCGGTGTGCAGTCAGTTCGAGAACCATTTGCGCGCGGTGCTCGGACTTCCTCTTGGCGATACCTCGGCGCGCGGTCTCAGTGTGATGCTGAACTGGATCGGCGAATTGCCGGCCGCTGCCGCCGTCTTGAGTGAAGCGGGCGCCCACTGGCATGACTACGGCAAGGATGCGCGCGAAGGGCGCAAAGTTGGCCACGCGACCGTGTGCGCCGACGATCCGAGCCAGCTGCGCGAGCGTCTCGCGCGCATAGGCAAGGCGCTCGGTCGTGAAACACAGGTTGATCCGGTGCTTGCGGCGCTCTGACAACATGCTGATCGCGAAAACGAAAAGGCCGCCCGGAGGCGGTCTTTTTGTTTGCATCAGCGAAGGTCGGTCAGGTCATCTGGCTCGCCGCGAACTCCCAATTCACCAAGCTCCAGAACGCTTCCAGATACTTCGGTCGCGCATTGCGGTAGTCGATGTAGTAGGCGTGTTCCCACACGTCGCAGGTCAGCAGCGGCTTGTCCGCACCCGTGATCGGCGTGCCCGCGTTCGAGGTGCTCGCCAGCGCGAGTCCCCCATCGGGACGCTGCACCAGCCAACCCCAGCCGGAGCCGAACGTGCCGACGCTGGTCTTGGTGAACTCTTCCTTGAATTGCGCGAAACCGCCGAACGCCTTGGTGATCGCGTCGGCCAGGCGGCCACTTGGTTCGCCGCCGCCGTTGGGTTTCAGGCAGCTCCAGTAAAATGTGTGATTCCAGACCTGTGCGGCGTTGTTGAACATGCCACCGCTGGATTTCCTGATGATGTCTTCGAGAGACATGTTCTCGAACTCGGTGCCCTTGATCTGATTATTCAGATTGATCACATAAGCCTGATGATGCTTGCCGTAGTGGTAGTCGATGGTTTCCGCCGAAATGTGCGGAGCCAGCGCGTCGCGCGCCCAGGGAAGCGCGGGGAGTTCGATCGCCATGAGACTGTCCTTGCCGATGGGGTAGGGGTTTTCAAGTCTATCAGGATGCATAAAACGTCGGCTCCGATTCCATGATTCCCGTTTTCCTGGGTTCATGCGCCCGCGTGCCGCGTGGAATCGCCGTATTCGGCCCAGGGCATGCGAACTGCTAAACTTCGCCATTCCACGCAGCATCGCGGTCACGCAAGGCATCAGCTCAGCAATGGACGTCATCGAACGCATCAAGGGTACCCTCGACTCACATCCGATCGTGCTTTTCATGAAAGGTACGCCGCAATTTCCAATGTGCGGTTTTTCCAGCCGCACATCGCAGGCACTCAAGGCCGTCGGCGCGAACTACCATTCGGTCAACGTGCTGGAAGATCCTGAAGTGCGCGCGAATCTGCCGCGTTACTCGAACTGGCCGACCTTTCCGCAGCTATTCATCCATGGCGAGCTGATCGGCGGTTGCGACATTGCGCTTGAACTGTACGAATCGGGTGAACTGGAACGTCTGGTCCAGGACACGCAGAAGGCCTGAAGCATGTTCGAGTTGATGCGCCCGGCGGACGGCGTCCTCGCCCCTGCTGAGGAATCGCTGCGCGACCGAGTCGTGCTGATCACCGGTGCCACAGGCGGCCTTGGCCGTGCAACATCGCTGGCCGCTGCATCGACTGGCGCAACGGTCGTTCTGCTGGGACGCAAGGTTCGCGCGCTCGAAGCGATCTACGATGAAGTCGTTGCATTGGGCGCGCCGAAGCCGGCGTTGTATCCGATGGATCTGGCCGGTGCGACGCCGAAGGACTACGCCGAACTCGCGTCCGCGATCGAGCGCGAGTTTGGACGTCTGGACGGCCTCGTGCACGCGGCCGCTCAGTTCGACACCTTGCAGCCGTTCGACCAGCAGACGCCGGAAGAATGGACGCGGACGCAGCAGGTCAACGTGACCGCGCCATTTCTGCTGACCCAGGCCTGCCTGCCGCTGATGCGCAGCGCGGATGATGCCGCCATCGTGTTCGTGTTCGATGATCTCGCGCGCGTCGGCAAGGCGTACTGGGGTGGCTACGGCGTTGCCAAACATGCGCTGCGCGGGCTTGCTTCGATCGTGCATCAGGAAACCGAAAGCTCGAGCGTGCGCACGCACGCAATGCTGCCAGGCCCGATGCGCACCGCGCTGCGCCGCGCGGCCTACTATGGTGAGAATACGCTGGAGCATCCTGACCCGGCTTTCGCAGCGGGCGCCATCACAGGTCTGCTTGGTCCCTCTGCGCGACATTTGCGTGGTGCAATCCTCGACCTGCGCGAGAACGCGGCATGAACAACTGCCTGGGCATTCGTCTGGAGGCAACGTGGAACCCGCGATGAGTACCGTGTCGGCAGGCATCCTGTTGTTCCTGATTCTGGACCCGCTCGGCAACATCCCATTTTTCATGGGGCTGCTCAAAAAAGTCGCGCCCGAACGCCGTCGCTTAGTGCTCGTGCGTGAATTGCTGATCGCTCTCGTGGTTCTGTTCGTATTCCTGTTGTGCGGTCAAACCATGCTGACCTTGCTGCAGCTCAAGCAGCAGTCGGTCAGCATCGCCGGCGGCATCGTGCTGTTCATCATCGGCTTGCGCATGATCTTTCCGCCAATGGACGGCATTTTCGGCGACGATGGCAACGCCGAGCCCTTCATCGTGCCGATGGCGATACCGGGCGTGGCCGGCCCTTCGGCAATGGCGGCGGTCATGCTGATCGCGAACAGCAATCCGGGCCGGACGGTCGACTGGAGCGTGGCGCTGTTCGTTGCCTGGTTCGCGACCGCCCTGATTCTGCTTTCGGCGACGTATCTGTTCCGCTGGCTCGGCGAAAGCGTGCTCACCGCGATAGAACGACTGACTGGCATGCTGCTGGTCGCATTGTCGGTGCAGATGTTTCTCGATGGCGTCGTCGCCTACGTCAAGCTCGCCGGGTTGACCTGACGTAGGTACGGGCCTTTGCGTGGCCTGCTGCCTGAATCCTTGCACGCATAGCAGTAAGCTGCGCGCTCCGATGACGCGCGAGTCCCCAATAAGTCGGCCGGCCACACGATTTGTAACAAGCGAGCGCTAGCTTGACTGCGCCATTATCCGAGGTGCGCCTTGATCAGCGTCGAACGCAGCTTCTACGAAAGATTTCCGCGCTTTGCCGCGGGAACAGCGCGCAGCCTCTCGCAGCCCCTGGTTGGCCTGCTGCGTCGAATCGCTTGCGAAGAGCAGATCAATGCCGTTCTGGCTTATGCCGAATCGAGCACCGGCTTTGATTTTGTCGAGAGGGTTCTCGAATACCTGAAGATCAGCTACAGCGTTGCCAATACCGATCGCGAAAACATCCCGGTCGAGGGTCGTGTGGTGATCGTTGCGAATCACCCGCTGGGTGCGCTCGATGCGTTGGCCTTGATCAACTTGGTCGGTTCCGTTCGGCGTGATGTGAAGGTGCTTGCCAACGACGTGCTGATGAAGCTGGAACCCTTGTCGCCGTTGCTGCTGCCGTTACCGGTGTTCAGCAGTGGCAGCGCGCTGGGTGGGGCGCGCGAAGCGTATCGCTCGCTTGCGCGGGACGAGGCGGTCATCGTGTTCCCGGCTGGCGAGGTGTCGCGCATGCGCCCGCAGGGCGTGCGAGATACGACCTGGTCGGCCGGCTTCGCACGGCTTGCCCTGAAGACCGACGCGCCGGTCTTGCCAGTCCATATCGCGGCACAGAATTCGCCGATGTTCTACGGCGTATCGATGCTGGCCAAGTCGCTGTCGTCGTTGCTGCTGGCACGCGAAATCTTCGGCGCGGAAAACGCGCGCATCGGGTTCCAGGTCGGCGAAATCGTTTCTGCGGCGGCGTTGACCAGTGCAACCACCAAGCCGGAACAGATCGCGCAAGATATGCGCCAGCACGTATACCGCTTGTCGCGCCGGCGCCCGACCGTGTTCCCCACATCGGCTGCGGTGGCGCATCCAGAATCGCCGCTGCGCGTGCGCAACGCTTTGCGCGAAGCCCAGGTGCTCGGCCAGACCAATGATGGCAAGCAGATTCTGCTGCTGAATGCGCAGCCTGATTGCCCGGCGCTGCGCGAGATCGGCCGGCTGCGCGAACTGGCGTTTCGTCGCGTTGGTGAAGGTACCGGCGCACGCCGCGACCTCGATCGCTACGACGCCTACTACCGCCATCTGGTGTTGTGGGACGAGACAGCGCTCGCGATCGTCGGTGCTTATCGGCTTGGCGAAGCGCGCGACATTCTGCAGGAGCGCGGTCTGGGCGGATTGTACTCAGCGAGTCTGTTCAACTATGCGCCGGCCGCGCAGACCTTCCTGCCTGAATCTGTCGAACTCGGCCGCAGTTTTGTGCAGCCGGCCTATTGGGGGTCGCGCAGCCTCGACTATTTGTGGCAAGGCATTGGCGCGTACTTGCGCAGCCAGCCGCATATCCGCTACCTGATCGGCCCGGTCAGCCTTAGCGCGACTCTGCCGACGCAGGCGCGCGAGTGGATCGTCCATTATCACCGACACTATTTCTGCGATGACGATCATTTCGTGCGGGCGCGCAATCCGTTTGTCATCTCGTCTCCGGTTGAGACAGCCGCCGCGGCCGCGTGGAGCGGGCGTTCGATCGGCGACGGCTTGAAGATCCTGCGCGAGCAGCTGACCACGCTCGGTGCGCAGTTGCCGGTGCTTTATCGCCAATATGCGGACCTGTGCGAGCCGGCTGGCGTGCGCTTTCTCGATTTCGGTGTCGATCCGGCTTTCGGAGGCTGCGTGGATGGCTTGGTCCGACTCGATCTGCATCAGTTGCGTGCGATCAAGCGCACTCGCTACGTCGAGGGCGCGCGGAAAATTTGACGCGTCGCGGTACAAGGAGCGGACGTTACAAATCCGTCACGAAACGCTGTTAAACTGGCGTTAACCATTTCTGACCCCCGATGCTCGCAGCGCGGAGCCTGAAACAGGTGCACAACCAAACCGTAGTCGCAACCGCTCTGGGGAATGGGGTGATGCCGGCATTTTGCGGTTTGCGTTTCTGAAATCCATCGACGACGTGATCAAGGGCGACGCAATGAACAATCAACTCCGCATGCGGCTATTGCCGTGGGTCATCGGTTCACTTTTCGCGGCAACGACGGCGTTCGCGCAGAACACGTCATCTTCATTGAGCGGCCGCGTCGTTGACGCTGGCGGCAAGCCGGTTGCTGGCGCGACCGTCGAAATAATCCACGTGCCGTCGGGTTCGTCGCGCACCGTCGTTACGGACGCGAATGGTCGCTACGCCGCGCAGGGTTTGCGCGTTGGCGGCCCGTTCGAGGTCAAGGCGTCCGGCGATCATGGCGAAAACGCCGATCAGCCTGACGTGTACCTCAAGCTCGCTGAAGAAACTACGCTGAACCTGACTGTCGCCGCCGCCAGTGCGCAGACGCTGGAAGGCATCGTCGTCACCGCGGTAGCGCCGAGTTCGGTCTTCCAGTCCGACAACAAGGGCCTGAGTACGAACATCTCCGGTCGCGACCTCAAGAACGCGCCTGCGCCGAGCCGCTCGATCCAGGATATTGCACGACTCGACCCGCGCATCGTCGTCAGCGATCGCGGCGATGGCTCAATGTCGGCGAATGGCCAGAACAGCCGCTTCAACCGAATCAGCGTCGACTCCGTCAATGTCGGTGATCCGTTCGGCCTCAACTCGAATGGCATGCCCTATGTCGGCTCGCCGGTTTCGGTCGACACGATCGAGGAATACAACCTCTCGACGGCGAACTTCGACGTCAGCTCGGACACGGTCGGCGCCAGCATCAACGCGGTGACCAAGAGCGGCACCAACGATTTCCACGGTTCGGCGTATTACGCCTACCGCAATGCGCACAAGCTGGTGGGCGAAGCAGGCTGGTTGCCGAGCGACAATCAGTTCTATGACTACAAGGGCTACGCAATCGATCGCACCGCAGGGGTAACCTTGGGTGGTCCGATCATCAAGGACAAGTTGTTCTTCTTCCTTTCCTACGAGGATCAGAAGACCACTGAGGTCGGCGCTGACGCCGCCAACGGCCTGAATCCGTCGCTAACGACGTCGACCAGCAACCAGATCGCGCCGTCCGACCTGCAGCGCGCGATCGACATCGCGCACAACCTCGGGCTGACGCCGGGCACCTTCGGTACCGCCGCGGGCGACCAGACCGACAAGCGTGTGCTGGCCAAAATTGACTGGAACATCAGCGACAACCATCGCGCGAATTTCAGCTTCCAGCGTACGAAGGATTTCCAGCCGATCGTCCAGGGCAACAACGCGACATCCGTTGGCCTCAGCAGCTACTACTACTTCAAGGACAGCACGACAAAGAGTGCGGTCCTGCACGTGTTCGACGACTGGAGCGACAACTTCTCCACCGAGACGACGATTTCGCGCACGACGTTCGACCAGAATCGTTCCGCCACGACTCAGCAGCCGCAGGTGCAGATTCGGCTTGGCCAAGACGGCACGGGACCGACGATCAACCTCGGTGAGGATCAGTTCAGTCACTACAACGCGATCAACGTGAAGGGCTGGAATGGCTTCTTCGCTGGCACGTATACGATCGGCGATCATTCGATCAAGGGTGGCTTCGATTACGCCAGCAGCGATATCTACAATCTGTTCGGCCGCACCCAGTTCGGTGCTTACCAGTTCTGGGGCCTGGACAATTTCGCGGCTGGAAACTATCGCCAGTTCGACCTCTATCGTCCGGCCGCCGGCCTGAGCATCAACGACGTTGCTGCGCGCTGGAAATACCAGCAGTGGGGCGTATTCCTGCAGGATACCTGGCAGGTCAACGACGCGTTGTC
>JBBRZD010000020.1:0-18571 GCA_038237055.1 Lysobacterales bacterium | reverse complement strand
GACGAAACCGGTGGCGACGGTCAGCGCCATCAGCGAGAGGTTGTCGAGCGAGAAGCCCGCGAATGCCATCACGCCAAACGTGCCAAACAGGGACAGCGGCACCGCCACGCTCGGAATTATCGTCGCCCAAAGCCGACGCAGGAACACGAAGATCACCGCAATGACCAGCAGCACGGTGAGGCCGAGCGTGAATTCGACATCGGCGACCGAGGCGCGGATCGTCAGCGTGCGATCGGAGAACACCTGCAGGTGCACATCGGCAGGCAGCAATGCGCGCAGACCCGCCAGTTGCGCCTGGATATCGGCGACCGTCTGCACGATGTTCGCGCTCGGCTGGCGGCGGATGTCGAGCAGCACGGCCGGCTTGCTGTTCGCCCACGCGGCAAGCTGATCGTTCTCGACACCGTCGATGACTTCGGCAATGTCGCTCAGGTGTACCGGCGCGCCGTTCTTGTAGCTGATGATCGTGGAACGGTAGTCGTCCGCGTTGTTGAGCTGGTCGTTGGTGCCGATGCTGAAACTCTGCACGGTGCCGTTGAGGCTGCCCTTCGGCGCATTGACGTTGGCCTGCGTCAGCGAAGAACGCACATCTTCCATGGTCAGGCCGAGGCCGGCGAGCTGCGCTGGATTTACCTGCACGCGCACCGCGGGACGCACGTTGCCGGCGATGCTCACGAGGCCGACACCGCTGATTTGCGACAGCCGCTGCGCGATGATGCTGTCGGCGTAATCGTTGACGTCGCGCAACGGACGCGAGTCGGACGTCAGCATCAAGGTCATGATCGGCGCATCGGCCGGATTGACCTTGTTGTACACCGGCGGATACGGCAGGTTGTTCGGCAACGTGCCGCGCGCGGCATTGATCGCCGACTGCACGTCCTGTCCGGCCGCGTCGATGTCGCGCTTGTGGTCGAACTCGACAATGATCGTCGACAGGCCGGCCGAACTGTCCGAACTCATTGTGGTGATGCCGGATATCTGACCGAACTGGCGCTCCAGCGGCGTCGTGATCAGCGCCGCCATCGTCGAAGCGCTGGCGCCGGGATATTGCGTGGTGACGACCAGGCTCGGCGAGTCGATGTCGGGCAATGCGGCGACCGGCAACGCGCGATAGCCCATGCCCCCGAGCATGAGCAGCGCGACCATCAGCAAAGAAGTCGCGATCGGACGCTGGATGAAAATGGATGAGAAGCTCACGGTCTGGTCCTGTGACGGTGTGTCGCGCTGCTGCAAAAGCGACGCATCAGCCGCCGTGCCGTCCGCCGCCGTGGCGGCCTGCATCCTTGGCCTTCGCCAGATCAGCGGCGCTCGGTGGCGCCGGTGTTTCGCCGGGCGCTAGTGGCTGCACCTTGCTGCCGGGCTTGAGGCGGAACTGGCCTTCGGTGACGACGCGATCGCCGGCTGCAACACCTGTGGCGACCAGAACATTGTTGTTGCCGGCATCGCCACCCGCCGTAACCGGTTTCATCGCGACCGTGTTGTCCGCCTGCAGCATGTAGACGTAATTGCCGTCCGGCCCGCGCTGCATCGCGGTTGCCGGGATCACGATGCCGCCCGTTATCGTATTCACCTGCAGGCGCACATTGACGAACTGACCGGGCCACAGCGCGTTGTCGGCATTCTGGAATTCGGATTTCAACTTGAACGTGCCGGTGGCAGTGTCGATCTGGTTGTCGATCACAGCGAGCGTGCCGCTTGTCAGCACGTGCGCGTCGGTGCGATCGAGCGCGCTGACTGGCAGTGGTTTCGCCATCTGGCCGGCGCGCACCTGCGCCAGGTTCTGTTCCGGCAGAGTGAAGATGATGTTGATCGGATGCACCTGGGTGAGGGTGACGATTGTGCTGCCGTTAGCGCTGACCAGGTTGCCGACGTCGATCTGGCGTATGCCGGCGACGCCGGTGATCGGCGCAGTGATGCGCGTATAGCTCAGTTGCGTGCGCGCACTCGATGCGGCCGCTTCGTCCGCTGCGACCAACGCTTCCTGCTGGTGCACGGTCTGGCGCTGATTCTCCAGATCCTGGCCAGAGACGAATTTCTTTTTCATCAGCTCGTCGTAGCGCGCGAGCGTGCTCTTGGACGCCGTCAGTTGAGCGACATCCTGTTTCTTTTTCGCCTCGGCCTGGTCGAGCGATGACTGCAAGGTGCGCGCATCGATTTCGGCGATCAGCGCGCCTTGTTTGATTTCCTCACCTTCGGCGAAATGCAGCACCTTTAGCTGGCCGCTGACCTGCGCATTTACGGTCACCGTATTCAGGGCCTGCACTGTACCGAGTGCGGTCAGGTACACCGGCACGTCCTCTTTGATCGCAGGCACCACGGTGACCGGAATCGGCGCGTCGTTGCCGCCGCCCGCGCCGCCGCGCTGCCCACCTGACGGACCGCTGCCCGTGGTCTCGCCGGTGTGCGGCAACAATAGTCGCCAGCCGATGACAGCAAGAATCAGCACCACGATGACTGCGAGCGCGAGCTTCCAACGCCATATAACCCCACGCGACATAATCGATCCTTTGAACAAATAAAGGCGTCCGAATACCCATGCGCGAACGCCAACGATTGGCGCCAAGGCTAGCAGTCGCCAATGCACGGTGGCAGGTCCAGTGCGTAAATGCGTCTTTACACGTCGACGGTTCATGCCGCGCACAGGCTGTTTTCGGCCCCGCGCAGATCACCAGCACGAATGGCCCTTGCGCCGGTCGCCAAACAACGCCATTTGAAAGAACATTCCCTCTCGACCTGTCCAGAGAAAACCCGCGCGTGGCCACGATCCATCCGGCCAGCGCAGCACGCATCCGCCATCAGGAGCCTTTCATGAATGAAGTCTGCGATATCCCCGGCGCGAGCCTTGCGGTTGAGCGCTCGCAATTCCCCGATGCGGCCTTCGATCCGGTCGCCAACCCCGCTGTGCAGCGTGAAACCGCGGTGCTCGCTGGCGGCTGTTTCTGGTGCGTCGAAGCCGTGTTCCGCGAACTGCAGGGCGTCGTCAGCGTGACCTCCGGCTACAGCGGCGGCAGCGCAGCCAGCGCGAACTACGATCGCGTATGCAGCGGCACCACCGCGCATGCGGAGGTGGTTTCGGTTGAGTTCGATCCGCAGGAGATCAGCTATGGCCAGTTGCTGAAGGTGTTCTTCGCGGTCGCCCACGATCCGACTCAGGTCGATCGCCAGGGCAATGATCAGGGCCGTCAGTATCGGTCCGCGATCTTCTTTGAAAACGATCGCCAACGCGAAGTCGCTGCTGCGTATATCCGGCAGCTGGATGCTGCAAACGTATTCAGCGCACCCATCGCGACCGAGCTGGTGCCGCTGGAGACGTTCCACGTTGCCGAGACCTACCATCAGAACTATGCGGAGCTGCATCCCGAGCAGGGATATATCGCCGCGGTCGCCGCGCCGAAAGTCGCCAAGCTGCGCAAGCAATTCGCCGGGCAACTGAAGCGTTGATTCAATCTTTTGAAACCGGCGAGCGGCCTGCACCGCGAAGCATCACTTCACAGGAATCCGACCCATGATCTCAGTTCCGACCGACAATGCCGCGATCGTTTCGGTTAGCGGTTGCGACCTCACGCCATTGTCCGCGGAGGAGCGTGACCGTCTCGCCGCGCGCCTCACGCCGGAGGAACGTCGCGTGCTCCTCAACAGCGGCACCGAACATCCGTTCTGCGGTGGTCTGCTCGACGAGCACGGCGAAGGCGTCTTCAACTGCCGCCTGTGCGGTTTGCCATTGTTCCGCTCGGTGACGAAGTTCGAATCCGGTACCGGCTGGCCGAGCTTCTACGCGCCGTTCGATCCGGCGCATGTGCGCGAAATCCGCGACATCAGCCATGGCATGGTACGCGTCGAGAGCCGCTGTGCGCGATGCGACAGCCATCTCGGCCACGTGTTTCCGGATGGTCCGGCGCCGACGCACAACCGCTACTGCATGAATTCGGCAGCGTTGGAATTCGAGCCGACAGCGGTTTGACATGGGGGCGAGGTTGCGCAGATCCTGCGCCTTCGCTCGCCACAACGGGTACCATGCGCGCCCGTCCACGACCCGTAACGCCTTGATGTACGCAACGCTGCGGAACCCCGCGCCGGCAACGATCGTGCGCGTTATTCGACACGTGCTCGTCGCGTGCGGCATTTGTGTCGGTGCAACGGCAACAGCCAGCGATGCCGCAGACAAGGGCGTTGATCTGCCGGCAGTGGTGGTGACCGCGACGCGGACCGAGCAGCCTGCATTCGATGTGCCGGCGTCCATCGACGTCGTCAACATCGACGATACGCCAGACACATTGGGCGTAAATCCGTCCGAATACCTGAGCGGCATTCCCGGGCTGCTCGCGCGCGATCGTCAGAACTACGCGCAGGACGAACAAATTTCGATACGCGGTTTCGGCGCACGTTCGACTTTCGGCGTGCGTGGCGTGCGCCTGTATACCGACGGCATTCCAGCGACGATGCCGGATGGACAAGGTCAGGTGTCGCATTTCAATCTCGATTCGGCCGAACGCATTGAAGTGCTTCGCGGGCCGTTCTCGGCCTTGTACGGCAATTCCTCGGGCGGCGTGATCCAGGTCTTCACCGCCGATGGCTCCGAGCCGCCGGAAGTCGATCTGGGTATCGCTGGCGCCAGTTACGGCACCTGGCGCGCGAGTGCGAATGCGCGCGGCGTGTCGGGGCCGGTCGACTATAACCTCGACGTCACCCATTTCCAGACGGATGGCTATCGCGATCACAGTGAAGCGAAGCGCGAATCGGGCAATGCGAAGCTTGGTTTCAAGATCGGCGACAGCGGCAAGCTGACCCTGCTGGTGAACACGCTCACGTTGCCGAGTGCGCAGGACCCGCTCGGGCTGACGCATGCGCAGTTCGATGCCGACCCAACCCAGGTCACTGCGTCCGCGCTGCAGTTCGATACGCGCAAGAGCGTGCATCAGAACCAGGGTGGTGCGATTTACGATCAGGATCTGGGCGGTGGCAATTCCCTGCGCGTACTCGGCTATTACGGACAGAGAGACATCACGCAGTTCCTCTCGGTGCCGGTCTCGACGCAGGCCAATCCACTGCACGCTGGTGGCGTCGTCGATCTGGGCAGCGATTACGGCGGCAGCGATGCGCGCTGGACATATCGCGGCGAATTGCGTGGGCGACCGTTCGAGGTTGCAGCCGGTGTTGCATGGGATCGCCAGCAACAGGCGCGTCAGGGGTACGAGAATTTCGTCGGCAGCACGCTTGGGCAACGCGGCAAGTTGCGTCGCGACGAGGACGACACCGTCAGCGACTTCGACCAGTACGTGCAGGCGAGCTGGCGCTTCGCCGAGGCCTGGTCGTTGAGCGTGGGTCTGCGTCACAGCGATGTGAAATTCGATTCCGTCGATCACTACATCACCCCGACGAATCCGAACGACAGCGGTCGCGTCGACTACGGTGCGACGACGCCGGTCGCCGCTCTGCTCTGGCGCGCTGCAAGTTGGGCGAATGCGTATGCATCCTATGGCAAGGGTTTCGAGACGCCGACGTTCAACGAGCTCGGTTATCGCGCCGATGGCGGTGCCGGTCTCGCGTTAGGACTGACGCCGTCGCACAGCCGCAATCGCGAACTCGGGCTCAAGCTGCGTCCGGCGCAGGGCATTGAAGCGAACGTCGCAGTGTTCCGTGCCGATACGCGCGACGAACTCGCCGTGGCGACCAATGCGGGTGGGCGAACGACCTACCAGAACATCGGCAAGGCGCGCCGCGATGGCGCCGAAGCCGCGGTGTCGATGCGCCTCGCCAACGAGTGGCAACTGCAGTTCGCCTACACGTGGCTCGATGCGACGTTTCGCTCGCCGTTTCTGACCTGCCGTGGCGCGCCGTGCACCACACCCAACACGCCGGTTGCCGCCGGCGCGCGCATTCCCGGTATTCCCAACAACGACCTGCACGTGGCGCTGCGCTGGGGCCAGGAACGGGGTTGGCGCGCGTCGTTGCAGGGCGACTACGTGAGCGAGGTCACTGTCAACGATCTCGGCACCGATGCCGCGCCCGCATATTTTGTCGCCGCCGCCGATATCGGTTACGGCTTCGACATGTCGTCGGGCCATGTACGCACGTTCGCGCGCATCGACAACCTGTTCGATCGTGCGTACGCAGGCTCAGTCATCGTCAATGACGCGAACGGACGCTACTTCGAGTCGGCGCCGGACCGCACGCTGATGCTCGGCGTGCAATGGCAGTGGTTGCACTGAGGCGTTGCGTTCGACGCGCAGCGTTGCGCAAGACAATCAAGATAGTGCGCCGACCAACAAATTGTGGGAGCGACTTCAGTCGCGATGCTCTAGCCGCATCACGACTGAAGTCATTTCCGCGGACGGTGGGTCAGGCGGTGCGCTGGCCGAAGAACTTCGAACCCGCCTTGAGCAGATCGCTGAGGCCGAGCTGACCGTCCCCGTCCTGATCGAGCACCGAGGTGAGCAGGCCGCCGTGGCCACTCTGACCGAGATTCTGCAATTCCTGACCGAGCATGCCGCCGAGCCCGCCGGCGCCGAGCCCCTGATTCCGGGTGCGGTTCGCCAGCACGCTCATGATGATCGGCGCGAGCATGCTCATGAGTTGACCGGCCACCTGCGTGCCGATGCCGCTCGCCTGGCCGAGGTTTTGCGCAGCTTGATCCTGACGATTGCCGAAGACGTGACCGAGTATCGCGCCACCGCCTCCACCGCCACCGAGCACGCTGCCGAGGATCGAGCCGATATCCATGCCGGCGTGATCCGCTGTCGCCGTGTGCAGGGCCTCCGCGCCGGCATAGGTCGATGCGTTCTTGGCGAGGCCGCCAACGACCAGCGGTACCGCTTGCTGGATAGCCGCCTGCGCCTGCGCCGGGTCGATGCCAAGCTGGGCTGCGATTGCTTCAACGCTGGCAGGGTCCAGATGACCGAGAACCTGGTTGGTCAATTCGCTCATGAAAATCTCCTCGAGTGGGGGTGCGCATCCGCGACGCCATAACCATACATATGGAAGCATGACGCCGTCATGCGGTGAGGTAAAAGTTCGTGAACCGGGTCGCGCGACGTCGTTCGGGCGCGCAAGATGACAGCCGTCCGTGCCGAGGGGGCGCAAGCCAATGAACGAATCCGGCGAACATTTCGAGTTGTTGCGTGCGCGCTACGCGAGATCTCTCGGCGAGAAGCAGGAGTCTCTTAGCCGGGCATGGGCCGCCTTCGCAGGGGCGCCTTCGGACGCGACCGTGCGATCAATCCTGCAGCAACAGTTGCATCGCCTGTGTGGATCCGCACAGGCGTATGGCCATGCGCGACTGGGCAGCATGGCCTGCGCCGCAGACAGCACGATGCGTCAATGGCAAGCATTGACGGTGTCGTTGCGCGAAACGCCCGCAACTCTGCTTGATCGAATGGAGGTGCCCGTCCAAAGCGTGCTCGACTGCCTTGGCGAGGCGCGTGCGGAAGAAAGCCAACGTGTGCCCGCCACCGTATTCGCCGCATTGCGCCTGGTGCTGGTTGAGGACGATCCGGAACAGGCGCCATCCATTGGCGCCGAACTCGAGGCGCGCGGCTGCGTCGTGCGCCATGAGAAGGGATCCGATCTGCTATGGCAAACCATGACCTTGTGGCCCTGTCACGCCGTCGTGCTCGATTGCTGGTTGGCCGGAGAGACGGCGACCAAAGTGGCTGCACTGCTGCGGCGCGAACCTCGCTTCGCTCAGGTCGCGTTGATCTGCTTCACGGCGGAGCGCGAGCCGAGAATCCTGCGTGCTGCGCTCGAAGCAGGCTGCGATGCGCTTGTCACCAAGGCGGAAGGAATCGATCGCCTGCTCGAAGTGATTCGCGAGTGCGTCGCCCGCCCTGATCGCATCGGTCGGACGATTACCTGACCGCGCTAACGCTCAGCCTCCGTCGATGCCGTCGATGAAGATCGTTTCCTGGTAGGGCCCGAGATCGATCTTCCCGGACACCGTCGGTGGATTGCCGTCGAGGTCGGCGATGTAGCTGAAGTAGGGGCAGGTTCCGAGCAAAGGCGAGTCACCGGCAAGATGGAAATCGTCGTTGTTGGCGTCGACAAACTTCGGGTTCACGCTGACGTTGCCTTCGCTGATGCTGGGCGCCAGCCCGCCCAGTGTGCCGATGTCATTGTACGAAAGTACTCCAAAGTCACCCCCCAGATGGAGCCCGACCGCGGTATTGTTCCAGAAGATGCCGCCCTGGATCTGGCAGCGCGTCGTGCCACCGCAGTACAGCCCTCCGACCGCGCCGGAGGCTGCGCTGGCGGTGTTGCGCGAAAAGGTGGCGTTGTATATCTCGTTGTAGCTGCCGTAGCCGACGATATAGCCACCGCCGTAGTTGCCGTCGGCGCTGTTGCCGGTGACCTGGTTGTCGAAGAACCAAAGGATGTCACCAGCTCCGGACACATAAATACCGCCCGCATCGACGCTCGTGTGGTTGTCGCGGACGATGACGTCCAGGACTCGCACCGAGTTGCCGGGGCTGACGAGGTAGTTGACCTGCAGACCTGCGCCCGGCTGCGCGCTGTTGCCATTCTGCAGCGTGAGGCCGCTTACAAAAACACCGCCATGAGTACTGCGCAGCACGAGCACGCCGGTCTGGCCGTTGCCGTCGAGCCGCGTGCGCGGCGTCTGCCGCGTCGGCGCGCTGCAACCGTCCTCGTAGCCGCCCGAGATTCTGAATTCGTGCGTCGACGTAGGTGCGTAGTAGAAAAAGGGTTGATTGCCAGTGACTGCACCCGTCTTGTAGAGCCCGTGGACCAGGTACAGGCTGTTGTCTTCCGCGTCGTACAGGCCGCCGTCGGAAGATTGCGTCAGCGCATCCTGCAGTTCCGCCGCGGTCGTGATGCAGAAAGTGTGCGCATGTGCCCCGCCGCAGGCGGCCAATAAGCTGATCGCACAGGCGCGCAGAAGTGCGCGTGAGGACCGACGCGACGGAGGTGGAGCCGACTGGCTGGTGTTCGTGTACATGGACAGCTTCCTTTTCGGGTTTCTTCCATCAGTACGTCAATTGAAGGGAAATCCGGGCGTGATGCGTACCGGCACGGCGAAAACGCGGCCGCAGCACCTGTCCTCGCCGCCGCACAGCCGGCAGGCAGCGGCGCTGGTATGCTCGGGTCGATTGCGGGCTGGCAAGAACGGGCGATGGCGACAGCGTCGAAAATCACCGAATTGTTGAACGCCGCCAGTTCCGGCGATGCGACCGCGCAGGACGCGGCTTACGCACTCGTTTACGACGAACTCAAGCGCTGTGCGCGCCGGCAGAGCGCGCTTGCACAGGGATCTTCATTGTCGCCGACGGCCCTGGTCAACGAGCTCTACCTGAAGCTGCGCGCCGGTCAGGTCGATCACATCGAGAACCGCCGACATTTTTTTGCACTTGCAGCGCGCGCGATGCGTCAGATCACCATCGATCATGCGCGCCATCGGAAGCGCGCGAAGCGTGGCGGCGGCGCCGAGCACATCGAAATCAACACGTGCGACCTTGGCGCTACGACCGCCGAGCAGACTCTCGAACTCGATGCGGCCCTGTGCGTACTGAGCGAGCGCGATCCTGATCTCGGGCAATTGGTGGAATGGCATTTCTTCGCAGGTCTCACCTTCCAGGACATTGCCGATGAACTCGGGCGCCATGAGCGCACGGTGCGGCACGACTGGGAACTTGCGCGCGCCTTCCTGCGTCAGGCGATGGATGCGGGCCATGCGACGTGAACGACGACGCGCGCTGGTTGCACATCAAGGATCTGTTCCGCGAGTGTCAACTGTTGCCGGAAGGCGAGCGCGACGTGTGGCTGGCGGGTCAATGCGCTGACGACACTGTCTTGCTGGCCGAATTGGGCACGCTGCTGTCCGCACAGCGCGCTTCGCACGACATTCTCGACGACGGGGCGATGGGCGCGCTCAAGCGCATGCACATCGACGAGTCGTCGCCCGACCTGATCGGACAGAGGATCGGACCCTATCGCCTGCTGCGCCTGCTCGGCGAAGGCGGCATGGGCATCGTTGACATGGCGGAGCGCGAGGACGGTGGTTTCGTCCAGCGCGTTGCACTTAAACGCGTCCGCGCTGATTTCGTCAGCGCCGAGACACGCTCGCGCTTCCTGCGCGAACGCAATTTTCTCGCGCGCCTGACCCATCCGCATATCGCGCAGTTGCATGACGGTGGCGTGGCGACCGACGGCACGCCGTATTTCACAATCGAATATGTCGAAGGCATACCGATTACGCGCTATTGCGATGCGCACAAGCTCGACGTGCGCAGCCGCCTGCGACTTGCGCTGCAGGTCTGCGCTGCTGTTTCTTACGCGCATCGCAACCTGATTGTGCACCGCGACCTCAAGCCATCGAATATCCCGGTCATCGCCGACGGCGTAGCGAAGCTGCTCGATTTCGGTATCGCCAAATTGGTCGATGCGGAACAGGGCGGCGGTCGCACCGCGACGCAGGCGCGCATGATGACGCCGGAGTACGCCGCGCCCGAGCAGGTGCTGGGCGAACCGATCACCACCGCGACCGATGTCTATGCGATCGGCGTGTTGCTGTACGAATTGCTCAGTGGGCGCTTGCCGTACGCGCGCGCGGACGCTGGCGCGGTCAGCTGGGCCAAAGCGGTGGTGGAAGATCTGCCGGATAGCCTCGGTCACGCGCTCGGCCGTACCACCGGCACAGCGAATACAGCGACAGCCAAAGCCACGGCCGCGACGCGCGGCGTCAATGCGTCGACCTTGCGCCGCAGTCTGCGCGGCGATCTTGATCGCATCGTGCAGCGTGCGCTGGCGAAGGAGCCCGAGTCGGGTTATCCATCGGTTGCCGTTCGACCAAACGAACACGTTGCAGGACAACGCGATCCGCGCATTGTCGGCAAATCCCGAGCATGCACTGCTGCGCTTGCAAGCAGAAGCCGAGCGCGCCGATACGCTGGTCGAACGCGGCGACTTGAAGACCGCGGCCGCGCTTGCCGCCGACGCCAGCGGAAAAGTCGATGCCCTATCTGGCGTCAGCGCAGACAAGCGGGCGCAATTCCTGCACGCGCAAGCGCGCGTTGCGCTCGCCCAGCGTGATTTAGTGGCAGCGAAACGATTCAGCGATGCCGAACTGGCGTTGGTGCGAGACACCCGTGTTGCGTCCACTGTCCTGTTCAACGCGTTGTCGATGGCAGGCGGTGCGCGTTGGGATCTGGCGGAATACGACGGCGCGGAAGAGCAATTCCACGAAAGGCTCGCGGTTGCGTCGCGCGACGCGGCGCCGGACGACATGGATGTAGCGCGCGCACAGGGCAATATGGGGTTGATCCTGCAAGCGAAATCGCACTTTGCGGATGCGCAGGCGATGTACGAACAGATATTGGCGACGTATCAGAAAGTGCTGGGTCCCGATCATCCGTCCACGCTGGCGATGCGACGCGATCTGGGACTCAGTTATTACCATCAGGGCCTCTACGCGCAGGCGCGCACCATGTTGGAACAGGTGCTCGCCGCGCAACGCGCCAAACTCGGCAACGAGCATCCTGCGCTTGCAGGGACCGAGATCAATCTCGGACTGGTGCTTACCGACAGCGGCGATTTGCCTGGAGCAGATCGCGTCCTGAGCGAGGCGCTGGGTATCTTCGAGAAAAAGTACGGGCGCGACTACGAGGGCGCGACCATCGCCCTCGGCGATATAGCTGGGGTGCACATGCTGCGCGGCGAGCTCGACCGCGCCGCGGCCGAGCTGACCGAAGTCATGGGACGGGAGAACAAGCCAAGCGCGATTGATCCGGACGGATTCGTCACCTTTTATCGCATCGGCGAAGTAAAACGACGACTCGCGCAAACCACAGGCGCTGTGGAACTCGAACGCGAAGCGCTCGCCGGCGCGCAAAAGGTTCGCGGCGAAAGCAGCCGCTACACCGCCATGGTGCATCACATGCTCGCGTTGTCATTGCGCGATTCCGGCGATGGTGCGGGCGCCGAGCGCGAGCTGCGCGCGGCACTCGCGTCCTACGCCGGCCACATCCCGCAGGCCGAACATCCCTTGCTGCGACCGTGCGATACGACCTCGCCCTGCTGCTGCTCCCGCGAGCGGCCGATCGAGCCGAAGGCTTGCGCCTGCTCGCGAAAACAGTTGCCCTGCACGAGAAATTTCTCGGCGTGGACGAGCCGCGCACACAAGCCGCGCGCGCTGCGCTGAACAACGCGCGCGGTTCTGCCAAGGCATAACGCTCGATAATGCGTGCCTGCGGTGCCGGGCTCGGTGACGCGGAGCGGGATTTCGCCGATCATAGGCGACCCCATCCCATTCCGGACCGCGTCATTCAGCGCGGTCGCCGACCATCGAGCCCAGACCCATGCAGAATTTCCCCGCGATTTCACTGATCGGCGCGCCGACCGATATTGGCGCGGGTGACCGCGGCGCGTCGATGGGTCCTGAAGCGCTTCGCGTGGCGGGCCTCGGCGAAGCCCTCATGGCACGCGGCCTTGACGTGATCGATCGCGGCAATCTCGCCGGCCCGTTCAATCCGTGGCAACCGCCGGTCGATGGTTATCGGCACCTCAAGGATGTGGTCGCCTGGAATCGCGCCGTCATGCAGGCAGTTGGTGCGGAACTGGCGCAAGAGCGCCTGCCGATCCTGCTCGGCGGCGACCATTGCCTGGCGATCGGTTCGATCGGGGCGGTCGCACGTCATTGCCGCGAGAACGGCAAGCGTCTCACGGTACTCTGGCTCGATGCGCACGCCGACTTCAACACCAGCGCCGTCACGCCGTCCGGCAACATCCATGGCATGCCGGTCGCCTGCCTGTGCGGACTGGGTCCACATGAATTGACCGAGCTCAGCGGTCATTCGCCGGCGATCACGCCGGACCGCATCCGCCAGATCGGCATCCGTTCGGTCGATTCTGGCGAGAAGAAACTGGTGCGCGATGTCGGTCTGGACATCTTCGACATGCGCTACATCGATGAAGTCGGCATGAAGCGCGTGATGGAAGAAGCGCTGCTCAATCTCGACGAAAAAGATCATCTGCACGTCAGCTTCGACATCGATTTCCTGGATCCGTCGATCGCACCCGGCGTCGGCACCACGATTCCAGGTGGTCCGACCTACCGGGAAGCGCAGCTGTGCATGGAAATGATCGCCGACAGCGGTCGCCTCGGATCGCTCGACATCATGGAGCTCAATCCTTCACTCGACGTGCGCAACCAGACCGCGAAAGTCGCGGTCGATCTGGTCGAGAGCCTGTTCGGCAAGTCGACGTTGATGCGCGACTGAGTGCGCGAGATCAGTCGAAGCCGTTCTTGAAGATCAGATCGCCCGTCGCACTGAGACACGCGGGCGTGTGCGCGGCGATCAGCGCCGACAACGTGGCGATCTGGGCTGGATGGAACTGCAACGCGTTCTGGTGATTGGTGCCGCAACTGATCTGGTTGCAATAACTCATGATCGAGCCGGCGGGTGCGCCGGGACCCGTGGCAGGGCAGCTCGTGTTGCCGCTGTAGCAGGCGACAGCGCCGATGTGTTCGCCGCTGCTGCATTTGTCGATCGTGTTCGAGGAAGCTGGGTACGCACCGTTGCTCGCGTTTGTGCAGTGCGTGTGGGCCGCGCCGAAATTGTGGCCGAGTTCGTGCCCGACGATGCGCGCTGACACATCCACCGGCACCTGCGAACTCGTGAAAACCTTGTTGACGCTATAGCTGCCGCCCGTTGCGGAGGTGATGCAGTACGCGTTGATCCAGGCGATACCAGAGGCGGAGAGCCCGCCTGTCAGTCGGCCCGACAACAGCACGACGAAATCGCGTTGCACACTGGCTTGGTTGTTCTGCCAGTACGTGCCGAAATTGCCAAGATCCGTTGGATCGGCAGACGTGTTCTGACCAATGACATAAGGCGTCGCGCCCGTACGGAAAATCGTTGTGCCCTGCTGCAGCGACACGTTGAGATCGCGCACGTACATCACGTTCATCGCGGCAAACAAGTCGGCGATCCAGCTCGTCGCCGTGCTCAGGTTGGCGCTGGCCGTACCGCCGAAGCGATTGACCAGCAATTCGTGATCGACATCGACCGCCACGACGGCACCGCGCGGCACCGCCGCGACCGCATATTCGGCGAGCGAGTTCGTCAATGGATCCGGCATCGGCTGGCCGCTCGGCAGGCTGTCATTGCCGGGCATGGTTTGCGGGACAACGCCAGGTGGCAGCGCATCGCGTGCGGGCTTCACGATCAGGTGCGCCCCGGTCGAATCTTCGGACGCGGAAATCGCGAAGGAACCGAATGGCGACGAACCGGCGCCCCTGACCTGCTTGAAGCCGGGATCAAACGCCAAATACGCGCGAACCGTGCCGCCGCTGTCGCTGGCGATCAGCTCGATTCGTTGGCTGCGGGGTAGTTCGCGTTCGCCGCGAGCATCGACCGCGACGATGCGAGCGCCGTTCGCATAGACATCGATGCGCTCGAAGCTCAATCCGGAATGGCCGCCGAAGCTATCCGGAAAGTCATCGATCGCCACACGTTCACCGACGGCGAGCGATTTCAAGCGGGCGAGCTGGGTGGGATGCAGGGTGAGCGTCTCGCTTGCGGCCTCGGCGTGGGTGCTTGCAACAAGGAACGCGAAGATCAACAGCTTGCGCATGGCCGGTTCTCCGCTGCAGGTGGGACACTACCTTGGCAAAACGCGCCGCGCAAATCCACCGATCCGTGCAAGAGATGCATCTGCGCGGGCGTTGTTGAACGCTTCGTCGCGAGTGCGGTGGCTGCGCCGCAAAAAGAAAACGGCAGGCTGTGGGTGGCAGCCTGCTGGAATTCAGTACCCGATCAGATCGGGTCGATCAACGCGAGTCGATCAATGCGAATCGATCAATGCAAATCGATCAGAACTCGTACGCGGCGCCCACGTACACCGTGCGGCCCGCAGCCGGGTCGATGCCGTTCGAGAATACGCGGTTGTAGTACTTGCGATCCGTCAGGTTCGAAACGCCGCCCAACAGACGCATCTGCGGGACGACCCACCAGTCGGCGGAAAAATCCGCGACCGTGTACGACGGCACCTTGGCCGGGATCGTGACCGTGATCTGACCACCACTGGTTACGGTCGCCGGCAAGTTCGAATCCTGGAAGTACTGGCTGGCGACCGAAACCGCGGAGAGGGCCAGCTTGAGCTTCTTGTCCTCGCGATAGGCGAGACCCACGCGTGCAAGATAGCTCGGCGAGAACGCCGGCTTGTTGCCGAGGTTGGCCCGGTTGCGCGTCGCCGTGAATTTCGCATTCAACAAACTCAGATTCGCGAACACAGACACGTGCTGTGTCGTCTGCGGGTCTCGCGCGCCGAGAAAATCGTAGTCGATCTGGCCCTCGAAGCCGCGATGGCGCGTGTTGCCGGTGTTGACGTTGATCGTGTTGCCGACAGGCGCGCCTGGCCCTGCCGGTTGACTCTCGATACGGTCCTTGACGTTGATCCAGAACACACTCGCGTCGTAGAAAAGCCCGGTCACGGGCGTGCCGTGCACGCCGGCTTCCCACGACACGACATGGGTCGGATCCGGATCGTTGAGCGGGCTGGGATCGAGTGATCCAAAGGGCGAGCCGACATCGAAGTAACGCACCGGGCGCCAGCCTTGCGAGACGTTGAAGTAGCTTTCGTTGCCGTGTCCAAAGTCATTGCCGAGGCCGAGACCGAACAGCGGCACCGTGTGATCTACCGAGCGATCGGCCAGTGCAGCGCCGGTGCGCGGCGTATGGATGCTTTCGTTGATGTCGACGGTCTCCTTTTCCAATCTTACCGATGGCACAAAGTGCCAGTTGCCGGCGAAGCGGAACACGTTCTCGGCGAAAATCGCGCCGTAGTCGGTGGAGCGCTGCTGACGGAGTTTCTGGCAATTGATGTCGGTGGCGAGCAGGCAGGCCGCCCCGAAACGGTCGTATTGGCCAGGCGAAAGGTTGTTCTCCTCCCATTGCCGGAACGGTGCATCCGAGTGGTACTGCGTCGTGCCGACGGTGAACGCGTTGCCGCGGCCCCAGTGGTGAACCACGCGTGCATCGAGACCCGTGAAATGGAATTGCTCGTCCTGCAATGTCGACGTCGTCGGCGCGGCGCCGCGATCCTGCGAACGTGAGGCCTGGTCCTGATAACCGGCCCAGAGCTTGGTGACGAGCTCGGTTTCCGCATCGAAGTGGTGGTCGTGCATGAGGCTGGCGACATAACGCGTCGTCCACAACCGGTTGAACGGCGTTGTCGTCTGCTCGTTGTCGGCGACGAACTGTGGATAATTCAGCTTGCCCGGGTCACCGGTATTCAGATCGTAGGCGTGGAAATCCAGCGACGTGTACGACATGTCGTCGGGTCGGTAGCCGACGTGGAAATCCAGGCCCTTGAGCCGAGAGTCGCCGTTGTCGCGCTCGCCGTCGCTCTTGCGATAGTTGACGTCGGCGAGATAATCCCACGCTCCGGATGTGCCGGATATCTTGTTGAAGGTACCGAACAGGCCATTGCTGCCGACCACGTTCTCGGTATAACCAGCGAGCACGCGTTCAGCGACTGGCTTCTGGCTGATCAGGTTAACCACCGGCGCCGGCTCGGGCCCGTACAGCAGCGAACTGCCGCCACGGATCAGCTGCACTTCGGACAGCGTCTGCGGCAGCGGAAAGGTGTAAATGGTCGGGAAACCGATCCAGTCGGCTTCGAGCGGAATGCCGTCGAGCATGACGGTCACGAATTCCGATTCCTGCGGATTGCCGATGCCGCGATAGCTCAGGTTCAACTGACCCGGCGACTGCTGTTCGGAGTAGTACAGGCCCGGCGTCTGCGCGAAAAGATCACGCAGGTTGTTGTCGACCACGGTCGGGATATTGTCGACCTTGGTGATGGAGGTCTTCTTGGTCACCGTGATCAGCGCGCCATCGACTTCGCGCATGATGTGCTGCAATTTCGGCCGGATGTCGTCCTGCGCACCGTGCTCGCGGACTTCGACTTTCGGCAAGACATTAGGTGCGCTCTGGTCGGGCTGACTGGCCTGCTGTGCGTGTGCGCTCATTGCGAAGCACTGGGCGATTGCCAGCGCAAGCGCGCCCGGTACGATGATTCTCGTTCTCATGGCATGCCCTCGGGGTAGCTTGACGCCCCCTGTTGGACGTCGCGCGAGCCGGCTTTATCGCAGGCTTGCGGCTTGTGAGACAGTGCGCAGAGGCTTATGTCTAAAGGCCGATATGCAATAGGCCTCTAGACCTAGGTCGAGCGCGCGCGAGCTTGTCGACCAAGCCCGCGGTCGATGCCGATTTCGCCCGCTTGTCAGCGCGGGTCGGGCACGAAGCTGCCCGGGAACGGTTGGGGGTCTGCACGTTTGATCGGACGCTGGATGATGCCCTGCTGGACCAGGTTCGCATAACTGTCGTACCAGATTGCACGGGTTTCCGTGGGCGTCTGCGAGGAGCGCTCGAACGCCGTGGTGTCGACGTGTGCGTATTCGCGCGCACCATGGCCGGTGCCGAGGCGTTCTTCGCTTTTCGCCACCGCACCGGCCTGCGGGGCCATTGGCTTCGACGCATCCGCGGCCGAATTGGATGCGGTCTCGCGCGGCGCTTCCGCGCGCTGAGCCGGCGGCGGCGCGGCTGCAGTCGAAGACGGCGCGGGAACCTCAGGAGCCGGAACCGCATCACGCGCGACTTTCTCGCGCTCGCGCCGGATCGGCGCGCTTTCAGTGAACACCGCAACGCCGATCACACCGACATTGGCCGGCCGACCGGTGCGCGCGGCGTAGCTGTTCGGCAACGCCGTGAAATTGAATTGCGCGATCTCGTCGAGATTCTTGCGCCACCCCGTGATCTCGGTCGACTCCCAGGCATCCAGCACGTAGCCGGTCTGGTCCGGGTTCGCAGTCTGACCGCTGACCGCGTTGACGCCGTCTACGCTGAGGACGACCAACACGCGGCCGCCGCTGCGATTGGACATGCGAACCGAGTAGCGGTGACCCGGCGTACCCGCGACATACAGCTTGCCGTGATCGACATAGGTCGGCAGGGTTGCGCCGCTGTCGCGATCGACAATCGCCAGATCAAGCAGGTTGGCATGGGCAGTTGGGGCGGAGACGGCAGCAGCGGCGATCAAGGCAATAAAGGCGGCGTAAAGCGGGGTGCGCATGACATATCTCCTGGGGTGGTAGAGCGGGGTGGTGATGACATGCAACGCCGCCTCGGTGCGGGCGGGGTTAAGCCGGTGCCGGCATTCCCGTAAACTCGACGGCCCACCTCAACGATACGCCCCCCGCGTGAGCCACGAAAAGCGCCGCATCCTTACAGGCATCACCACGTCCGGCACGCCGCACCTGGGCAACTACGTCGGTGCGATCCGCCCGGCCATTGCCGCGAGTCGCCGCGCCGATGCCGAGTCGTTCTATTTCCTCGCCGACTACCACGCACTGATCAAGACCGGCGATCCGGCGCGCGTGCAGCAGTCGACGCTGGAAATCGCTGCGAGTTGGCTCGCCTGCGGCCTCGATCCGGACAAGGTGTTTTTCTATCGCCAGTCGGACATCCCGGAGATTCCGGAACTGACTTGGCTGCTCACCTGTGTGACCGCGAAAGGCCTGCTCAATCGAGCGCATGCGTACAAGGCCGCGGTCGATGCG
>JBBRZD010000019.1:0-18932 GCA_038237055.1 Lysobacterales bacterium | reverse complement strand
TACGCCACCGACCACCGCCTCATCACCATGTGTTACCTGATCGGCGGCAAGCTAAAACACCTTCCGACCAACCCGTGGATTACACCAGCCGTCCAGACGGCCAAATGACGGATTTCCACACAAAACGCGACAGAGCCGATTTTTCGCCCATTGTCACGATCTCCAGCGTCGAAATGTCACCGGAAACCGACCAGTTTGATTTTGAGTCGACATCATCAGTGTCGAGGGAACATACATAGCCGCCGCCTTCCTGCCCCGAAGCATTGAAGCTCTCAACATCAAGGCCCACGATTCTGCCATTGGCGAGCGTGAGCGTGGCACTGTTGCCTGAAGACGATCCATCTGCGAATTGTTTGACCGATTTGCAGGCGATCTCTTCCGTGAAGCCAAAGCCAGGCACGGCCGCCAGAAGAATCAGTAGCAATGGAATGTGTTGTTTCATGGAATTGTTCCAATGAATGTGGTTTGGTGGCCCTGCGCTTCGGAGCTCAAGTCGCCCTAGTTCATTTCCTGATGCAACAAAGTGAACCGCGCGCTTGGTTCGCCTTGGTTCGTCGAGGACTTCCATGGGCGATCGACGACCGCACTCGCGACAAATTCCGGCTGCCCTGATTGCGCTGACCCGCACATGTCCTACTTTTCCATTTCCCAGTGACCGTCCTGGTTCACGCGATATTTGCCTGCCGCCAATTTCACATTCGCCAGGAAGACGATCAGTGCCGAGCGCATGTCTTCGTGCAGGCCGAGTAGACGCCGCTCTTCATCCGATGAAAAACCATGATTTGGGAACTGTGGAACGTTGAGGAGACGTGCAATGTCCAGGACGATATTTGTCATTGCGCCGTATGGACGCTTGGGATCAATGCCCGGCGTCGTGATCAAGTCGTCGTCGTCGAGCTCCTCCGCCCAGTCGGTCGTCCTCACCATGGCGTTTCGCAGCAATACAAGATGCTCTTTCGTCAGTCTCAGGCGAACGGTCGCCTGACGGTGGGCCGTCTTTTTCATCGTCACTTCACCGGTGTTCACAAGGTCAACGCGGCTTATCGCATCGAGCGGCGATCGGCAGACGAACAATCTGTCCGGCGATTCATACTCACCCGCTTCGATGACGCCGATCCTGAGCGCAATCTCAAGAGTGGAATCGAGCCGATCGAATCGCGACTGGACATCGCTGGCGTTGAGAGGAAGTCCGCTGGAGTGAGCCAACGCCAAAACATCGGATTTCATTGACGACGAGCCCAACGGACACGCCGGGTCAATGGTTGGCGCCCCGCTCTCGGGCGGGTTCCAGTTGATGGCGGCATGTTTCATCAGCGCAAGATCAAGTGCGTCGATTTCAATCGTATCCATGGCCCGACAAATCCTTGTGCTTGATAGGCCGATCAGCACCACCAATGCGGCACACAAATGGAGCCTGAGCACAGCCAGCCTTCTACGGAGTGGAGTCGGGTTCATTCCCACGCACCAGCCAATGAACCCGACCCCCGCAAGTCACTCGAATCCGGACTTGAAAATGATGTCGCTGGCCTGAACGAGCGCGCCGTTGGAATATTCCGAAGTGTCATTCGTCTTGCAGGCGGAGAGAATGATGCCGTTGTTGCCGATGAAGCATTTCAGTTGCGCCTGCCAGCCACCGCCACCGGCAGGCGTGTCGGTTAGCGGCGTGATGTCGGTGGTGGTCATCACGATCCGGCTGCCGACCGCCACGCCGGTCAGCGTCGCGATGCAGCGCCCTGCGGCACAAGCACCGCCGTTCGCGGGCTTGCCGGTCGCATCGGTCGACACGAGTTGCTCGCCAAGGAAGGTCATGGATGACGCCGCCATGGTCGTCGCCGCATTGATTGCGAAGAACTCGAGGCGAAAATTCGCTGGACCATGGGAGTCGAGCGCCCACTTTAACGTGGTGGTGCCGCCGCTGGTGCTCGGTGCAGTCGAGCCGCTGCATGGGCCGGACCCTTCGGTGCCGAGACAGATCTGCGCCGGCGCCTGATCGCGATTGGCATAGTTCGGCGCGAATTCCGAATGCGGACCGTCGACGCCGTTTTCGGGACGCTCAAGGTCGATGTCGATGCCGGTCGTGGTCACGGCGTTGTGGAACGAACGGTTGCGCTGGAACAGGTTGCTCCATCCGTTCTGGTCGCCACCGCCATTGCGCAGCTTGATGCCGTTGCGCTTGTTGGCCGCGATGGTATTCGCATCGCTGCCGCTGGGACCGCCGACGGTCGTTGAGCTGGCCGCGTCGATGTGGATGCCGTCGACGCCATTGCCGAGGGTCAGGTTGCCCGCGAACGCCGGGCTGACGCCGATCGAGTTGCCGGTGATGCCTGTGCTGGCCGTCCCGCTTCCGCGGACGACGATGCCATGGCGTGCGTTGGCCGCGATGATGTTGCCGCCACCGATCGAATTGCCGCTGGTCGTCACGATGATGCCATCGCCCTTGTTGCCATAGGCGACCGAATTGAGCGCCGTGCCGGTCGGGAATTCGGCCAGGCCGATCGTGTTGCCGATCACTTTCACGCTGTTGCTTGCGCCGGTGATCAGGATGCCGGCGTTGTCACCGCTAAGCGTATCGGGAAACGCGTTGTTGTTCGCGCCCTGGTTGTCGGCGATCAGGTTGGCCGGACCGATCACCAGCGAGGTAAGACTGGGGTTGAAACTCGCCACGCTGGTGTCGGGTTTGGTATCGGTGACGATGCCACTCAAGGCATTGCCAATGTGCGCGTTCGGTAGCGTCGCACTCAGGCCGATGCGGTTGCCCATGATGAAGTTGGGCAGGAAGACGGCGCCTGATTCGACATGAATACCGTTCGCGCCGTTTCCGCTGATCACGTTACCCGGACCGATCAGGTTGCCGAAGGTGGCGCCGACCAAATGGACGCCATCGCCGCCGTTCGGAATCGCGACATTGCCGGTGAAGTCGGTGCCGATCATGTTGCCGCTCACGGTGACGGCGGCGAGGTTCTGGCTGAAGATCTCGATGCCGTTCAGGCTATTGCCCGCAATCACGTTGTTGCTGATGAGCACCGGGTCCAGCGACGCGAGCGCGGTGGCCAGGTTGTTGGAGAACGCGTTGATTTGCGACGCGTCGACCGGCTGCACCGGGAACCCGTTGTAGAGGTTGAGCAGGAAATTCGAGCTGGTGTCGGGGTACACGTGCGATGCGGAGACCGAGATGCCGTGCCCGGTGTTCGGCATCGCTACGAGACCGGTCGTGTTCACGCCGATGTAGTTGCCGGTGAAGATGTAGTTGTGGCCGTTCGCACTGATACCTGAACCGTTGCAGTTGCCGATGACCAGGTTCAAGAGTGACGACCCGGTCGCTCCATTGCTGTGACCAACGGCAGGGGTACCCGAATCGGTCAGGTCGAGGCAGCCATGACCATTGCCGTTGATCGTCGCGTGGTTGCCATTGACCGTGAACGGCGCCCGCAACTGCGGCAATCCGCCGTTGACCACGGTGATCAATGGCACGCTGATGTTGATGGTGTGGATGCCGGCGCGCGCGTTTCCGATCGTGATCGCTGCGCGCAGGCTGCACTGCGCATGGTTGCCAAGATCAGCACATGCATTGGTGACGGCGGGATCCTGGCCGACATCGGTGCCGGTGTTGACGTTGAAGATATCCGCGCACGCCGGCATCGCCATCGCTAGGAGCAGAGCACCAAATGACCATTGAGCGCGACGCGGTCGTGAACCACGCGAGGGCCGGCTATCCAAGGCCCGGCAAATGCGCGTGTGCGCGGATCGTATCGATTTCATGGTCTTCCTCATCCTTATGCAGTGGCCCCTGAGCGAAGTGCTCGCGGCCGGGTCTGTTCAATGGAACACCAAAGCGCGCCAGGACCAGACATTGCGCCGCATCCTCGACAAGCGTGCGTTTTTGCACGGCTGCGCGCTGCTGCGGCTGACAGACGCCGAAGGATTGCAGGTGCATAGGCGAAAGCGAGTCGGCCAGCGATCTGCAGGTGCCGCGTCAACCATGTTCCGCTCCATGTCATGGGGTGTGCCAGGAGCCGCGATCGACAACCTTGCTGCTCCACCGACGTCCGTCCCAACCACTACTACGGAAAATAGGATGAAGTCCTGACACAGGAGCTTCCTGGCGGGCATCGGCGGCCGAGACCATGCGGCACTCGCTCGATCGCGAAAGACAGCCTGGCTCGGTCTGGGTTGACCCGGCTGCGGTCGGCGACGCCCGCTTTTCCCCGCAATCGTCGTATAGGGAGGTCAAGCCAACCGCATTCTGGAGATCATCGATGCGCACCCGCTACCGTTTTCTGATCGGCATCGTCGCCGCCGTGTTGCTGGCGGCCGCGCCCGCGCACGCGACGGTCATCTGCGTCGCCAATGAAATCCAGTTGCAGAACGCGATGGATGCTGCATCGGACGACGGTGCGAATCAGAACGATGACGTGGAGATCCGTCTCGTCGAGGGTACCTACAGCACCGGTATCGCCCATCTCAACCGCGAGTTCTCGATGCTGTCCAGTCATGCGAACGCAGTTTCGATCCTGGGTGGGTTCGCATCCGGTTGCCTGACGCGCAGTACCAACCCGACGCTGACCGTGCTGGATGGCGGCAATGCGACGCAGGTCATCAGCGTGATCAAGGGTGCCGGTGCCTTCAGCATGGACGGCTTGACGATCCAGCGCGGACACGGCGCATACCTCGGCGCTGGCATCGCGATCAACGACGACCGTTGTGCGAGCGGCAACTGCTTCGACACGCACATGGCGGCAGTCCTGCTTACGCGATTGATCGTCCAGGGCAACCACACTGACTTCTACTGTGGCGGCCTGTTCGCGTCCGCCAACCAGCAACAGGTGCGGGTGGAGAGCTCGCTCTTCGTCAACAACAGCGCCGACCTCAACAATGGCGGTGCGTGCCTCACCGGTGACGGCGGCTTCCTGCAGTTCTATGCCAACACGGTCGCCGACAACGCGACGCCGGCAACGACCGATCCTATCGGCGGCATGTCCTGCGGCGGTACATAGCCTTGCCAGATATACAACAATATCTTCTGGAGTAACACCGGCGCGGGGTTGTGGCTGGACAGCAGCGGTGCATTCCTTGCGTTCAACGACTACGGCACGCGCGGCGGCCAAGTTCCCGCCAGCGAGATTAGCTCATTGCACGTTAACCCGCACTTCCTCGACGCGTTCAACGGCAACTACCGTTTGAAGGGCGACTCGCCGGTCCTCGCGGCCAGCACCCTCCTGCTCGATTTCCCCGACCTGTATGGGCGCCCGCATCCCGCGTCCGGAGCGCGCGATATCGGGGCATTTTCCGACACGATATTCATCGATGGATACGAGGGCGCGCACTGACTGCCCGGCTCGGCGATGGGTAAGCCTGATGCATGCGATCCAATCGCCACCGAACGCTTGCAGCTCCTCTGGAGGGGTGTCTACCCGGCCAAACCGCACCAAATCGAGAGGAGCGTTTGACTGATAGGCGGTGAAGACTTTGAAATTTGAATGCGCTGTGGGCAGGCCACCATCGCCGAGGATTCCCACAGCACGTAGTCGCCATCGACAAGGGTCGGCACTTTCCTGTGGGGATTGAGCTGTGCGTATTCCGCTGTCCTGAGCTGCCGCCTTGCAGCACGAATTGCGCATCGGTGCCGAGGTATTTCGCCAATGCGCGTACACGACGCGGTGCTTGCGCCTTGATTCCTTGGATCTTCGTGCCATCGTCCGTCATCGGGGGAGATGCGAGTGCGACACGCAGGTGGCAAATAGAGATGCCCTGGCGAAAACACAAGCCTGTCGCGCCTACCTCATCGTGTATCGCTCTGCACGACAACGGCCGTGCCGTAGCACAGCACTTCGGTAAGGCCCGGCATCAATTCCGTCGCGTCGTAGCGCATCGATACGATGGCGTTGGCTTTCTTCTGCAACGCGTGCATGTACATCTGGCGGTAGGCATCGACACGCGCTTTCTCGCACAGGTTCGCGTAGATCGTGATGTCGCCGCCGAACAACGTCTGCAGACTACCGAAGAAATTGCCGACGACAGAGCGCGAACGAACGATCAGACCGCGGACGATGCCAATGCTCTGCACGATGCGAAAGCCCGGTAGTTCAGGGCTGGTCGTGATCATTGTGTCGGTGAGAAGAATTCCGGAAACAGCTTGTGCGGTGTTATAGGGATCGGTCATGTCTCGCCTGGCGTTCGTGGCAGGAATTGCGCCGCCGCACGAAGGGGGTGGGCGCCGAGGCGCACATATAACGCCGAAGGCTTGCGCTGCACAACACGTATCTGGTGCCGCGAGGGAACGTGCATTCGCGATACGGCGCGTGGCCCTTACATCGGCACCGCGCCGTCGCCGGCATGCGCTTGCAAGACCGATTTATGGACTACTTCAGTCCCGACTTCAGGTCTTCCGCCATCTTCAAGTGATCATTGAGGGTCGGCAGCGTTTCCTGCGCAAACGCCTTCACCTTCGCGCTCGACCCGCTCTTTGCCTCGTGCTCGAATATCGCGATGGTGTCACGGTGATCCTTGACCATGGCCTTTGCGTAAGCTTTGTCAAACTCGGCCCCGTGCTTGGCCTTCATCCGGGCCTCCATGGCCTGCTGTTTAGCGGAGGGCGTCGTGGGTACGGTCAATCCATCGGCCGCCGCCGCCGTGGCGAGCGCAGTGCCTGCTTTCGCATGATCGTCAGCCATGCGCTTGCCGAATTGCTTCACCATATCGCTGGTCCCTTGCGTATTGGCGACGTTGCCTAGCTCCACCTCAGCCATACCGCCCTGCGCTGCCTGCGTGACGAACGCCTGATCATTGGTTGCATGCTTGGCGTAAGCCGTCGACATGACAGCCATTGCCGTGGCAATTCCAAAACACAATACCTTCACCTTCATCGCGTCATCCTCTTTGGAAAGAACTCGCAGTGAAGCGCATTGCGCCTGAACCTCGGCGTTGATGCATGGTCGGATGGGAATCGGCATTCAGACGCGGGGAAAGATCAGCCAAGCGTAACGCGCGCTCAACTTCGTGAACCTCGTTCATCTGGGATAAATCGCAACCCGCCAGACTGGCCCGATCGCCGCTCACTCTGCGGCTCGCCTGGGGATCCATCAATGAATCGCAATCCAATCGTTGCCTGCCTTGCCATCGCAATCGCGCTGTCGCTCGGCGCCTGCCAGAAGTCGCCGGACGAAGCACAGCAGGACATCGCCAAGGCCCAGCAAAAGGCAGGAGAGGATGTAGCCGCTGCGCAAAAGAAGGCTGCCGACCAGGCCGCCGAAGCGCGTCAGAAACTCGCCGCAGCGCAGGCGCAGGCGAACGCCGACGTTGCCAAGGCGAATGCGTCCGCGGGCGAAAAGATCAACGCGGCGAGCGCGGACGCGAGCAATGCGGAACGCGACGCGAACAAGGATCTGGCGGTCGTACAATCGGACGTCTACCAGAAGGACGCAAAGGCACGCCATGATCTGGCCGTCTCGAAGGCCGAGGCCGCCTACAAGGTCGCAGCGGAGAAATGCACGGCGTTGCCGAGCGCGCAGCAGGGCAGTTGCAAGGACGCCGCCTCGGCAGAACTCGATTCAGCCAAGGCGCGTGCAACGCGCGAGCAGGACGACGCGGAAACGGCTGCCAAGCAGCTGAAGCACTAGTCGCCACGCAGCCGTAAGGCTTCCGGCGAGACACGATCAAGGCGCACTCAGCAAAGTGCGCCTTGATTCTTTGGGGGCACAAGAAATGATATGACGGCGCCACGTTCGATCGCCTGGCTTTGCTGGGGGGCCGTTTCGAGCACAGGTGTGCACGATACGATTCCGAACCCTCGCGCATCCACGCAGCATGATAGCGACGTCGCGCAAGATCTTTAGCCAATACAGACGGGAGACGCAGGTGAGATCCTGGTCTTCCAACACTCACGTCCAAAGTGCTGTCATTTATCTCGTCCTTCGTCGACCGTCGGTTTGTGATGGATCGCGCGCCTTCGAAAACGGTTGGTAACAGATCCACTTTGTGCATTGTCGTTGGGTCGATGCGGCGTAAATCGCGTTCCAGCACGATCAAGTCGGGAGACGTTCCTGTTTGAGTCGAGCCACTGACCTGCCAGCCGCCCGGGCCTGGCGGCATCGATGCAACGGGCGTGCTGCATCAGCGACATGCGCTGCTCGGTATGCCAGCTTGGCGCATCCCCATCCAGCGAGCCGGCGATGACGCGGGATTCGGCGAGACGCAGCGATCAATTCTTGTCTGAGGCCGCACATGCCTGCAGCGGAACCTGCACGACATTCGCGACTTCGCCGTTATCGATGCGCTGCACGAAAGCGACGACGCTGGCGCGTTCGAGTTGAACATCCGCCGGCACGGCTATCGTTGTCTGCGTCTGCGCGAGCTTCAATGGTCCGACAAAAGCGCGTACGACGTGATCGTGATGCAGTTCGACGCCGCGACTCTCGCCGCCGCGCACGGTCGATGAGAGCTTGTCTTCACTGAGTGCGAACCATGCAACGAACGCGTCTGCGTCTTCTCCCGCTGCAGGGGTCGCTTCGAGGCGTGCATGCAGCGGTTGGCCGCGGTCAAGGTGCAATACGAGCGCGATCGGTGGTGTCGTCGCTCGCATCGGTAGTTTGCCGGAGCTCCAGTCGCGCCACTCGCGACCATCGACCGCCACTTCGGGCGTGTAGATCGTCGCGCTGTTTGACTGTGCCGCGAGCGCGCGTTGGCGCTGCGTGAAGCGTGCGTCGGCGAAGCGGTCGGTCCAGCTTGACGAATCCCAGTAGTCGACATGAAACGCGAGCGGTAGGACCTGTTCGTTGACCGGCAGAGCGCTCAACCAGCGATCCGCCGGCGGACACGAACTGCAACCCTCGCTCGTGTACAACTCCAGCAAATGGACGCGCGCCGCGCCGCTGTGGGCGACGCAGTCGGCTTGGGCAAGGGGGATCGTGGCAAGCACAAATGCGAGGCAGAAAGCGATGGTGTGCATGGTCGTGTCCCTGATGCGTTGCCTCAAACGACCCGACGAGCGTGGCAAAGCTTTCGCTTGCGGCCAGCGCAGTGCGCGTTGCGAAACACGGGAGTCAGATTCGGCTGCTGCCAGCGCGCGTGTTCAAGATCAATCGGCCAAGACGTCGTAACCACGTCCGGCCATGCAGCGCGACACGATGGCTTGCTGCTCGGCGGCGCCGTACGCCGCGCCGTTGATGCCACCGTTCGCGGCACCCCAGGCGGCTACGAGACCGATATCGTTTCCGCGCAGACCGACTGCCGCGCCCAACAGCGCACCGAATACCGCGCCGACCGTCGCACCGGCAGCCGCATTGGCAGCGGCGGGCCGCTGATTGGCGAGATTTTGACAATCTGCGACATCGTCTTCGTAGTTGCCGCGGCTCACGCCGGAGTCGACTACGGGCCGGTATTGCGTTGTCGCGCAACCGGAGCAAAGCACGGCGGCAGCAAGGACCAATGCGAATGCAGTTTTCATTTGTTCCCTTCGAAATCCGCGAGGCCGCGGGACGCGGTCCTGTGGATTAGCACGATCCAGGCCCGCCATTTGGCAACGCGCCTCCAGCGTAACCGTCACAGACAGCGCGCCGCAACTCGCAACAGCTTTGCGACATCGTGCAATGAATGGAAGCCATGCATCGTCGCCGCACGTCACCAGGTGCTGGGCAGCGCGCGCGTCAGGGCGGCGGCGCCAATCTCGCGACACCCGCTGGGCCCACATCGGCGCAAGCGCGCTTGATGCAAGCGGAAACGGCGGTACCGTTCAAGCGGGTCGACCGTGATCAATGTGGCGAGATGGTCCACTACTTCGACTACACCTTCGAGGTCATCAGTCCGATGACTTGGAGGCGCTCGGATGGATTCCATGCCAAAACTCGGAATGGACTTGTCTGTGCGGAATCGATTGGAGCATTCTTGGGCCGATTGTCCGGAATGGCCGCTCTTTCCCGTACCAGTGTTCAAGCACGGCGTTGGATGGCTGGCAATGTGCGCTCGAAGCCACTCACTTTTGGCGGCGCCTCGCTTCCCAAGATGTGCTGGTCATACTTGCTCGGAGATTTACCATGGTTGATTTCCCAAGATGGTTCGGATGGACCCGCCGCGTGGTCCGGCTGGCTTCGATCAAGGCCGCTGATTGCTCCTTAGCGATTGGTCTCACGCGCCCAACGCGCATCTTTCGTCGCATCGCCAGTCACGATCGGCGTCGGCACTCGATTTTTCTGCGCGCGTTGTTGGGTATTTCAGCGTCGACATGGATCGGCACCGGCGCCAAAGCCGACTGCGAAGACATCTTCGCTGATGGTTTCGACTCATCAGCGCTTGCCGCAGTGATATCAAGCTCGGCCACGCTGCAGACGACCGACGGTGTGACCCATACGTTCTACTACCGCATTCCGACCAAGGCGGCGCCTTTTCACGGCCATCCGGTGCTGATCTGGCTGCACGGCGATGGCGGTTCGGGCAACGGCTATGGCAGCGCGTTCTATCCTTTCACGGATGCGGATTCAGCCATCCTCGTCACGCCCAGTGGTATCAATCAGACGTGGACGCATGCGGCGGACGACCTTCCAGGCATGCCGCAGGATTCGCAGTTCATCAGCAAGATGATCGACACGCTGATTGCGAACGGCGTTGCCGGGCAACAGGTCGATCCGGATCGCATTTACTTGGGTGGCGAATCGCGCGGCGCCTATATGCCGTACTTCCTGCTGCAGCGGCCCTCGACGAAGATGCGCTTTGCAGCGGTCGCGATCAATGCGGGCCTGCTCTACTGCCAGGTCGGTGACACCGACTGCGATGCCGATGGCTCAAGCTCGGCGCATCACAACGCAGCGACGCCAATCCTTCATCTTCACGGCACCAATGACACCGCTGTGGAGCCGCCACCCACCGCGACTTTCCACAGCCCGGTCGACTGGAACGTCGATTGGCGCGTGTTCAATCCCATGAAATTCTGGGCGCAACAGAATGGATGTTTCGGCGGCGACAATTCGACCGGCCAGGACAACGGCGTGCTGCAGGAAACCTTCGTGGCCAACGGTCACACGGCGGAGCGCTATGACCTGACGGGCTGGGGCGCCGGTTGCAGCAGATACCAGCTGATCCTCGTCACCGATGGCGGTCATGTGATTGCCAATCAGAACCAGCGCATCTGGTCGTTCCTCAAGGGGTATTGCGGCGCGGGAGGTTAGACGCTCTTCCCAGGCCAGCGCGAGTGAACAGGGCGCGCTGGCGTTGATACTCCGCACCCATAAACCTTCTGTGCCGATCGCGCATCAGATGGCATATCCCTCACGGAGTCCGGCCCATGCGCAATGTGCTTTTCCTGATCAGCCTCGTTCCGGCGATCGCCGCCGCCCACGATTGTGCTTTTACCGCCCAACGCGATTTCGATGTTGATGCAGCGGGGCTGAGTACGTTGGCCCTTGAACTGGGTTCCACAGATGCCATCGTCGAAGGCGTGCCGGGTCTGGCCAAGGTTGAACTGCGTGGCAAGATCTGCGCGTCCGACCAGGCGTGGCTCGCCGGACTGACCGTCGACCAGCAGCGCGCTGGCGATCGCCTGACGATCACGCCGCACGCGGATCGTGCATCGAACTGGAGCTGGTTTGGCTCCAGCTATGCCTACATGGAGCTGCGCGTGCGCGTTCCAGCGACGCTTGCCGTGAACATCAAGGGCAGCTCGGGTGACGCTGAAGTGAGCGGCGTGGCCGCGCTGAATTTCGACATGAATTCGGGTGATCTGCAGGTCAGGCATATTGCCGGTCCGCTGACGATCGAGGTCAGTTCCGGTGACGTGACCGGCGAGGATGTCGGTGCACTCGAAGTCCAGCGCACCTCGTCCGGAGATATCAATCTGCGCGATGTGCGCGGCGATGTGAAGGTCGGACGCTCCGGCTCCGGCGATCTGCATTTCGAGCATGTCGCAGGTGGCGTGCGAATCGGCAGCGTCGGCTCCGGTGACGTCTCGCTCAGCCACGTCGGTCGCGACGTCGATGTCGATTCGATCGGCTCCGGCGATATCAGTGTCGATGGCGTCGGCGGCGATTTCACTTTGCACTCGCGCGGTTCCAGCGACGTGCATCACCACGACGTGCGCGGCAAGGTTTCGGTTCCGCGCGACAATGACGACTGAGGTGGTTGCGAGGTGAGACACGTGCGCCTCACGTTCTCGCCATGCATGATTCGCCCCGGCAAAGGGGCGTCCGCTGCGAGGCAAGGAGTGCGTCGCTGAAAACCAAGGCTGCGGGCCAGTCGTTTTTGCTGCGCGCACCCCCTTTAAAGAATTCATCGTCCAACGACAGCTTGCCCATCTTCGCGCGCAGCGCCCGACGTCAATCGGACTGTTCGAATTTCAGGGGTAGCTCTCAACGACAGACCTCAGAGCTGCCGCGGCAGTACATCTTCTGCGCGATGAGCAACCTCCCATGCCGAGGCATCCGCCACGTGCGTATTCCGCGGTACATAGTCGATGGATTCATCAATCCATGGCTGAATGGCGCGTCGCATGGCGATTTGTGCACTGATTGACGGGACGTCAATTTTTTCAACGCAAAGGGGCGATAGCGTGGTGCTCGACAGTGTATGGCGGATATTCGCGGCGTAGCCAGACGACCGCACGGATCGCGTTTGCTCGTCGGTGACGATGTGGTGAACGGTATCGCTACCCTTGATGGGATCCAGTGCATCGGCAACGTTGTTGGCGAAGAGCGAGAGATGCGGCTGCGCTGAAATTGCGGTGAGCTGTGTGTGGCGGAGGCCGTGGCGCCCAGCATCATTCAGGAGTTCTGTCGGGATGCCACGCTCGACAGCGCATTCAAGCATTGCCGACGACGACTCCTCGCAGGCGCCTAATTCTTTTGCTGAGCGCACCGCGCCCCTGAAGCATCCCTCAGCCAAAGCACGCCCTATCTCGCTGCTTTGCGCACATGCTGCTGCACTGTCGTAGCGCAATTGGAGGAATTCCAATGCATCTGCCAGTCCGATGACACCAATGCGAAAACGGTTACAACGCAGACGTGGTCCGCAACCGAGTCTCGCAGCATTGTCGAGCGCTGCCACGGCCAATTCGGCCATTGCGCTGAAGCCCGCCATATCAAAACAGGCGCGCGCCGAGAAAGGATTGCGCACAAACATGGCAGCGTTGATTACCGCAACAAGATCGTCGTTCGGCCAGCCCACGTTTCCCGTCCCCGCTGTAGCGAGGATGCGCTCATCAAGCAGAAGCCGCCACGAGGCAAACGCGCTCATTAGCGCGGACTCTTGATCTCCAGCAGTCGGCATGGGCTCCACGTTAGCGAGCGTTCTCGCGACGCGTTGCCACGTAGATTCCACCGAGATATCGCGCAAGCGACCGGGCTCGCGCCAGCGAAACCAGGCATCCCAGGCCTCGACCGCAGCAGTGTCGATGAATGGCGAAATCGCGTGCATGATCTCCAGGTGACGGCATTTGCGGTATCGCGAATGCAGCGAGTGTCCATGCGGTACCCCCGACGCGACTTGAGATACGTCAACACCTGCGCTGATTGTGTTGTTGTTACAAACCGTTACACACCGTTCCCGTCGTGTCGTGGAAGGGTTGACGCGGGGATTTAGGCTGCACGCGTGATCTTCAACGGGCTACAACCGATGAACGCAGCAGAAAATTGCGAAGTGCGCGTGGATTTCAGGCGACCGACGGATACGGCAATGTTCGAGAGGCGCGACGATATCGGTATCGCGCAATTGCGCTCGCACGTGCCTGTTCTGCGCAGGAAAATCGAGGCGGGCCACTACATCTATCGCGCCGGCCAGCCCTTCAATGCCCTGTTCCTGGTAAATGTCGGATGCTTCAAGACCTGCGAGCTATCCAGCGATGGCCGTGAGCAGGTCACCGGCTTTCGGATGCGTGGCGACTTGATCGGGGTCGAGTCGATCGGCCTTGCGCACTACGCCTGCGATGTCGTCGCACTTGAGGAAGGCGAGGTCTGGGAGTTGCCTTATCCAGCGATGCTGTCGGCTTGCCTTCGCGTGCCGGAGCTGCAGATACGGCTGACGATGGCCCTTGCCGAGGAAATCCGTCGCGATCGACTATGGATGCTGGCGCTCGGTACGTTGAACGCAGAACGCCGCGTCGCCGCATTCTTGCTCGACCTCGCCGATCGTCACGCACGCCTTGGCTTGAGTGCCTGTCATTTCACTCTGCGAATGAGTCGTGCTGACATGGCCAGCTATCTTGCCCTGAAGCACGAGACCGTCAGTCGCGCATTGTCGCGCCTGGACGATCTAGGCCAGATTTCCGTTTTGCGGCGTGAAGTGCGCATTCTCGATGCGCAAGCCCTGCGTGGCGCTTCCGAGCAGGAATACGCTGCTGTGCACTAGCAATGTTCAGCCATGATCGAGCACGTCTCGGATTGCCGCAGAGAATTCCTCGCGGCTGTAGGGTTTGCGCAGTAGCCTGAGACCCCCATCACCATCGCTGCGATTCAGCGCCGAATGTTCATAGCCAGAAGTCAGCAACACGGGAAGGTCTGGACGTTCCAGGCGAGCCGTGCGTGCAAGATCAAGCCCGCTCATGCCGCTGCCAAGCACAACGTCTGAAAACAGCAAATCGATGTCGGTGTCTTCACGCAACAGATCCAATGCCTCTTCGGCGTTGCCGGCCACACGGCTCGCATACCCGAGCGAACGCAGGAACGCCACTGCGATTCCACGCACCTCGGGTTCGTCTTCCACGACGAGCACAATTTCGCCGCGGTGCGACGCGGGCAATGGTCCACGCGCTCGCGGCGCGTCAGGCTTTGCCGGGACAGAAGGCAGAAACAATGCAACCCGTGTTCCATAGCCGAGTTGGCTGTCGATCGTCACAGCGCCGCCGGATTGTCTGGCGAAGCCGTACACCATGCTGAGACCCAAGCCGCTTCCCTTGCCCGCTCCCTTGGTCGTGAAGAACGGTTCCAGCACTCTCGCGAGCACGTCCGACGTCATGCCGATGCCGGTATCCGCGACGTGGACCGTCACGTAGTGGCCGGGTTGGAGATCGGGGACTTCGTCGTTGGCCTTGATCTCGCGCGCGCCAACAGAAATGGACAGTTCACCGCCTCGCGGCATGGCATCGCGTGCGTTCAGCGCAAGATTGACGAGAGCACTGTCGAGTTCACTGGCGTCGGCAAAAACATTGGGTAGATTGGCGTCGCATTCGATCCTGATCGCGATGGTCTCGCCGAGTGCGCGCTTCAACAAAGTGGATAATTCGGTCAACCAGGATTGCGGCGCAATCGATCGCGGAGAGAGTCGCTGACGTCGTGCGAATGCCAGCAATTTGCGCGTCAGCGCTGCGCCATTTCCGACAGCGCGCAGCGCGCTCTGAATAATTTGCGTCCGATCCGCTCCGCTGATTTCCTCGTCTTCTAGCAACTGCAAGTTGCCGGAAATGACGGTCAGAAGATTGTTGAAATCGTGTGCAACGCCGCCTGTGAGCTGACCGACTGCCTCCAGACGTTGGGCATGAGCGAGTTGCTCTTCGCTGTGGCTGCGTTGGAGCGATGCACTGAGCATGTGTGCGATCGACTGCAGGAAATGCATCCTGTCGCGATCGAATGCGCGCGCCTCAGCAGCGAAGGCGATCATCACGCCGACCGGTTCATAGCGATCGAACAAGGTCTGCGCCGCCTTGTCATGAAAACCGAATTCGGCCAGCAGGCCACCAAGAGAATCGTCGGTGATTTGCGCGAATTGATCGTCCCGCGTCGGTTGATCGGTGTCCGCCTGCAGGGCGCGCGCAGAGAGACGTTTACGGTTAAAAAGGGCAGGGAGACGGTCGAGAAGTTCGATGGGCAGACCGACGCTTGCCCGAGGTCTGAATTCGCGACGCTGTCCGTCTGAAAGCAGGATCGCCACCGCGTCGACCGATAGCGCGGCAGCGACAATGTCCGGTAAACGCAGGAGAAAAGCTTCGAAGTCCGGAGATTCCAGAGCAAGCCTACCCACTTCGCCGACGACCACGTCGTAACGTGTGCGCGCTAGCGCCTGGCGTGCGCGCTGCGTTTCTGAAATATCCCGAATTGCCGCCGCGTAGAGCGGATCATCGCCGGTCCGAACGGGACTGAGTCCTATCTCGACTGGAAATTCGCTGCCGTCGCTGCGCGTGCCGACCAGCTCGTAGCCGGCACCCATGGGACGCGCATGCGGATTGCCCATGAATCGCGCGCGATGCACACCATGTACGGCGCGCAGGCTTTCCGGCAACAGCATCTCGACTGCCAGGCCAAGCAGACCATGTTCCGCGTAACCGAACAGGCGTCCAGCCTGAGCGTTGGCAAGCACGATGCGGCCGTCACGGTCCACCACGATCACCGCATCGGGCGCGGTCTCGAACAGCGACTCGAACAGGTTGGCATGATGGTGGATATTCATCCGCGCTGCGGTCTCGCGGTGAACAGGTAACCGGCACCGCGCACCGATTTGATCAGTTCAGGCTGCGCTGGATCGGCCTCGATCTTGCGACGTAGCCGGCCAACCTGCACATCGATGGCGCGATCGTACGGGCCGGCGTCGCGACCGTGCATCCATGAAATGAGATCGTCGCGCGTCAGCACGCGATTGGGCCGTTCGAGGAAGATATGCAGCAGCTCGAATTCGCCTGTCGTCAACAGCACCGGCGTTCCATCAACGGTCGTTAGGCGACGCGCAGCCGGATCGAGTCGAAATCCTGCGAACCGCAAAACATCAGCGTGCGGCACCTCGGCCACGCGCAATTCGCTTCGTCGCAATACGCTGCGAACTCGCGCCAGCAACTCGCGCAGCTCGAACGGTTTGGTTACGTAGTCGTCAGCGCCCAACTCCAGGCCGACAATGCGGTCCACCGATTCGCCGCGCCCGGTGACGATGATGATAGGCCCGCGCCAATGGTCGCGCAGATACCGGGTCAGTTCGAATCCATCCTCGCCAGGCAAGCCCAGATCGAGCAGAACCAGATCCACGACTTCGCCGGCGAGCGCATTGCGCATGGCCAGCCCGTCCGTTACCCCACTGACGCGAAAGCCGTGAGCGCTGAAATAACGGCGCACGATCTCGATAATTTCGATGTCGTCATCGACGACGAGCAGGTGCGATTGCCGAACGACGGAAGGGTTGACAGGAGTGGCCGGCATACGGACGACCTAGTGAACGCGAACCCTATCCTAGCATTGCAAGAACGCCTATCTCACGTTGAGGCAATGAGCTTCGATCGGATTCGTGCGAGCGCGCATGATGTCAAAACAAAAAACGTGACGCGCTGCTAACTTACTGTTGCGAGACAACTCGAATGAAATTCTTCGTGCTCGATTGGGGGTGGCGCTGATGGAACGCGTTCAGACGCCTGCGGGTGAAAGGCTCGCGCCTTTTTTTTGATCACCCGGCCAGGCAATCGAACGGCATCCAGGTGTGCAGCACCGGAAATTGTGTGACGAGCCAGGGTCCCGCCATCACGGCGAGTGCGCATACCAGCAAGCAGGCACCCGCGCCACGTCGAACGTTACGACGCGCGGTCCAGGCGGCGAGTCGAGGAGCGCCCCAAGCGACGGCGAGCATCGCGGGCAAGGTGCCGAGGCCGAAGGCAAGCATGATCGCCGCTGCTTGTAGCGGATGCGCCGACAGTGCGGCGACAAGCAAAACGCTGTAGACGAGGCCGCATGGCATCCATCCCCACAGCATGCCGAACGCAAGCGCGCGCGGCGTATTGACGACAGGCACGAGTCGTCGTCCGATTCGCGCAATGTGCGGCCACACCAATCGGCCGAGCCCGAGGCCGGGTGACTTCCAGTGGCCCAGCATGGCGATCGCGGTCATCGCGAATAACACACCTGTTGCGATACGCAAGCCGGTGCGCACGGCGTCGATATCCAGCACGGCAATCAAGCCGTCGCCGATGCTGCCGACCAGCAAACCGGCCAGCGTGTAGGACGTGATCCGGCCCGCTTGATAAGCGAGCAGCAGGCTGCGCTTCGGCACGCCGTTGCTATTTTTGGCAGTGACCAGGCCGAGTGCTCCGCTGATGCCACCGCACATCACGACACAGTGACCGCTGGCCACGAAACCGAGCAGCAGGGCCGCGCCGATCGAGAGTGAGCCGGTCATGGCTGCTGCACGCCCCCACGTGACCAAGCAACGACCATCGGCGATGAATTTCGGCGGCCAGTCTCGCCAGGCAACGGGGGTGCCGTCACGGCGGCGGCTCCTGTGTGGATTCGACTGGTGCGTGCGCAGGGTCATTGGGACGATCGAGCAGAGGCAACAGCGCCGGCGTGTCCATGTCGTCGAACTGGTCGTGATCGACGGCCCAGAAAAATGCAATGCCAGCGCCGATCAGCAGAAGGATCGACAGCGGGATCATGACGACGAGGATGTTCACGCAGGCACCTGCACGCCGATAGCTGGCGTTGGCAAGCCGCGCTCACCGTCGCGACCGATGCGCAGCGCGTTCAACACGACGACGAGCGAACTGGCCGACATGCCGATGGCCGCCAGCCAAGGCGGGACATATCCGAGTGCGGCCAGCGGCATGACGCAAAGGTTGTAGGCAAGCGCCCAGCGTTGATTCTGACGCAGGATGGAAAGCGTCTCGCACGCGATGGCGCGCGCCTGCGCAAGCGGCGCAAGGTGTTCTCCGACGAGTACGATGTCACTCGATGCCTGGGCGAGATCGGCACCGCTCGCTAGCGCGATGGCGACGTCGGCCCCCGCCAGCACCGGCGCGTCGTTGATACCGTCGCCGACCGCGATCACGCGTGCGCCGCCCGCGCGAAGTGCCGCGAGAAGTGCCAACTTGTCCGCCGGTTGCTGGCGCGCGTGCCAGCGCTCGATGCCGAGGCGCGCCGCGACGGCAGATACCTTGGTCGCCGCATCGCCACTGGCGATTTCGATAGCCAGGCCGCTGCCTTTCAAGGCGTCGATCGTGACGCAGGCATCGGCGCGCAGGCATTCGGACAGATGGAACGCGGCAATCG
>JBBRZD010000018.1:0-19452 GCA_038237055.1 Lysobacterales bacterium | reverse complement strand
CCGACCAATCCTGGAATTTCGGGAATGCGCGTACGCCAATCAGGTCGACGTAGCGCGACAGCACGCGCGCGACTTCGGCGACGTGTTCTTCGGTCTCGCCGTCCATGATGGAGCCGACATCGAATTCGATCGGCCACGCATCCTTGCCCGGCGCCAGCACGATCGCATGCCCGCCGAGCTGGCCGCCCACCTTCGAACGCTTGAATACCGCCGCCTGATCGAGCAACGCATCCAGTTCGGGACGGGACCAGTCTTGCGTGCTGAGGAAATGGCGAATCGTCATCAAAGTGGTCCTGGGAAGCAAAGGCGAAGAAAAGCCATAAAAAAACCCGGCGCGTGGGCCGGGTTTTCGTCGATTCGTGTGAAGAATTCGCGACAGACTACCCGGCAGCAATGCATGGTTCCGGTCGGCGGGCACGCGAGGTCATTCCGGCGGCCATGCGGGCGCTGGTTACGATCTGCGGTTGATGAGGGAGCTTGTTCATGCGCTGAACTTAACGGCAAACGTGATGCAGTGCAATACGTTCGCACTGGTATGGACACGAAAGATCAAGCGGCCGGAACATTTCCAGCCGTCTGGAAGGCTCAAAGGCGGGCTTATTCGACTGGTTCGACGCTGACGCGCACGCGTAGCCGCTCGCCCGGGTCGAAGTTCAGACGCGACATGTAGACATCGCCGCGGTAGCGGTACTGCACGTCATACGCAACGACGCGGCGTTCTGGAGTGGCATCCTGCGCAACCCGACAGTGGCGTTCGGTATCACTGTAGTAGCGATCGTCGCCGCTAGCGACGTTGTTGCCCACTGCGCCGCCGACCACAGCACCCGCAACCGTCGCGGCGCGGCGACCGTCGCCTTTGCCTACGGTGCTGCCAATCACGCCGCCGACAATCGCGCCGAGCACCGTGCTAGCAGCTTTGTTGCCGCTATCGACATGCCGCTCCACCGGCACGTCATCGCATTCCTCGACCGGATTGCTGGTCTGTACGCGGTCGTAAATCGGGTCAACGCGTAGTACGTCGGCCCAAGCGACCTTTGCGTTTTCCGGATCGCCGTCGTGGTTGTATGCGCGGTCCTGCGCGTTGACCTGGGTTCCCGCCAGGAAGAGCGCCGCAGCCAGTGCCACTGCAATTTTCATTTCGATCTCCACTTCGCTTCAGCCACACTGCGCCTGCCGGGGCCGGCCTGTCCGCGCATGGTCTCGAATTTCGCTGGCAATTAAAGCATCGGACCGCTGAACCAAGTCGTAAGCCATTCCAGCTATTCAGAAAAAGCTGGATGGTTGTGAGGCTTTCAATGTTGCCCTGCTATCATCGCGGGCTCGAAAAACCAGCTTGACGCATCATGCAACTACGACTCCACAACAGCCTGACCCGACGTATCGAAGAATTCATTCCGGCCGATCCCGCACGCGTCACCATGTATGTCTGCGGCCCGACGGTCTACAACTACGTGCATATCGGCAACGCGCGGCCGCCGGTTGTTTTCGGGCTGCTCGCGCGGCTCCTGAAACGGCGCTACCCGCACGTTGTCTACGCGCGCAACATCACCGATGTGGACGACAAGATCAACGCGGCCGCGCAAGCTGCCGCGGTACCCATCGATACAATCACGACACGTTTTGCCGCTGCGTACCGCGAGGACATGGCGAAACTCGGCGCAGACGAACCCGATGTCGCCCCGCACGCGACCGCGCATATCGGCGAAATCATTGCCATGTGCGAACGCCTGATAGCCAGCGGCCACGCTTACGCCGCCGATGGGCACGTGCTGTTCGATGTTGCCAACTACGCCGCCTACGGCAAGCTGTCTGGCCGTTCAGTCGAAGACATGATCGCTGGAGCCCGCGTCGAGGTGGCGCCGTACAAGAAGAATCCGGCCGACTTCGTGCTGTGGAAACCATCGACACCGGATCTTCCGGGCTGGGATAGCCCCTGGGGCCGCGGTCGCCCCGGCTGGCATATCGAGTGCTCGGCGATGGCCGAGGCGCATCTGGGCGACAGCATCGACATCCACGCCGGCGGCAACGATCTGATGTTCCCGCATCACGAAAACGAGATTGCGCAGAGCACCTGCGCCCACGGCGGCAAGGTGTTCGCGCGTTACTGGCTGCACAACGGCATGCTGACCTTCGATGGTCGCAAGATGTCCAAGTCGCTTGGCAATGTGCTCGTGCTGCACGAGCTGCTTGAACGCCATCCGGCCGAGGTTCTTCGTTTCCTGTTGCTCAAGGCGCATTATCGCCAGCCGTTGGACTGGTCGGATACCACCTTGCAGCAGGCGCGGTCGACGCTGGACGGCTGGTATACCGTGCTGCGAGATCTAGCGGACATACATGTGGTGGCGAATGAAATCGTGGTGCCCGAAGCGCTCGAAGTAGCGCTGCTCGACGATCTCAATACGCCCGAGGCGTTCGCGGTCATTGCGGGACTCGCCACCGCAGCGCGCGCAGCGGATACGCCAGCGGCAAAGCGGGCGGCGAAGGCCGCGTTGCTCGGTGCCGGCAGCCTGCTCGGCATCCTGCAGCAGGATCCCGAGCAATGGTTCAAGCAGGGCGCACCCGGGCAAGCGATTGATACCGCCGAAGTGCAGCGCCTTGTCGACGAACGCACAGCTGCAAAGCAGGCACGCAACTTCGCAGAATCCGATCGCATTCGCGATCAGTTGCTTGCACTCGGCGTGGTCGTCGAGGACACCGCGCAGGGACCGCGTTGGAAAGTGGTGAAATCCGATGAATGCGCCACTTGATCCCGTCGAAGACAGCGCCGAGCAGGCGCAAGCCGCGATCGCCGAGGAATTCGCCTTCTTCGGCGACTGGACCGAACGTTACCAGTACCTGATCGATCTCGGTCGCAAGCTGCCTTCTTTCCCGGATGCGCTGAAGACGGATGAATTCAAGGTGCACGGCTGCCAGTCGCAAGTCTGGCTTGTGCCCGGTGGCGACGTTCATCGACTCGACTTCCAGGCGATCAGCGACTCCTCGATCGTGTCCGGGCTGATCGCACTGGTGCTGCGTGTCTATTCTGGCCGTTCAGCAGAGGAAATTGCGGTGACCGAGCCGCACTTCATCGAAGCCATAGGACTCGCCAAGCATCTTTCGCCAACGCGTTCGAACGGTCTCGCGGCGATGCTCGCGACCATCAAGCACCATGCCAGCGCCATGACCGCTGCGAGTGGCACGCATACCTGAAGTCGCTCCCTCAGGAACGCATTCTGGACGACACCGAAGCTACTGTTGTTCCGCCAGCGCCTTGCGTCAATAGCGACGCGAATCGCTGACAAACGCGAGCAACCTGATTAGCGCGAGGACTCGTCGCGCGATCGCGCATTCTCGTAAACGCGCAGGTTCGCCAGCGCTGCCGCAAGCAACGGTGTGTCGAGCGCATGACCGAGGGCGCGCGCACGCAAGTCGCCCAGAACATGCTCGCATTCGGTGCGCGCGCCGCGCTCCAGATCGCGCAGCATTGACGCTTTCAATGGCGAACCGGGCGCGGTGAGAATGCGCTCCGCATCGACTATTGCATCTGCGGAAAGAGCATGGCCGCAGCTTCGCGCTGTTTCCATGCATTCCTCATACATCGCGCGCACAAGGTGCATGCCTTCGGGCGTTGCAACGATTTCGCCAACCGCACCGCGCATCAGGCAGGTCAAGCCCGCCAGCGTTGCGATAAAAGCGAATTTCTCCCACATGGCCATCGTGATGGCCGGGCTTTCGACGACATGCTCGCCGAGGCCGAGCAACCCATGACGAACCATTTCAGGCACCGACGTCGCGTCGCGTGCACCCAAGGTCAGACGCTGCAACAAGCCGAACTGGCGGATCGCACCATCGTCTTCCAGCGTGACCGAGATATGGCACACGCCCCCCAACACGCGTGCAGCGCCGAACGACGCGTCGAGCACGTCCAGATGGCGCACGCCGTTGAGCAGGGGCAACACGCGTGTTTCGTCGGTGACAGCGGGTGCGATCGATGCCACCGCGGAATCGAGGTCGTACGCCTTGCACGAAACGAGCACGAGATCGTAGCCCGCACCCGGGGGGATCGAGGTGACTGCGGACACCGGCCGCGCAAAATCGCCGATGCCGCTGTAAAGACGCAGTCCGGTTTGGGCAAGAATTGCCGCCCGCGCCGGCCGCACCAGGAATTGGACATCGTGACCGGCTTCGATCAGCCGCGCGCCGAAGTAGCCACCGATCCCGCCCGCACCGAGTACCAGCACGCGCATCGCAATGCCTACATCGTGTGAGTGGGGCGTTCCTGCGTCAGGATGCCGGCGAGGATCGATTCGATCTTGGTGCGCGCCGCTTCGCCGTCCGACGATTCGCTGAACTGAACGCCGATGCCGGCCATGCGATTGCCCTGTGCACCGGCTGGGGTGATCCATATCACCTTGCCCGCGACCGGCAAGCGGTCCTTGTCTTCCATCAGCGACAGCAGGATGAAGACCTCGTCACCGAGACTGTATTGCTTGGCGGTTGGCACAAACAGACCGCCGCCGCGCACGAATGGCATGTACGCGTTGAACAGCGCGCCCTTGTCCTTGATCGCAAGCGACAGGATGCCCTGTCGCGGTGCGCCGCCCATTGCCGGCGTTGCCATGTGTCACGTTCTCCCTTGAATCGAGCGGCGCGCAGGCCACGCAAGAAGCAGGTCCAGCAGGACCAGGTCGATGCGCAACGCCGTCGCGAGCAGGCCCCGCGCGCGATTAGCGCGACCGAACCACGCCGCTAGCTTCGGGATTTCCTCGCGCGCGGTCAAGCCGAGCGCGCCCGTGGCGCCGCAGGCGAGGCTGCGCGCCTCGTCGCGCGCGAGCGCGGACGCGAACCAGAGGCGTTGTTCAGGGCGGTCCGCACCCCAGCGTTCGGCAACTTCGGACGCCGCCCGGCGCCCTTGCGTCAGGGCGAGAAGATCGTCAGCGCAGGCCTGGCGGATTGCCAGTGTGTCATTGCCACTCCAGTCCAGCGCCAAGCCCGGATTGCCGAGACTGGCATCCAGCGCGGTCGCCGCACTCGCAGGGTTCACCCGCTGGGCGCGCAACCATGCCAGCGCCTCGTCGCGAGTGGGCCTTCCCACGTCTATGCGCTGACAACGACTGCGAATCGTCGCCGGCAGGCGCGCCGCATCATCCGCAATCAACACGATGATCGTCGACGTAGCAGGCTCCTCCAGCGTCTTCAGCAGCGCATTCGCCGCACTTGTGTTCATGCGGTCAGCCGGATCGATCAGCGCGATCTGCAGCCCGCCAAACTGGCTGGACAAGGCGAGCCGCTGCGACAGCGTGCGCATCTGGTCGACCGTGATCTCGGTGCGCGGCTTGCCGTCGTCCCGCAGCTCGAACGTGATCCGCACCAGATCCGGATGCGAACCCGCGGCGACCAGATGGCAACTGCGGCAACTTCCGCAGGCATGACCATCAGGGCGGCGCTGCGTGCATAGCGCAGCACATGCGAACGCATTGGCGAGCGAGCGCTTGCCATACCCCGCCGGCGCCGCGAGCAGAAGGGCATGATGCAGGCGCTTCTCCATCAGTGCCGCGGCAAGCAGGCTCCATGCATCGGCCAGCCAGGGTTGCAGGCTCATGCGTGCGCCCCGGATTCGGCGAGATAGGCGTCGATCGCTGCACAAGCCGCATCGCGCACGATCTCAATCTGCGCACTCGCGTCGATCACGCGAAAACGCGCCGGCTCGGCTGCGACACGTTCGCGGTACGCCGTGCGCACGCGTTCGAAGAAGTCTCCACTTTCAAGCTCGATACGGTCGGCGACGCCGCGCGCGCCTGCACGCGCGAGGCCCTGAGCGACGGGCAGGTCGAGCAGCAGGGTGAGATCGGGTTTTATCACTGCAGCCCATTGCTCAAGATCAGCAATGCGCGACGAGGGCTGACCGCGACCGCCGCCCTGATACGCAAAGCTGGCATCCGTGAACCGGTCCGACAACACCCAGCGTCCCTGCGCGAGCGCAGGCAGGATTCGTTCGCGCACAAGTTGCGCGCGCGCGGCAAACATCAGCAACAATTCGCTCTCGGCGCACATGCCGCGTCGCGCTGGATCGAGCACCATACTGCGAACAGCTTCGCCGAAAACCGTGCCACCCGGCTCGCGCGTGACGATCACATCGAGCCCACGTCTCACCAGGCGTTCGCGCACGGCTTCGAGCACCGTGCTCTTGCCAGCGCCTTCTCCCCCTTCGAGCGTAATCAGACGTCCGTTCACGATCGTGCGCTCATGGGTTGCGATGCAACTGGAATTTCTGAACAGCGCGATTGTGCGCATCGAGGGTCGGTGAGAACTCGTGGCTGCCGTCGCCGCGCGCGACGAAATACAGCGCATCCCCCGGCGTCGGATGCAATGCCGCCTCGATCGCTACCGCGCCCGGGAGGGCGATCGGTGTCGGTGGCAGGCCATCGCGCGTATAGGTGTTGTAGGGTGTATCGGTTTCAAGGTCGCTGCGACGGATGTTTCCGGCATAGGACTCGCCCATGCCGTAGATTACAGTCGGGTCGGTCTGCAGACGCATGTGAAACTTGAGGCGCCGCGCGAACACGCCGGCAATCAACGGACGCTCGTTGGCCTGCGCTGTTTCCTTTTCGACGATCGAGCCGAGGATGAGCGCTTGGTATGGCGTATCCAGATTCGTATCGCTCGCACGTGCGGCCCATAGCTTGCCCAGGGTCTTTTGCATGGCCATGTGCGCGCGTTTGAGCACGTCGAAATCCGACTCCCCCTTCACGAAGGAGTAGGTCTCTGGCAGGAACCAGCCTTCGGCTTTTCCATCATCGATGCCGACGCGCTTGGCGATGTCCTCGTCGGACGTGCCGGGCAGGGTTTGCACAAGTCCGGCTTCATTGGCCAATGCAAGGCGCAGCTGGCGAAATGTCCAGCCATCGACAATCGTGAAGCGGTGTTGCACGACATCCCCCGCCGCCATCTTTCGCAGTAGCTCGCGCGGCGTGACGCCCTGCTGCAATGCGTATTCGCCGGCATGCAGACGCCCGGCCACGCCGACTTCACGCCCGAGCGCGCGCCAGTACAAGCCGTCGCGCACGCCACCGCCGGCCAGGCCGTCCCGACGCAGTTCCGCGACAATCCCCGGATAACTGGCGCCGCGCGCCACATCAATCGTCGTATCGGCGTTCGCGAGCGGCAACGGCGCGTTGGTGAACCGCTGGTAGTCGAACCACGCTGCGAGCGTAACGCCAATGAGGGCAAGCAGTGCAAGCACTGCGAGGCCTCGCAGGGTGGCACCACCTTGGGCTGCCATTGGACTCGATGAAGGACGACGGTTGTGCATGATCCTGTCAGGGTAACCGGATTCGATGCTGGCTTGAAGGCGAATGCAGTCGACGCACGCGCCAGCTGTCAGCATCACTGCTCGTGGCGCAGGTGCGGCATTCATTGACCGAGCGCGCGCAACATCCCGCGCGCCTTCGCCCGCGTCTCGTCGAGTTCGCGCAGCGCGTCTGAATCGGCAACGATACCGGCACCGGCTCGAAAATTGGCACCGTCACCCTGCAGCGTGACGGTGCGAATCAGGATATTGAGATCGAGATCGCCATCACGATTGAGATAGCCGAAAGAACCGGTATAGGCACCGCGACCGACGCCTTCGAGTTCGGCAATGATCTGCATGCAACGCACTTTCGGACAGCCGGTGATGGTGCCGCCAGGAAACACGGCGCGAATCGCCTGCCCCGGCGTTGTTCCGATGCGCAACGTGCCGCGCACGTTCGAGACGATATGGTGGACGTGCGCGTAACTCTCGACGCCCATGAGCTCATCGACGATCACGCTGCCGGGCAGACATATGCGACCGAGATCGTTGCGCTCCAGATCAATCAGCATCACGTGCTCGGCGCGTTCCTTGGGATGACTGACCAGTTCGCGCAATACAGCAGCGTCGTCCTCGCCGCGCGGCCGCGTGCCAGCAATCGGACGCGTCTGCACCTGATCGCCACGGATTTCAATCAAGCGTTCAGGTGACGAACTCGCGATCGCCCAGCCGTCGACCTGCAGCAGTCCTGCAAACGGCGCCGGATTTGCACGGCGCAACGCGCCATACAGTTCAGACGGACTTGGCGCAGGCTCGCAACGTGTGCGCCATTCGCGAGAAAGATTGACCTGGAACACATCGCCGGCACCGAGATATTCGTGGATACGCGCGACGCCATCGAGAAATTTTTCGGGTGGGTCCTCAGTAATTGCATCGACGGCGATTTTCGCGATCGGCAACACGGACGCCCTGTCGAGATCGGTCTGCAGGCGATCGAGCAGGTCGTCGCGGCCCTCTTCCGCAATCAGCCAGGTGCAGTCGGCTTCGTAATCGACCACGATGCCTGCCGGACAGCGCAGCGCGAGCGCGATTGGAAGAACGGCATCGCGTGGCTGTGGCAGAGCCAACGACGGTTCGACTTCGGCGGCAAGTTCGTAGCCCAGGTACAGGAGCCAGCCGCCGCGAAACGGCAACTCGACGTCTTCCCCGAGGCCATGGGGTACCTGCTCGCGTTGCCAAGCCGAATCGAGCGCATCGAGAAATCGCGTGCCCGCGCATCTATCGTGCGCATCGCGTACATCTCCAAGTTGGTCGAGCCGCAGCGCAGATTCAGGGAAAGCAAAAAGGATGTCGTGACGGGCGCGGCGGTTTCCGCGCGAGACGCTTTCGAGCAAACCCGGATAGCGCTGCGAAAACATCGCGGCCAAAGGCAGCAGGTCGCGAGTGCGCTCAAGCTTGCGGGTGACGACGCTCATTGTTTGCTTCCGACCGCAGTATGTGCAAATCGCTGCTGCGGTGATGTCTCACTTGCTGCCAGACGCAGCATCGCGACTGAAACTGCCCCCAAAGGCCAGCGGCGCATCAAGCGCGGCGGAATACCAGGGTACCGTTGGTGCCGCCGAAACCGAACGAATTAGACATGACGACATCCAGTTTCGATTCGCGAGCGGTATGCGGCACGAAATCGAGATCACAGCCATCGCTCGGGTTGTCCAGATTGATGGTCGGCGGTACCACGCCATCGCGCAGCGCAAGAATCGAGAAGATCGCTTCAATCCCGCCTGCGGCTCCGAGCAGGTGCCCGGTCATCGACTTCGTCGAGCTGACCATCAGTTTCTTTGCGTGCTCGCCGAACACGCCCTTGATACCTTGCACTTCGGCAGCGTCACCCGCAGGCGTCGACGTGCCGTGGGCATTGATGTATTGCACGTCCGTGAGATTGAGCCCGGCATCCTTGACCGCAGCGACCATGCAACGACCGCCGCCCTCGCCGTTCTCGCTAGGCGAGGTCATGTGGTACGCGTCCCCGCTCATGCCGAAGCCGACAAGTTCGCAGTAAATGCGGGCACCGCGCTTCTTCGCGTGTTCGTATTCCTCGATCACGAGCACGCCGGCGCCGTCGGATAGTACGAAGCCATCGCGGTCGCGATCCCAGGGGCGGCTCGCTTTGTGCGGCTCGTCGTTGCGCGTCGACAACGCACGTGCGGAGCAGAAGCCACCGACGGCAGTGCCGACCGTCGAGAATTCGGCACCGCCGGCAACCATCGCGTCGGCATCGCCATACTGGATCAGGCGCATGGCGAGACCGATGTTGTGCGTCGCTGTGGTGCAGGCGGTCACGCACGCGATGTTCGGTCCCTTCAGACCCAGCATGATCGAAAGATTGCCCGATGCCATGTTGATGATGGAACTTGGCACGAAGAAGGGCGAGATCTTGCGCTGCCCATGCTCATGATACGTGATCGCGGTCTTCTCGATCGTCGCGATACCACCGATCCCTGCGCCGACGGCAACACCAATGCGTTCCGCGTCATGCTCGTGCGGATGCAGGCCGGCATCCGCCAGCGCCTGCACCGACGCAGCGATGCCGTAGTGGATGAACGGATCCATCTTCTTGACGTCTTTCGCCGCAACAAACTGCGCCGGATCGAAATCGCGGACCTCGCCGGCAATGCGCGTCGGGAACGTCGACGCATCGAAATTCGTGATCGGACCGATTCCGCTGCGACCGGCTGTAATGTTCGCCCACGCGGTGGCTACATCATTGCCGACGGGGCTGACGATGCCGAGACCGGTGACGACGACGCGACGTTTGCTCATGGGACGACACTGCCTATTCGATTGCGATCGCTGTCATGGCAATTCCCATATGGAAATGGGATCACGCTGCCGCTCCGCGCATCAGCGACAACCATACGCGGGCGTGTGTTGCAAATCTCCAACGCTGGCAATTGCTCCTGCATTGCGACCCACAGGGATGTTGGAAGTATTCGCAGTTGTCGGGAACGCCTGCGAACCCAGCATACCTACCATCCATGGCCATCACCGAAAATTGCTCCTGCATTTTCGGCATACCGGCCATCCATGGCCATAAACGAAAGCTGCGCCTCATGGGCGCAGCATCGTGTAACGCTTGACGAGCGGACCTCAGGCCTTGACGTGCGCCTTCACGTAGTCGACAGCCTGCTGGACCGTGGTGATCTTCTCGGCTTCCTCGTCAGGAATTTCGCACTCGAATTCCTCTTCAAGCGCCATCACCAATTCGACGGTATCAAGCGAATCGGCTCCGAGATCGTCTACGAACGACGCGTTCGGCGTCACTTCGTCTTCCTTCACACCCAACTGCTCTACGACGATCTTCTTGACGCGTTCTTCGATAGTGCTCATGTGTTCCTGTACCTCCGATCGGAATTCTTGCGACCCGCACTGCGTGGCGCGGATCGCGTGGGCAGTACGCCCTTTTCAAGACGCGGCATTGTAGTGGAAGGATTGAACCCTCGCCACCTACCGGACAGGCCTTTTACCGCATCTCGAACTTGTGGCTGCAGTGTGCTCCAAGATGCTGTTTCACAACAGCCCGCAATCGGGCTGGCCAACATTCGATGCTGGCCGGACATCTAGGCCATATACATGCCACCGTTGACGTGCAGCGTTTCGCCGGTGATGTACGCAGCCGCTGGCGACGCGAGGAACGCGACCGCCTTGGCGATATCGCCGGCAGCGCCGAGACGGCCAAGCGCAATCTGTCCGAGCAATGCATTGCGTTGTTCTTCTGGCAACGCGCGTGTCATGTCGGTGTCGATGAAACCCGGTGCGACGACGTTCACGGTGATGCCGCGCGATCCGATCTCGCGTGCAAGCGATTTGGAAAACGCGATGATGCCGGCCTTGGCCGCGGCATAGTTCGCCTGACCCGGATTGCCGGTCAGGCCGATGACCGAGGCGATCGAGATGATGCGGCCCTTGCGCGCTTTCATCATGCCGCGCAGCACAGCCTTGGAGGTACGAAAAACCGATGTGAGATTGGTATCGATGATGGCCTGCCAATCGTCTTCCTTCATGCGCATCAGCAATTGATCGCGCGTGATGCCGGCGTTGTTGACGAGGATCGACACTGCGCCAAATTCCTTCGTGATCAAGTCGATCAGCGCGTCGACCGCGGCGCTGTCGGTCACGTTCAACGCGCGCCCAACACCCTCGTTTGCGGCAAGACGTTCGCCGATTGCATGCGCGCCGGCTTCGGTAGTCGCCGTACCGATCACTTTCGCGCCCAGCGCGGCAAGTTCATCTGCGATTGCGGCACCGATGCCCCGGCTTGCACCGGTAACCAGCGCAACTTCTCCTTCCAGCAGCTTGTCCATCACATTCGCCTTTCACGAAACCCGAGGGCGCGAACCTTACACGACGGCCCTTTACCCGTCATTCGCGCAGGCCCGAAAGCTGGGGTGCAATGGCCGGCGGTCGACGAATGGACGACTTTGGAAAGAGTTTTCATCCTGCATTCGAGAGCGCTGCCTAGAGAAAGCGATGCTGCCTCGTTTTTTCGCACGTGAACCCGTGAATCGCTCCCGCGGGAGACCCGGGAAGAAATCCCGCGACAAATAAATTCAGCGGTGCCAATCGGCGAGAGCGTTGTCGAAATCGCCGGGCAGACCCAGCGCACGCACGTCGAGCGCCTTGTCGATGCGCTTGACCAGCCCGCTCAGCACTTTGCCTGGACCGCATTCGGCAATGCGCGTCGCACCAGATGCCGCCAGTGACTGCACGCACGCGGTCCAGCGCACTGGCAGATAGAGCTGGCGCACCAACGCGTCGCGGATCGCTGTTGTGTCGCTGTGAACTTGCGCGTCGACGTTCTGCACCACGGGAATGTTCGGCGCATGCCACGCGTAAGCGTTCATTGCCTCGGCGACGCGATTTGCCGCCTCGCGCATCAGTGGTGTATGCGAAGGGACGCTGACCGCGAGTTTGACCGCCTTGCGCACACCGCGCTCGGTGAGCATTGCAAGCGCTGCGTCGACTGCGGACACATGGCCGCCAATCACGATCTGGCCGGGTGAGTTGTAGTTCGCTGGCGTCACGACATGCGCGCCGGACACTTCGCGACAAACTTCTTCGACCAGCGCATCCTCGGTGCCCAGCACGGCCGCCATCGCACCCACGCCTTCGGGTGCCGCGTCCTGCATCGCCTGGCCGCGAATGCGCACGAGATGGGCCGCGTCATGCAGGGATATCGTGCCAGCGGCAACCAAGGCGGTGTATTCGCCAAGACTGTGGCCGGCGAGTCGTGCCGGTATCGCACCCCCCGCCGCCTGCCATGCACGCCACACGGCGACACCTGCTGCAAGCAATGCCGGCTGCGTGTATTCAGTGCGATTGAGCATGGCTTCGGGGCCGCCTTGCGAAAGCGCCCACAGATCGGCCCCTGCTCCATCCGACGCTTCGACGAATGTCTCGCGTACGCCGGCGTGCGGTTCGGACAGTTCGGCGAGCATGCCGATGAATTGCGAGCCCTGACCGGGAAAGACGAAGGCGAGTGTCGGGATTTGGGATTCGGGATTCGGGATTCGAAAAAGCTCGGACATATCGATTAGCTCGTCTTGGGCACAATGCAGCATCCGGTGATGACTCGCTCGCCGCACGCGACCGCTCCACCCGCCTATCCCGAATCCCGAATCCCGAATCCCGAATCCCGAAACTCAGTATTTCAACAGTGCCGACGACCAGGTAAACCCGCCGCCGAACGCTTCCAGCAGCAAAATCTGTCCACGCTGCACCTTGCCCGAGCGCACCGCTTCGTCGAGTGCGAGAGGAACCGATCCGGATGAGGTGTTGCCATGGCGGTCGACCGTAACGATGACGCGATCCATCGAGAGTTTCAGGCGCCTCGCCGTTGCTTCGATGATGCGCAGGTTGGCTTGATGCGGAATCAGCCAGTCGATATCCGATTCGTGCATGCCGGCCGCTTCGAGCGTTTCCTCAACGATGCGGTCGAGCGTCTTCACCGCGACCTTGAACACTTCGCTGCCGGCCATCATCACTTTGACGCCGTGATTGGGCTCGTCGCGGAATCCCGCAGAGACACCAACAGGGTTGTACAGCAGATGCTTGTAGGCGCCATCCGCATGCAGCTTGGTCGTGATGATGCCCGGCTCGCTGGATGCTTCAAGCACCACCGCGCCGGCGCCGTCACCGAACAATACGCAGGTGGAACGATCGCCGAAATCGAGCATGCGCGTCAGAGTTTCCGCGCCGACGACAAGTGCACGCTTGGCCTGACCGCCGCGGATGAATTGATCCGCGATGCCGAGCGCGTACATGAAGCCCGAGCATGCGGCGTTGACGTCGAATGCTGCGCAACCGTTGGCGCCCAGTCGGTGCTGCAGCAGGCAGGCAGTGGAAGGAAAAATGATATCCGGCGTGGTCGTGCCGAGAACAATCAGGTCGATATCAGCGCCGTTGACGCCCGCGGCCTCGAGCGCATGTGTGGCCGCATGGAAGGCCAGATCACCCGTAGTTTCGCCGTCGGCGGCCATATGGCGCTGGCGGATGCCGGTGCGCGAAGCGATCCACTCGTCGGTCGTGTCGACGAGCTTTTCCATATCGGCGTTGGTGACGACTTTTTCCGGCAGATAGCTACCGGTGCCGGCGATGCGTGAGTAGATCAGGATCGTTCCCCTGTCAAAGGGCTGCGAAAACAGGTGAGTGCACCTGCTCCCGTCCGTGGCGCGCATGCCGCACAGCGGTCTGTGATCGTGCCAGGCTCAAACGCCAGCGTCATGTCAACCAACGTGGACGGACGCCTTATGGCGACGTCCGCATCGGCGAAGCAATCGCCCATGCCGCGCCTCGATGGCTCGGCACGGACGTGCGCAAGTCCTACTCGGCGTCGCGGACTTTGGTCTTCGACTCGATGACCTTCTTGCCACGATAGAAGCCGTCCTTGGTGACGTGGTGACGGATATGCACCTCGCCGGAGGTCGGATCGGTCGACAGCTGCTTTGCGGTCAGCGAATCATGGGCGCGACGCATGCCGCGGCGGGACGGGGTAGTACGACTCTTGGCAACAGCCATGACGCTCTCCAGTGAATTATTTGGTATCAAACGGCCCGGACATCCGGTCCAGCCATTGGATTGCTCGACTCCGGTACAAACCTGAAGCCGGCTCCGCGTCGGAATCTCTCCGATGCAGCGCGGTCCTCCGTGGACCGCTAGTGTTTTTTCAGCGTTCCCAGCACCGCAAACGGGTTGGGTGGCTGTTCGTCGACCTCATCATCGGTCAACGGGTCGATCCATTCCAGTGGTACACCGGGTTTCAGCGGCACCACGGGCAACGCGAGTATCAGTTCATCCTCGATCACGTCAGCGATCGAAAGATCCCCTTCCGGCGCCAGCAAGGGTTCGTACCCCGGCGGCAACCCGGATTCCTCGCTCTCCTGCTCGATCACACCAAGGCGCTGATCGATCAATACAGGGTAGACAAAGACTTCCAGTGTGCGTTGACAGATCAGCGGAAGCTCCGCTTCGACCTGCAGCGCAATAAAGGAAATGCCGAATCCGTCCTTGCCAAACTCTACGCTGTAACGCACCGAACCTTCACTCGCGGCAAGGCTCCCGCACAGTCGGCGCATCGCGGCCAGCGGCAGCGCGCCTTCGTACAAGCGTCGCGCCTGCACTTGGCGCGCGATATCCACGCGATCGGGCAGGGCTAGGGACATGGGCGCGCGATGGTAGGTGGGCACCCCTTCCCTGTCAACCGGAATCGGCTTTTGAATGGGGGTGAGAGTAGGTTCACGCACAAGCTGGATCGGGCCTGGCATCGTACCGTGATGGGTTGCCGGTTTCGACTTCGCCCGCCATGCACGCTAGTCTCAGCATGCGCAAGTTTGGCGCAAGTGGAACCTGCTTTTCTAGCCATCTCGAGGATTCGTGACCATTTTCATCCTTGTTATCGCGGGCTTGGCCTTGGTCATGCTTTTCGCCTGGCTGCGCGAACGCCGATTATTGCGCAGGCCACAATTGCTTGCGGAAATCCTCGATCTGGCCGACGCGCTGGAGCGCGGATTGCTCGAATGCCGTGCACGCCTTCGTGAATTACCGGCTTTGGCAGCCAGATTGTCGCCATCGGAGCAGTTGTCGGCGCGAGCGACGCTGGCCGCCGAACCGCAAGTCCAGGATGCGCTGCGCGATTTACTCGCTCACCGTCTCTGGTTGAAGGAACATGCCGATCTGGCCTCGATCGAGGAGCTCGTTTCCGCGCGTGACGCCTTAGCGGTAACGCGCACCTCCCTCGCTGCGCAACTGGCGCGACTGGCCACCGTGCGGACCGACTTCGAGCACTCCGTCAAGAGCAAGCAATGAATGCGCTCGCAGACGTCGAGCTCGTGCTTGCATCGACTTCGCGCTACCGCCGCGAGTTGCTGGCGCGCCTGACACCGAGCTTTCGCACCATCGCGCCGGCCGTGGACGAATCGCCACTTGCGGGCGAAACGCCGATCGCCGTCGCGACACGCCTGGCTGCCTCCAAGGCAGATGCAGTCGCGGCCTTGTGTCCAAACGCATTGGTCATCGGCAGCGATCAGGTCGCCGAGATCGATGGCCGTGCGCTCGGCAAACCCGGGACAAATGAGGCCGCGTGCAGCCAGCTGGCCGCGAGCTCCGGTCGGAGCGTCGAGTTCCATACCGCACTTTGCCTGATCGACACACGTGGCAGAAAACCGCGCTCCCACCAGGCCACCGACACAACCCGCGTCGTGTTTCGCCAACTCAGCGCGGCCGAGATCGCACGCTACGTGGCTGCCGAGCAGCCACTCGACTGCGCAGGCAGCTTCAAAGCTGAGGGACTGGGCATCTCGTTGTTTGAATACATCGAAAGCAAAGACCCCACCGCGCTGATCGGTTTGCCGCTGATCTCATTGGCACGGCTGTTGCGCGCGGCCGGCATTACGCTGCCATAGCCTCCGGTCGGTCCAATTGCGCTGCAACCGGCGGCTAGACTGCCGATGCTTGCATATGTCGACTTGCGCAGCCACATTCCGTCCCATGATCGAATCGCCGAAATCCAGCACGCCCGCCACCTTGTCGGTTGAATTGCGCGATTCGCTCGCGCGTGCGATCGCTCAAGTCAATACCGTCGTGCTGGGCAAGCGCCGAGAAATACGCCTCGCGTTCGTCTGTCTGCTAGCTGGCGGCCATCTGCTGATCGAGGATCTGCCTGGCGTCGGCAAGACCACCCTCGCCCATGCGCTCGCGGCGACGTTGGGTCTCGGCTTCCAGCGCCTGCAGTTCACCTCGGACCTGCTGCCTTCGGACATCATCGGTGTCGGCATTTACGAGCGCGAAACGGGCCGTTTCAAGTTCCACCCTGGCCCGCTCTTCACCCAATTGCTTCTTGTCGACGAAATCAACCGCGCGATGCCGAAGACGCAAAGCGCGCTGCTTGAGGCGATGGCCGAAGGACAGGTCACGGTCGATGGAACGACGCATCATCTGGCGCCGCCGTTCTTCGTTGTCGCAACGCAGAATCCGCTCGATTTCGCCGGCACCTATCCATTGCCCGATTCGCAGCTCGACCGCTTCATGTTGCGCATGAGCATTGGATATCCGGATCGTGAAGCCGAACGCGCAATGCTTGGTGCCGTTGACCGGCGCAGCGTGATCGAGTCACTTTCGCCTTGTTTTGCGCCGGAACAGATTCTCCAACTGCGCCACGCGTCCACGGCGGTATTTGCGAGCGGGGCGCTGATCGAATACGTGCAGGCGCTGTTGACTGCCAGCCGTGAACACGCCGAGATCCGCGTCGGTCTGTCGCCGCGCGCCGGTCTTGCCTTGCTCGCCGCAGCGCGCGCGCACGCGTTGCTCGCTGGACGCCCACATTGCGTACCCGAGGACGTGCAAGCGGTATTCCCGTTCGTAGCTGCGCATCGCCTGACACCCAGTGCGAGCGCGCGCGCGGATCGCGACAAACTCGCACTGCAATTGCTCGAGTCGACGCCGGTACGTTGAGCGACCCCAAAGGATAAAGAGGGAATGGCCCTCGCCGTCATCAAGCTGCGCGCACGCGTTCTCGCCTTCGCCGAACATCGCCTGCCTGCGCTGACGCGCCTGCGCAGCGCTGAGCTTTTGCCGATCCGACTCGATCGCCGCCGCATTTATGTATTGCCGACCGGCTTCGGCCTTGCGTTCAGCGGTCTGTTGTTCGTGATGCTGCTTGGCGCATTGAACTACGGCAACAACCCCGCCCTGCTGCTGACGTGTTTGCTGGGTGCCGCCGCGGGCGCGAGCCTCTTTTTCGGCTTTCGCAACATCAGCGGGCTCGTGCTGACGCAGGTACGAGCGAATGAAGCGCATGCGCGTGAGCCATTTCACGTGCATCTTCGTTTCGCGCCGGGAACGCGCGCCCGACCCAGCCTGCTCGTTCGATGCGCTCCAAGCAAAAAAGCGGGAAAAACCGAAACGGCTTTTGCGTTGCCGGCGAAAACCGAACGTGATGCGGTGTTGACCTTCGACGATACACAGCGCGGCTGGTTCAGGCCCGGCCGCATACGGGTCTGGACCGGCTATCCATTGGGCCTTTTCCAGCTGTGGAGCTGGTTGCACCCTGACGTCGAGTTCCTTGTCTATCCTGCGCTCGAATCACCTTCTCCGACGCTTCCAGCCGGAGATGGTTATCAGGGAGAACAGCTCAACGTCGGCGCCAGCGAGGAACATTCGGGCTTGCGCGACTACCGCACCAGCGATGCAGCGCGGCTGATCGCGTGGAAGGCATCGGTAAGGCACGACAGTTTGCTGGTCCGCGATGCCGAGCGGCGCGCTGGCACCGCATTGACGCTGGACTACTCGGCTCTGCATGGTCTGGACGGCGAGGCGCGCATCTGTCGGCTGGCAGCCTGGGTGGTCGCCGCAGAAACGGAGCAGCGCAGCTACACCTTGCGCCTGCCACAGGAGACGATTGGCCCCGCCCTTGGCGCGCAACAGCGTCGCGACTGCCTGCGCGCGCTCGCGCTGTTGCCGATCGCGTCGAATGGAGAGTTCGCATGAGCGAGCGTCTCGATCATCGCCAGTTCGATTTTCTCACCGTCGCGATCGCGGCGACTCTGGCAACCCACCTCGGCCATCTGCCCGTGTGGCTCGCCGTGCCGATCGCGCTGTTGCTGCCCTTGCGCGCGTGGACACGTCGACACAACTGCGCTGCCACGAGCGCATGGATCCGCTTACCACTGACCGCGTTGCTGTTTGCGCTCGTATTCACCCATTTTGGCAATGTGTTCGGCCGCGAGCCCGGCAGCGTGCTGGGGTGCGGCTTGCTTGCGCTGAAGCTGCTCGAGGCAGAACGCATCCGCGACGCGCGCGTCGCGATCGGCTTCGCCGCGTTCGTGCTCATGAGCGCGTTGCTGTTCACGCAGACGATGTTGTTCACCCTGTTTATTTGCGTCGTGCTCGTGCTGCTGCTCGCGGTGTTGACCGCACTGCAGCCTGCGCCGATCGAGACAAAGTGGTCGGTGCGTTCGTCCCTGCGATTCGCAACAATATTGCTTGGCGCCGGTCTACCACTGGCGGCTGCCGCTTTTGTGCTGGTTCCTCGGCTCGCCTCGCCGCTATGGGGTTCGCCGGGCAACGATACGACCGGCCGCAGCGGACTCAGCGATCGCATGACACCCGGTTCGTTGACCGAGCTGCTCATTGACGACTCGCCCGCATTCCGCGTCGACTTTGATAACGCCATCCCATCGCCCAAACAGCGCTATTTCCGCACAATCGTGCTGTGGGACTTTGACGGCGCAAGTTGGACACGCGAACGATCGCGCGCCTACGCAAACCTCGAAGAGGCGCACGCAAGCGGCCCTGCGCTCGACTACACGATCACGCTGGAAGCAACTGACCGTCGCTGGTTGCCGGCACTTGACCTGCCGCTGAGCGCACCCGACTTGGCCCGACTAAGTAGCGACCACACCTTGGTCTCAAGCGATCCCATTGCACAAGCGCGCCAATATCACGTGCAGTCTGCGCCCGACTATGTGCTCGCACCCACGCTGAGCAACGCACAGCGCAACCGCGCACTTGCATTGCCAGCAGGCATGGACCCGCGATCCCATGCGCTCGCCCAACGCTGGCGCGCAGACGGCCGCGATGACGACGCCACTGTGCGGGCAGCGCTCGAACTCTTTCACGCGAGTTTCACT
>JBBRZD010000017.1:0-19741 GCA_038237055.1 Lysobacterales bacterium | reverse complement strand
TGGCCTCACCAAGCAACCCGGCCCTTCGCATCCTGCTACGGGCGTTCGTCGCCGCACGCGATGCCTGTTGGCATCGCGTAAGCGCGCTGGCGCTCGCTGCGCGAGCGGACGATGTTGCTAAGTTCGGCCTTCCTGGCCTCACCAAGCAACCCGGCCCTTCGCATCCTGCTACGGGCGTTCGTCGCCGCACGCGATGCCTGATGGCATCGCGTAAGCGCGGCTACTCACCCCCTAGGGTGGTGTTTTTCGTGTAGTCGTTTCAGGCCTTCCTTCGCTACCAGCGTGTAGATCTGCGTCGTCGACAGCGAACTGTGGCCGAGCATCAGCTGCAGCGCGCGAAGATCGGCGCCGTGATTGAGCAGATGTGTCGCGAACGAGTGACGCAGCACATGTGGCGAGATGCGCGTTGGGCTGATTCCTGCGGTCAGCGCATGCTTCTTGACCAGCACCCAGAACATCTGCCGGGTCATTGCCGCGCGGCGGTTACTCACGAACAACGCATCGCTGCGTCCGCCTTTCAGAAGAGTCGGCCGCCCATCGCCGACATAGCGCGACAGCCAATGCGCAGCTTCGTCACCCAGTGGCACCAGGCGTTCCTTGCCGCCCTTGCCAATCACCCGCAGCACGCCCTGACGCAGGTTGACCTGAGCAGCTGTGATGCCGACCAGCTCGCTGACACGCAGGCCCGTCGCATACATCAATTCCAGCATCGCGCGGTCACGCTGACCCATCGATGTTTCCGGCGGCGCGCGCAGCAAGCTTTCGATTTCCGATTCCGACAGCGCCTTGGGCAGGCTCCGTGGCAGCTTCGGTGGATCCAGGAGTAGGCTCGGATCGGCAGTCAAGCGGCCTTCGCGCACGAGCAAGCGATAGAAGTGCCTGAGGCTCGACAACAATCGCGCATTTGAGCGCGCCTTGTAGCCACTGCCTTTGCTGCCGCCCTTTGTGCTGCGCTCGCCGAGATAGCGCTGCAACGATTCACGATCGCAGGACGCCAACGTGTTGCCGGATGGCGCTAGCCAGCGCGCGAAACCTTCCAAGTCGTGTCGATAACTGGCAAGTGTATTGTCCGCAAGACCGAGTTCAGACCATGCGCGCTCGATGAAAAATGCGATCAGCTCGACGTCATGCGGCGAAAGCGTCGGCGACGGTGTTGTGGTCGCTCGCACCCCGCGATGCGACTTGGATAATGCCGTAACGACCATTGCCGCCCTGTCGATCCTGCGCGAGTCACAACGCGCTTGCACCGGCGAGCCTAAACCGTGACCCTAACCATCGCTACTGAAATTCATGCCAATGCCCGCTCCGACCCACGCCTCTTTGTGGCTGCGGCTTGCCGCCGCCGTCTACGATTTGTTCCCGCTGATCGCGCTATGGATGTTGAGCGCAGGGCTGTTTCTGCTTGCCATCCACGGCCGCGTCGATGTCGCGCACCCACCGTTCGCCTATCGATTCGCGTTGCGAATGACTCTGTTCGCGATAAGCGCTGCGTATTTCGTGATTTCATGGTCGCGCGGCGGTCAGACCATCGGCATGCGTGCGTGGCGACTACGGGTTGTCGATAGCGACGGCAACGCTTTGCCATGGCCGCGGGGCGTGCTGCGCTTCGTCGTCGCAATCGCAGGACTTGTTCTATTTGGAATGGGTTTCTGGTGGTGCCTCGTTGAACGCAACCATCGTGGGTGGCATGACTGCGTAGCCCGAAGCTCAGTCATGCGTATTCCTCTACCTTGAATAACGACCTGCAACGTGTAACAGCTGCAGGCCGTCATTTCAGATCTTGCGACTAGTGACTCGCCGTTACGCTAAGCGTTCCGATTATGTGAGTCGTATCGCCATGCGGATAGAAACGATAATCGTACCTCGTGCCAACGGTGAGGGTATCACCGGTAGTAGTCGATGCCGGGATGTTAAATGGCGCGCTCCATGTGCCGCTCTGGTTGATTTGGCCCGAATAGTCCAGCGACTGATAACCGGGCGCATTCCATGTGAGAGAGAACGAGCCAGATGTAGCGCCCACGGGAACAATTACGTGAGCGGGGTTTACGCTGAAAGTAGGCGCCGGCGCAGCCATCCCTGTGACGTCCAATGTTGCTAGAACATTCGTGGTATCGCCATGCGGAAACAATCGATAGTGATACGTCGTGCCTAGCGGCATATTATCCCCAGTGTTACCCGATGGCGTGATCCACACTGGAGTCCGCCATGGACCTCCGTTTATTTTCCCCTGAAGATCAAGGGTGCTATATCCCGGCGCATTCCAGCTGATATTAAAAGGACCCGTGCTGGGACTTGCGGTCGCAGGTATCAATACATTGCCCGATGCCCTGCCAGTAGCCACAATGTTGAATGCTGGTGCCAAGCTGAAGGTTGTCTGCGCAGCGAGCACTCCAGTCACCGTCACTGTGTTACCTAACTGATTCGTGCTGTTTCCATGAGGAAACATTTTAAACCTGTACGATGTGTTGGCTAAGATGGATCCAGGGAAATTTCCACTCCCACCCGTCGTAAATACGAACTGGAAAGCGCTGCCATTGTCCGATTTCCACCAGTCGATGGAACTATAGCCGGAAGCATTGTAAGTAACGACAAATGGGCCCGGAGGCGCATATGCAGCGACGACCACTTGAGTTGGGGAGACCGTCGCCACAGCAGGAGGCGGAGCGGAAACAGTGAATTGAATACTTGCCTTGGCGATTGTGGAGCCTTGGACTGTCGCCGTAAGCGTTTGCTGGCCAGCAGACAATCTGTTACCCACAATAATAGTGCCGCCGCTGCCCAATGGGCCGTCAATGCTCGATGTCCACTGAAGCTGAGACGTTAGCAGCCCAGCGGTAGCAGCAAGATTGGGAATTGACGAAGGCGAATACGTGCCACCTGAAGAAGGTGATGTTATCTGAACCAACGTTGCCGGCGTCCAATTTACATTGAAGTCTACGAAACTATAATTGTAGTCAAACTCCCCTGCGCCAACACCGCCCAAGAGATCATCATTCAACTGCTGACTGCCGATGATACCCATCAGCAAAGTATCGTCGCCGTCCTGCACAAAAACTGGGCCACCGCTGTCGCCCGGAGAAACCCATGCACCGAATCCGGTAAATAACAGGCATCCAGTGCAGGTGTGGATCAACTCAGCAACAAGATTCGGACTGGGTATAGAGGTTCCCAGTAGAAATCCAGTGTCATCCATGTATGGAATAATCTGCGGTGTTATGGGGTTGCCATTGACCACCTCGGGGTACCCAGCAACTATCGTAACGTTATCGATACCGGTGCCCCAGCCTCTGCACGATGTGGGGAACATAGATCCGGCATACCAAGTTTTCCAACCCTCACCGTCCTCCGCATATAAATAAGGATCGGATGAATAAAGTCCTAAAGGGCAAGGGGAAATCGGCCCAACAAATCCATCCGCAGACGAACGGATTACGTATCGTTGAGGATAATAGGGCTGTGGATGCGCTATGGCTGCTCTAATGAAGGCGATATCATGAGCATACTGATCCGCATGTGCCGGGATCGCGGTATAGCCTGAATCATATGATATATCAGCAGCCTGAAACGACGTTGCAACAGGTGCGATACCGTAACCGGGGTAGATCTTAATATCAGAATACGTGTATCCCGTTGCCGCGTTTACGACTATGTGCGCCGCTGTCATGTACACATAGGGACTGACCTGAACCGCACTACCTTGAGTTCCGTTTGACGTCACATAGGTGATGAGGTTGTAAGGATATATATTTTGGGTGACTGGTACTCTCGGGTCGAGACCGCTTAGATTCGGCTTCGGAGCGCCTAAGGTACCTATAGACGCATCATTTTTTTTTTGCAAATCCTTGTCGGAATTGCGCATAGGCATTGGATCGTGCTGTGTTCGCGGATCCGGATTCGCTTCGGCAGATTTTTGGGGCGGCTCTGAAGAAACAACAGGAAACTCACTTTTTGTTGCAGTGTAGAAATCATCGGCCTCGCTTCGAGTAAGTGATCTATCCATTGGGGAAGTCATATAGATGCAGTGACCGCCGGCCGTGGGAATTTCGTCCCAGCTATATGTGCGATTGAATATGTATTGACTGTATCGAGCGAAATCCGGCCTTGAATGACCTTCGTCCTTCTTCAATTCCAGGTAGGCCGTCGGACAATCGGTTAGACGCATCTTGGCGTCTTCAATCATGAGGGCCTTGTCGGGCAACTGGTTACCGCGTTGAGACTGAACTTGCTGTATCAGTGCGCGGAATTCAATTTCATCACCCTGCTCCTGCGCCGAAGCCGCGGAAACTGCGAGAAGACCTGCCAAGACAATGACTTTTACGCTGACTTCCATTTTTTTGCTCCCTGTTGTCACATCGATTTGCGTAGAACGTCGTTACTGCGCCGGAAAACTATCACTTGCATTGAGAGCCCAGCCGGCCGCAATTAGCCGCACACTCATCCGCGCGCGAAAGCATTTCGTCGAATACTGTGTCCGCCATGTGCTGCGGCATCTACAACACAATGCCAACATGGTCGCCGCGTACCCTGCTGTCAAGGGCTTATGGATCGCGCTCCTGCACCTGCTTTGGGCAGGCTCTTGCCGGGAAACTTGAGCGGGCCTTGCACCGTTCGAGCTAGGGATCGACACTCTCTGACAGGATAGTCAGACGGCACAAGAATTGTGCTTTGAAGAAGCAGGATGGCTAAATTTCACGCGGCGAGTTTTAGACGTCAATCAAGCAGCCAGCGCGCGCGCGACCATTCCCTCGATCACATCCAGATCCGGAATGACCGCACGATCGTCACGCACCAGAACCTCGGAGCGGATGCCGGGAGCGAACTGATGTTCGTCGGAGGTCGGAATCAGCAATTCCTGCGTGATGGTGGTCAAACGCGGGAACCCTTGAGCCAGCAATGCGATGAACGGCATACCCGCGTTGCCGCCGATCGCTTTCAGTACCGCAACGCGCGCATTTGTGCGGCTCTCATCTTCGAGCTGACCGACCAGCATCGGGAACGAGAACAACGGCAGACGCCAGCCGCGCCAAGCCAAACGCCCGAGCAGCCACGCAGGCGCGTTGGCGACCGCCTCTGGTTTGGTATAACTGATCACTTCCGCCACGGTTGCGTTGGGCAAAAGCAGACGGCCGTCGGTGATCGGCACCATGACGCCGCGAATTTCGCGCGGTAGTTCGGCCATCTCAGTTTCCCCGCTTGGTAATGCGCATTGGATTTCTCATGCTTTCGCCTCAAGCAACTTCTCGGACAACTCCTGCGGCGAGCCGAGGAAACTCACGACGCCGGTTTCGCAAACCCCGTCAATCATCGAACTGACGACGCAGGTATCGGGCCGCTGTGCGTAAACCGTACCGCCCTTGTCGGCCAGGTAGCGACAGCCGACCGCGGCGTCGCTCGACATGCCCGAGAAAATAATCGCGCCCGCGCCAGCTCCGAATTTGTCGGCTACATCTTGCAATACGCGGTCGATCGAAGGGCTAAACGCGGTGGTCCCGGTATTGCGCTCCAGCAACACGATACCTTCCGGGTCAATCTGCAGCCGGTGCGAATTGGGCACCACGATGACGTCACCATGCGCCACCCGTTCGCCATGCGTCGGCGTGCGCACGGTCAGTTTCACTGCCTGCATCAGTTGATTCGTCATCATGCCGACGAACTCGTCGCCAAGATGCTGCGCAAGCAGGAACAGAGCAGGATAGTCGCGCGGAATTCCAGCAAGGAATTCACGCACGGCCTCGGGGCCACCAATCGACGCGCCCAGCACCCACACTTTGCGCACCTTGGCTTTCGGCACCGTCACCGAATCCGGGTCCAGCCAATTCTCTGCCTGTACTCTTTCGACGGAAGACGGCGCAACCGCCTCTTCAAGTGGAATCAGCTCAAGCGATATACCGCCCGCTGAGTCGAATGATTCCTCAACGTCAACCCCACCTTCCGGCGCGAGGAATTCTTCTGCGCGCAGCTTCTCGATACCGAAGTCTGCCGGGCTCGAGAGGGCGGCTTGGGTTGGCGGCAGCGCTGCGCCCTCGAGTACATCTTCCAGCGACCACTCGGCTGACAGCCCGATATCGGTAACCGGCGTTTCCGGCGCGGGAACCGCAGCAGGCACCGATGCCACCGGCAGTGCCGCCGAGTCGGAGTCGAAATCGAGATCAAAATCCATATCCAGATCGAATGCCGACTCTTCGGTCGAATGCGCTGACGGTGCGGGCATATCGGTTTGCGAACTGCCGGAGTCATCCAACTGAGCAATATCCGGCAAATCCTCTGCACGCATATCGCCATGCGACACGTCGGTCGCGAGATTCTTGTTTTCTTTGCCGAATTCGATTTCAAAGGCGTCCAGCACGTCAAAAGACGCATCGGACGTGGAATGCAGTTCTTGGTGCGTGGCCTCGGTAGCCGACGTCCGCGGCGTCACTTCGGGCATCTGAATCAATGAGTCAAAGTCGATCATGGCGTCGAAACCGGCTAGCGCCGCTGCACTTGGCGCCTGCGAATTCGGGATCACGGAAGGCGTGGGAACTGCCTCCCTTTCCATTGCTGACACCTTCTGCGCCAGGTCCGCATGCTCGACGCGTTCGGTCGTACTTTCGTCCTTGTTGGTCAGCTCAACCGGCGCAACGCGCACAGGTATGGACTCGGCATCCGCTGGACGCGGCGGATCGATGTCTGTTCCGAGAATCTTGGCAGCAAGGTGGCGCATCCAGCGCGCCCGGTCCCAGCCAGAAAGTCCGCTGGACACTTCTCCTTCGTTGAATACGACGCGATACCGCGCATCGTCGAGCAGGTTGTACACACCGTCCAGATCAGGGTCGTTTTGCGCATCGAGGTTTACCACGATGACGTTCGCGGTCGAGCGTTCCAGCTCGTCGCGATCGAGCGCATTGGCCAACGCCTCGTACACGACAGGCGCGCCGATCGAGCCCAGGATTTCGCGCAGGTGTTCGGCGCCGGCACTCGTTTCATAGAGGAGCGCGACCGCTACATTGGAGTGTCCGCTAGACACGCTCGCGCCTCAGCACTTCCTGCACCTGTTTCAACAGATCGTCTTCCTGATAGGGCTTGCCGAGATAGCGCTCAACGCCGATTTCCAGCGCGCGTTGACGATGTTTTTCACCCGTGCGCGACGTGATCATGATGATCGGCACCTTGCGCATGCGCGAATCATTGCGCATGTAGGTGGCAAGCTCGTAACCGTCCATGCGCGGCATTTCGATATCGAGCAGCATCAAGTCCGGCACCGTGTCCTGCAGCTTCTCGAGCGCGTCGAGGCCATCCTTTGCGGTGACGACGTCGTAATCCGCTCGTTCGAGCACGCGCGTGGTGACCTTGCGCATCGTGATCGAATCGTCGACGACCATGACGAGCGGCTTTTGGCGTGTCTCCGGCTCGTGCGCGGGGGCAATCGCCATGTAGGAAGGCATTTCCTCCGTGCTGCCCGCCTCGATGCGTGCGCGGAGCGCCGCCAGACGACGCACCAGCGGCGCAAGATCGATAATGATCACGACGGCACCGTCGCCCATGATCGTTGCACCGAAGATGCCCGGAACAGAACTCACCTGCGGGCCAACCGACTTGACAACGACTTCACGCGAACCGACCACACCATCGATGCGCACTGCGGCGCGCTGGTCGCCGGTACGGGTCATCAGCAGCGGAATCTGCGTTTCCTCGATGATGGCACGCCCGCGCGGAACTCCGATCAATTGGGCGAGATCGTAGATCGTGTATTCCTCACCACCGTAGTTGTGCTTCGGATTGCCTTCGGCGATACGGCGTTCGAGATCATCGTGGGCAATACGGGCCACGCCCTGCACCGACGACATCGGAATTGCATAACTGCTTTCGCCCAGCTTGACCAGAATCGCCTGAGTCACCGCCAGCGTGAACGGCAGTCGTATCGTGAACTGGGTTCCCTGGCCTTGGGTCGAGTCGATCGCGAGCGAGCCACCGAGTTGCTTGATCTCGTTGTGGACGACATCCATGCCGACGCCGCGACCGGCGAGCTGGGTCACATGCTCGGCGGTCGAAAAGCCTGTTTCCAAGACAAACCCGTACAGATCGCGATCGGAAAGCTGCACTTCAGGCTTGAGCAGACCGCGCTCGATCGCCTTGCGCCGAATCGCCTCGCGATCCATGCCGCGACCATCATCGGATACGCGCAGCACGACTTCGGTCGACTCGCGACTGACCGCAATGTTGACCGAGCCCTCAGCGGGTTTGCCTGCGGCAAGACGATCTTCGGGAGACTCGATGCCGTGCGTGAGCGCATTGCGCAGCATGTGCTCGAACGGAGCCTTCATGCGCTCGAGCAGGTTTCGGTCCATTTCACCGTGCGCACCATCGACCTTGAGTTGCGCGCGCTTGCCTAGTTCCTGCGCGGCCTGACGCAAGGTGCGACGGAGATTGGGCACCATCGAATCGAACGGCACCATGCGCGTACGCATGAGGCCTTCCTGCAAATCGGAGTTGACGCGCGACTGTTGCAACAGCAGGGTTTCGGACTGGCGCGTCTGCTCATCGAGCAGGCCCTGGATGGACACCAGATCCGATACCGACTCGCCGAGCGCACGTGACAACTGCTGCAATTGCGAAAAGCGATCGAGCTCAAGAGGATCGAATGCGCCAGCGCCGGTGTCTTGTTGCTCGCGCTGGAAGCGCGCAATGATCTGCGCTTCGGTTTCGATTTCGAGCTTGCGCAACTGCTCACGCAAGCGGGCAACGGTCTGGTCGAACTCGACGAGGTTGAAGCGGAACGTCGATATCTGCTGTTCCAGTCGCGAACGATAGATCGACACTTCGCCAGCGTAGTTCACCAGCGAGTCAAGCAAATCCGAACGAACGCGGATCATTTCCTGCGGCGCGTGCGGAGCTTCCTCATGATCCATCGCCGTCAAATGGCGTGGTGCCGGGCGAGCGACCGGCCGCGTCACGTAGGCGCCTGCGTCTGCGACGACAACCGACCCTGCGGCCGCTGCGGGCGAGGCGGCCGGAACTTCTACTGCCTGCGACTCTGTCGGCTCTGCGGACTCTGCGGACTCTGCGGGCTCTTGAGCTTCGACGGTGAGCGCCTTTCCTGCGATCAGGCTCTCGAAACGCGCGATCGCATTGACCGGCATCGCAACTGCGCGTCGCTGGGCCACGCGCTGCACGAGTCCGTGCAGACGATCGAAACCGCGTTCGAGCGACTCGACCGTCACGCGATCGACCATCAAACGACCATCGCTGACGGCATCGACCAGGGATTCCATTGCATGGCTCAGATCACCGACGGACGCGATGCCAGCCATGCCTGCGCCGCCCTTGAGCGTGTGCAAATCGCGCTGCAGGCCGACGATGACCGAGCGATCGTGCGGCGCTTCGCGCAATCTGGCTACGAGTGAATCGGAGTGATCGAGGATGTCCGCACCTTCCTGCACGAAGGTGTCCAGCAAGTCGTCGTCGATATCACCGATATCCAGAACACCGTCTGGCTGTGGATCATCAGCAAGCGGTGGCGCTTGTTTTCCGCTGAGAAGCACTGGCACTACAACTTTTTCCGCCGCTTCGACCACTGGCGCAAGCGCTTGCGGAACCGCCGCCGTTTCGAGTTCAGGCTGTTCGATTTCGAGCTGTTCGATCTCAGGCTGTTCGAGTGCAGGCGCTTCCACTTCAGCACCATGAACTTCGGGCGTGGGCTGCTCCGCTAACGGCGCATCCATGCTGTCGAGCGTCCGCAACTCGGCATCGAAGCCATAGTCATCGTGCGTCGCAGCTGCTGGCGTTGAATCCTCGATGACGATTTCCTCGACATCGTACGTCTCGCCCTGCTCGATCATGTGCGTTGGATCGAAATGATCGAGCGCGTCGGCCACTGATGCATCGATCGGTGTGGGTTCGATCAGCCGTGACGTGCTCTCCACAACCGGGTCGAGCGTCACGTCGTGCATTGCTGCCTGCGCTTCGTGCTGACTATCGCTCGCGTCGAATCCGGCGAGCGCCGCGGTCAGTTCGGCCGGCAGCGTCGTGGAGAGTCCTGAATTTATCTGGGATTCGGCATGACCGGCATGCATCAACCAATCCGCAGTGAAATCGGAGGCTGGTACTGGCGGCGCTAGTGGCACCTCATCAAGAACGAGCGAATGATCGATGCCTGCAGCGTCATCGATGTTCGGCAGCAATTCGATGCCCGCGTCTTCGCCTACGTACACATGCGGCGGCGCATCCGGCAAGGTATCGCGCAGGTCGGCTATACGTGCCGCAAGTGCAGAGGAATCGGGCAACTGCGAATCGCGCGCTTCCAGACGCAGCATCACGTCGCGAGTCAGCGCTGCCGTATCGCGCAGGGCTTCTAGCCCTTTCGCGTCCGGCGCCGCGCCCGCGCCGCGCAACCGCTTCACATAGTTTTCCAACGGCGCCAGCACTTTGCCGATCGACGGGATATCTACCATCGCGATCGCGCCGTTCAACGTATGCGTTGCACGCAGCAATTCCTCACTCGCGGGCACCGTTGCAGACTCGCACTTCACGACATAGTCGTCGATCACACTAAGGTGAGCCGCGACTTCGCTTTGCAGAATATCGAATAAAACCGGATCGACGTTGGGTAGCGGTCCGGCGACTAGTTCACGGCGCATGGCGCTGAAATCGGCTTCGCCGACCAAACTGCTGGTGCCGCCGATGTCGCCGCTTATTGCCGGCAGCTCACGCATGGCTGCGGGAATGCGCCGGCGCACCGTTCGGCGAACCGTACGCGTACCAGTCGTGCCTTCGGGAACCCAGGCTTCCTCACCCGCGGCGAGCCGTTCAGCAGTGTCAATGATGCCATCAAAATTTGCGCTTCCCTGCGGCTTTCCGCGCAATGCGGCTAGCAGCACGGGAATAGCCTCGACAGCGTGTTCGATCAATGCAACGACCGCAGCGCTCGGCGCGACGGCGCGCTCAAGCACGCGGTTGAGCAGGCTCTCGACCTTCCAACTGAACTCACCGAGTGCCAGTGCGCCCACCAGACGGCCCGATCCCTTGAGCGTGTGGAACGAACGCCGGATTGTCTTGAGTTCGTCGAGATTGCTTACATCGCGCTTCCACAGCGGCACCTGCTGACGCAAACTCGTGATCTCGTCGTCGACTTCCTCGATGAAGACCTCGCGGATGTCGTCGTCGATTTCTTCACCGCCAGCATGCTGGAAGCCTGCGACCGGCTGTCCGTCTGCCGGGACTTCTTCCTCGACCTCTTCCTCGATCTCGACCCAGTCGGTGTCCTTGGTTGAAAGGGTATCGACCAGGCGCATTCCGTCGATGTCATGGCCGACCGGCTCCTGCGCGGGAGCTTCGCCTACGACAAGATCGTTCAGATCGTTGCCGGGCAGCAAGTCGATTGACGGAAGTTGCGAATATGCCGCGCCTTGAATGTCGTCTTGCGCCTGAGGCTCTGTATGAGCGCCAGAATCCGGACTGCCATCGACGCGCGAGTCCGGTTCTGCGTTGCCATAGGCAAGGTCGGCGGCCGCCAGCAAATCATGGTCAACAACCGAAACAGAAGGAGTCGCAGTGTCCAAGCTCCCTGGCAAGACAAGCGCGACATGCACAGTTTCCTGGGTCGGTGACAGCTCCTGCTCAGGCGGTAGCGGCCAGTAACCGAGCGACGCAAGGCTTTCACGTGCGACATCAAGAATTTTCTCGCGATTGCGACGCTGCTCGCGTGTAGCTTCCAGATAGTACTCAATCGCCGCGAGCGCATCGGCAAGCTTGTCCATCTGCTCCGCGGTCGGAACACGTCGGTGCGCAATGAGCTCGACTTCCACAAACCGCACGAGTGCCGTCATCAGTTGCGCGGCATCGGCGAGGCCGAGCATGCGCAGAGCTCCGACAATTTCCTCAAGCAAGCGCGGAATCTGCTCGACGCGTTCGTGGTTCCACGGCGATTCGATGAACGCGATGACGTCGCGTTTGGCCTGCTGGATATTCACCGCGGCTTCGCGCATCAACGCATCGAGAATCTTGCGAACCTCCGCTTGCGGAAGTCCCAGGCTGCCTGCAGAAGGTTCCGTTTCACTTTCATTGGTTGCGCCCAGCCGATCGATATGATCGTCCAGCGAAGCTTCGACATAGAGCAGCGCGCCGGCCACGTCGAGAAGAGCACCTTCATCGACCGACCGCTGGCCCTGCACCATTTGCTCGATGATGGTGCGCTGTTCGCCGACAACTCGACGCGGCACACCTAGTCCGAGCATGCCCAGTGTGTCGCCGACGCGATCCAGCACTTCGACCTGAGCGGCCAGTTCAACGGCATCCGGGCTGCCGCTGCGCAGGAAGATGTCGAGCGCTTCCTTGACGCGCATCAAGTCGTCCTTGATTGCCGCCGATACCGTGCCGAGCAAATTCTTGTTGCGCCCGGTCATCGAGCCTTGAGCGTGCTGCAGCTCATTCGCTGTCGGCAACAAGGTGTCCAGGTGATAGGCCTTGCGCACTTCGCCACCGCGTGCGCCAGTACCCGTGGAATGCGCGACGTAATACAAAAGATTCTTGGTCAGTTCTCGCGGTGGCGCGGTGGTGAAAGCGGTTTCACCTCGATCAGCAAAGCGATGAATTTCGCGATCGACGCGTCCAAACAACAACTTCACCGCAATGCTCGCTTCCAGGCCGCCGTTCTCGACGGCCTCGATCACTGCACTGGCGATCCACCACAGACGACGTGCCTCGGCTACGTGCGAGATCGATCGCAGACGATCCAGTACTTCTATCAGCCGGCGCAGATGTTCGGTGGCCCCGGCATCGCGGAACCATTTCAACAACGCAGCCTGATAAGCGAGACGCAAACGCAGCGCTTGCGCACGCAGTTCATTGGGCGCCAGCGGTTGCGCACTGCCGGCAGCGCTTGCAGGCAACGCCACGTTGAGGTCTGGCGCAAACAACGCGGACTCGGTCAGCAGTTTCTCGCCGCGACAGGCACGCAGGTCGTTGAGCAGCGGCAGCAGGACGATCGGAATGTCCTTGTGACCGCTCTGCAGTCGCTCCAGATAGTCGGGCAGCTGCACCAGCCCGCGCATCAGGACCGAATAACCTTCATCGCGCTGCTTGATCGTATTGGCAACCAGCCCTTCGGCTAGCCGCTCCATGTTCTCGACCACCATCGCCGCGCCGTAAAGCTCCACCATGCGCAACGTTCCCTGCACCTGATGCAGATGCGCTACGCACTCTCGCATCGGCTCCAGATAGCCGGGATCCTCGACATAGGCCTCAAGCGAATCGCGCGCTTGCGCGAGCGTCGCATCAAGCGCCTGCTTGACCCAGTTCAGAGCGGTGAATTCACCGTCGTCGTGCATCTTCATACGACTACCCCCGACTCCGACGGCCGACGTGATCCACGCGAATGGCGCTGAGCGCCGACGCCACGGACGGGTTGATGGATTGCGGGCACGATTTCATTGCGTGGAGACTCATCCGGGCAACTTGAAGTCCGCGACCGACCGTCGCAGCTCGGAAGCGAGCTGTGCGAGGTTGCCGATCGATTCGGCCGTCTGGCTCGCACCGACCGAGGTCTGCGAGGTGATTTCCTGAATTACGTTCATCGTCGCCGAAATATTCGTCGCCGCCGAAGACTGTTGCCGCGCCGATGTCGAGATGCCTTGAATCAGGCCGGCGAGGTTGTTGGAGACGGTTTCGATCTCGCCAAGGGCGTGACCCGCATCTTCCGCAAGACGCGCACCCGACACCACTTCAGAGGTGGTCTGTTCCATTGAACTGACCGCTTCGTTGGTATCGGACTGAATCGTCTGCACCAGCGTTTCGATTCGCTTCGTCGCACCCGAAGCGCGTTCGGCCAGTCGCTGCACTTCGTCGGCGACGACCGCGAACCCACGGCCTGCTTCACCGGCCGAAGCGGCCTGGATCGCAGCGTTAAGCGCGAGGATGTTGGTTTGTTCGGCGAGATCATTGATCAGCTCGACGATGGATCCGATTTCCTGCGAGGACTCGCCGAGACGCTTGATGCGTTTGGACGTTTCCTGGATCTGATCGCGAATCGAGTCCATGCCCTGGATCGTCTGGCGCACGACCTGCGCACCGTTTGCCGCGATCTGCACCGAGCGCTGCGCAACCTCTGCACTGTCGATCGAGTTCTTGGACACATTGTCGATCGACGCGGCCATGTCCTTGATCGCGGCCGAGGCCGATGTGATCTGGCGCGCCTGATGTTGCGCAGCCTCGGCCAGGTGCATCGCGGTGCCCTGCGTTTCCTGCGCAGCAGCGGACACCTGCACGGCGGTCTCGTTGATCGTGGTTACCAGGCTGCGCAGCGCTTCCACTGCGAAGTTGACGGAATCGGCAATCGCGCCGGTGATGTCCTCGGTAACGGTTGCTTTGACAGTCAGATCGCCTTCGGCCAGCGATCCCATTTCGTCGAGCAGACGCAGAATCGCGTCCTGGTTGCGTTGGTTCAGCGCGGTGGTCTGCTGGTAACGACGCTGTTGGTCGCGAAATAGATTGAAGCCGAGGAACAGCAGCAGCAGCGTAGCGACCGCTGCGGCAAGAGCACCCCAGATCGGATTTCGCGACCACGTCTTGCGCGGCAATTCATCGACGCGCTGGGCAACGATACCGGCGCGCAGCAACACGCTCTGGCTATCGGTGAAACTCGCATCGGCCGCGTCTTTTACTTCCTGCAAGGTCGTCGCGGAATCGAGGATATTCTTCACGGGAGCGCCGACAGCGGTCCATTGCGTAGCGACGTCGCTGACGATCTGCTTCGCGTTGGCATTGTCGAGCGGCTTGATGTTGAGCTCGGAGGCACCGTTCATCAGGCCCGTGACCACGGTCTGGTAGAGGCGCGAGTCGCGTTCGAGGCCTGCCGCGGACGATTGCGTGTCAGCACCGCCGGCAAGAATTTTCGCCACGCGACCGCCCATGCGGTCGGCGAGCTGCATCTGACGCGACGCGATGTAGACCTGCGACCCGGCAGCGTTCTTGTCGGTCAGAATATTGACGACCTCGCTCATGCGGGAGTTCAGGCCAGACAATTTGTCGGTGAAGTCCTTCGCGCTCGTGGTCGCGTTGAGGACGACGTCCTTGTTGTCGAGAATCTTCTTGGCGTTGCCCTGCAACTGGGTCCACGCCTTCCCAAGCGAGTCGAGCTCAACCGTGAGTACGCCCTTGTATGAAGGCATGCCGGTCTTGTCGCCGTTGTTCAGGCTTTGCACGTACGTGTCGATGTTACCGCGCGTACTCTCCAGTTCCTGGAACGCGAGCTCATTGCCGCCAGCTGCTTCCGAGGCGTACTGCGCAAGCTGCTGCGACATCACCTGAATTTTCGTCGTGTAGGCGACGGCCTGTCGGTCCTGATCGCCCTTGAGATACAGATAGACGAAATCGACGATCGCGAAGACGAACAGAAATCCGAGCAGAACGAACAACAATGTGTTCGCACCGCCACTGCGCTCGCGGCCGAGTGCACCTGTAGTACTCACGCTTCACCCCCTCTTGTACATTTTCGCCGCTGCCGGATTGTCACCGACTGTCGATAATCTCTCATGCCGCGGCCTGCTGAAATTCCGAGCTACGCGCCAGGGCGGCCACACTGAACAGACCCCACAGCACTTCACCCAATTGAACGTTCTCACCGACAAAACGACTGTAGCGTTCGTCAACCTCACCCACCGCCTCATCCAGTTGCTCCCCGGAGAAGCTGCGCTGGCCAAGCACCTCATCGATCAGCAGCCCGATATTGCCGGCTGTCTGACGCACCATCAGCACGCGCGTTGTGTCGCTGGTGACGCTGCGGCCACCGCCCACGAAATCGCGCAGATCAATGACCGGAATCAGATTGCCACGCACGTTGGCAATGCCGAGCAACCAGCTGCGTGCGCCGGGAACAAGGGTCAATGGAGGCAGGCTCAGGATTTCGTTGACTTCGGCAATGCTGCTGACGAAGTAACGATCGCCAATGCGGAAGCCGATGCCGCGCCAGAGACCCGGCGCCTCGATCTGCTCTGGCGCACCCGCCGCGTGCGCAAGGCTGCGCTGCTCGTATTCGGCGAGTATTTCAAATGGCGTGGCGGAAAAATCGGTCGTGGACATATCGCTCAGACCCCTGCTCGCACGAACACACCGGCAATTCGCGCCAGTGCGGCAGCGAACTCGGAAGGCCCTCTGGGCGCGCGCGAAATGTAATGCGACGCATCCTCAACAATGCGATTAGCTGTCATTATTTCCCCTGCCGAATGCATGCTGCTAACCGGTTTCACTTCCAGTCCACGTGGCGGCGGATTGCTCCGAGTAGCTCCTCACGCGTGAACGGTTTGGTCAGATATTGTTCGGATCCGACAATGCGCCCCCGTGCCTTGTCGAACAAACCATCCTTCGACGACAGCATGATTACCGGGGTGGATTTGAACATCTGGTTGTTCTTGATCAGCGCGCACGTCTGATAACCATCCAGCCGCGGCATCATGATGTCGACAAAGATGATCTGCGGATGTTGGTCGGAAATCTTCGACAGTGCCTCGAATCCGTCCGTCGCCGTGACTACTTCACAGCCTTCCTTACGCAGCAACGTCTCGGCTGTGCGACGGATGGTCTTCGAGTCGTCGATGACCATAACTTTGACGCCGTTCAGGTCACCCGCTTTGGTGTCTTCCACCTAATCCCCCTGCCACTCACTAAATGCTGGTCGCCCAGCTCGTAAACTCAAGCGTGCCGCAGCACTTGCAAACCGCATGCCGACCCCGACAATCAACCACGGCGCGGGATTGTGATCGCGAGATGAATGTCTCTTATCCAGCATAGCTAGCGAATCTGTCAAGTTGTTGTTGTAAGTCCCCGAATCAACGAAAGATAAAGTCTTGACCGGGCCTCGACTCAAGGACCGAGTGTAGTATGCGCGGGGTTGAGCGGTTGCGACAGGTTTCGCGCCCGAATCCGCGCTTGGCGTATATCGAATATCGCTTGGCCAAAGCCCGCCACGACATGGTGGCTTGGTTCGCAACCGCCGATAAGCGTCACATTTACGCTTCACCTTGTCTTCCTCCGGATCTGAGCATGCCCCGAACCCTTGCCGTCCTGATGGACCCGATCGCCACGATCCGGCCGAAGAAAGACACCACCCTGGCAATGTTGCTGGAAGCGCAGCGCCGCGGTTACACCATGTATTACCTGACCCAGGGGGACCTTGCCGTGCGCGACGGCCGCGCCTGGGCACGGCTCGCGCCCTTGGTCGTTCGCGACGACGCAGACGACTGGTACACCCTTGGTGCCGCCCAATGGCGGGAAATGGCCGGGATCGACTATGCGTTCGCGCGCAAGGATCCACCGGTCGACGCCCAGTTCATCTACGACACGATGGTGCTCGAACTCGCGCAACGTGCTGGCGTCGCCGTCGTCAACGACCCGCGCGGCCTGCGCGACGCCAACGAGAAGCTGTTTGCATTGCAGTTTCCGCAATGCTGCGCCCCGACCGTCGTCGCACGCGACGCAGCCGAGCTGAAGCGCTTCGTCGCCGAGCACGGCGAAGTCGTGCTGAAACCACTCGACGGCATGGGCGGACGCAGCATCTTCCGCTCGCGGCACGGCGACCCCAACCTCAATGTAATCCTCGAAACGCTGACCGGCAACGGTCAAGGCTTCGCGATCGCGCAGAAATTCATCCCCGAGATCAGCGCCGGCGACAAGCGCATTCTCATGATCGACGGCGTACCCGTGCCCTACGCGCTCGCACGCATCCCGCAAGGCGACGACTTCCGCGGCAACCTTGCCGCCGGCGGCAAGGGCGTCGGCGTGGCGCTGTCGGAGCGCGATCGCTGGATCGCAGCCGAGGTCGGCCCTGAACTCGTGCGTCGCGGCATGCGCTTCGTCGGCCTCGACGTCATCGGCGACTGGCTCACCGAAATCAACGTGACGTCGCCAACCTGCGTGCGCGAACTCGACGAAGCGTTCGGCCTGAACATCGCTGGCATGTTGTTCGACCGGCTCGAAGCCACAACGGCGGCGTGATGGCGGATCCAACCACCGGCAGCGCCGACCGGTTCGGCGTTACCCTGCTCTTCTCGATCGTCGCGCACGCAGTTCTGGCGCTCGGGATCACGTTTGAGTTCGAAAAAGCGCCGCCGCGCCTGCCCTCGCTGGACGTAATCCTGGTGCAGTCGGCGAATAGCGAAAAGCCCGAGCACGCCGATTTCATTGCGCAGGCCAACAACAGCGGCGGTGGCGAATCGAATAAGGCACATCGGCCGTCGCAACCCCTGTCGAGCCCGCTGCCCAAGGCACTTCCGGGCGTGACGCCGATACCGCTTGAAGACGGCGCGCCGCGCCCGACCCCGCCGACCTCCAGCGAAGTACTGACCCAGCGCCGCTCGACCCACAGCGTCGTGACCGAGCGCCAGACACCCGATGCCGACCAGCCCACCACGAACGAACTCGACACCGAGCAACGCAAGATGGAAATGGCCAAACTGGCGCAGGAGATCGAACGCGAAAACGAGCAGTACGCGAAGCGACCCAAGCGCAAATACATTTCCGCGAACACGAAGGAATACGAGTTCGCCGCCTACATGCGTGCGTGGGTCGCGCGCATCGAACGCATCGGCAACCTGAACTATCCCGATGAAGCCCGTCGCCAGCAATTGCACGGCCAGCTCGTGTTGACGGTCGGACTCGATCGCCAGGGAAAGATCAAGAGCATCGACGTGATCCAATCCAGCGGCCACAAGATCCTCGACGATGCCGCGATTCGCATCACCCGCCTGGCCGAACCGTTTCCCGCGCTACCGGAAACCAACGAGAAGATCGACGAGCTTTACATCAGTCGAACCTGGCAATTCCTGCCGGGTGACATCCTGCGCAATCGGTAAGATCCGGGAATCGGGATTTGAAGAATCGGGAATCGTTCAGAGCAACGCCCTCCTGCTTCCCGCTTCCCGAGTCCCGCCGCGTACAATGGGCGCATGCCCGAGTCGACCCCGCTGAGCAACCAGCTGCTGATCGCGATGCCCGCCTTGCGCGATCCGAATTTCGCGCGTGGCGTTGCCGTCCTTTGCCAGCACGGGGAGGACGGTGCGATGGGCTTGATGATCAATCGCCTGTCTGAATACCGCCTCGGTGATGTGCTGGCACAGATGAACCTGCAGTCGGAACTGCCCGATGTCATTGATGCGCCCGTCCTGATCGGCGGACCGGTGCAGCCTGAGCGCGGATTCGTGCTGCATTCTCCACCCGGTGACTGGGAATCCTCGTTCCGCATTTCCGACCAGATCAGCGTCACTACCTCGCGCGACATCCTGATCGCGATCGCGGCCGGCAACGGGCCGAGCCACGCGGTGGTTGCGCTGGGCTACTCGGGCTGGAGCCCTGGACAGCTTGAGCAGGAACTGTGCGACAACCACTGGTTGACCGCGCCGGCAGCCGAGCGCGTGCTGTTCGAGACGCCGCTGGAAGACCGCTGGGAAGCAGCCGCCGCACTGGTTGGCGTGAACATGGTCCAGCTTGCCAGCTATGCCGGCCACGCCTGACCTCGCACCTCACGACTGCAATCCGGGCAGTGCCCTCGCCTTCGATTTCGGTACGCGCCTGATCGGCGTCGCGATTGGCCACCGCATCAGCGCGAGCGCGCGTGCGCTGACTACGCTGGCGAATGGGGACTGGGCGAAACTTGATGCAGTGGTCGCCGAATGGCGCCCTGAGCATCTTGTGGTCGGCTTGCCACTCACACTGGATGGTAGCGAGCAGCCGATGAGTCGCGCGGCGCGCGAATTCGCGACGGCGCTTGCGCGGC
>JBBRZD010000016.1:0-19902 GCA_038237055.1 Lysobacterales bacterium | reverse complement strand
GCGCGTGCGCGCGGACGAAAACGGCTGGCTGCGCGAATCGCTCGGTGCGGTCAGTTTCGTGCCCTTGCTCGGAGGAATCGGATGATTGTTGCGGCAACGCAATTGCACGGGGAATCGGCACGATGAAGTTGTTCCGCCCGCTGTATGAGCGAGCCCTGGTGTGGGCAGCGCATCCGCAAGCCGAGCGTTTTCTCGCCGGACTCAGCTTCGTCGAGGCGATCATTTTTCCGGTTGCGCCAGAAATCATGCTTGCACCGATGGTGCTGGCGAAGCCGCAACGGTGGGCGCGCTATGCCGCGATCAGTCTCGCGTTTTCGGTGCTGGGCGCGTTGGTGGGCTATGCGCTCGGGCACTACGCGTTCGATGCGGTGCGGCCGCTGCTCGCGTGGCTCGGTTGGTTGCCGAGCATCGATGCGAAAGTCGACGAACTGCGTAGCCAGGTCGCCGCGCATCCCTGGAATGCGTTTTGGCTGCTCGTCGCAGCCGGCTTCATTCCGGTGCCGCTGAAGATATTCACGTGGGCTTCGGGCATTGTCGGAATGCCGATGCTGCCTTTTCTGGGCGGCATGATCATCGGGCGGGGCAAGCGCGTATTCCTGCTCGCAGGCTTGATCCGCGTTGGCGGCAAGCGCGCCGAAGAGGCCCTGCACCGCTGGATCGAATGGGTAGGCTGGGCGCTGATCGCCTTGATCGCCGGCTTGGTTATCTACCTTAAGTTCTTTCGGTAAACTATTGCCATGAAAAGCTATTCTGGACGCGTTCTTGCGCTGACTCCCGCCTTGGCAGCTCTGCTGCTTGCAGCTTGCGCGTCAACCGGTCCGGCACCGGTGGACGATCGCAGTCTCGGTGGATCTCAGCGCAGCGCGATGCAACATTCAGTTGAATCCCGCACATCCGCCGTGCCGGGTGGGAGTTACCGCGTTGAACGTGGCGACACGCTGTACAGCATCGCGTTCCGCCACGGTATGGACTATCGCGATCTGGCGACGTGGAATCGCATCGCCGCGCCGTACACGATCTTTGTGGGGCGCGAGCTTCGACTTGCTCCAGCAACAGCCGCCTCGCCACCGCACACGGTCGCTGCGGCCGCGCCGCATGCGTCGACGAATGCGTCGACGGCGCCCGTATCGACTCGACCTGTTGCATCGTCGTTGCCGCCTCGCGCACCCTTCGAGAACGTGACCGAACATTCGGCGACTGCCAGCGCGTCAACTCCACCCGCATCTTCGATGCCTCCGCCTTTGCTTGGGAAATCGAATGTCCCCACGTCGACGACCAAGCCGGCAAATGTGGTTTCGGTGGCGCCAGCTCCGTCGCCACCAGCGACTGCTGCGCCGACGGTGGCATCAAGCGGATCCGGCGAAGTCAGTTGGCGCTGGCCCGCCGATGGTCAGGTGGTCGGCGGCTACGTCGGCGGCGACCCGACCAAGCAAGGCATCGACATTGCCGGCAAGGCAGGTGATTCCGTGCGCGCCGCCGCCGACGGCACTGTCGTCTACAGCGGCAATGGGCTGATTGGCTACGGCGAGCTGATCATCATCAAGCACAGCCCAAACTTCCTCTCGGCGTACGGCCACAACCGCAAACGATTGGTCAAGGAAGGCGACCGCGTCACGGCGGGCCAGACCATTGCTGAGATGGGGTCGAGCAGCGCCAGCCGCGATTCGCTGCATTTCGAAATTCGCAAGAACGGCAAGCCGGCGAATCCTGTCGACTATCTGCCGCGACGCTGACAGCGTTAAGCTCCACTGGTGACCGCGCCGAACTCCGACGAACCGCAATCCACGCCTGAGGAACTGCTCGACCTCGTCGATGCGGTCGAGCCGCAGGATGAGGAAGCGCGCACGTCCACCAGCGCCTATCTCGGCGAAATCGGACTGATTCCCTTGCTCGAAGCGCACGAGGAATGGGCGCTAGCGGAACTGGTCCAGGTCGGCGATGCGGAGGCGCGCCGGCGCATGATCGAATCGAATCTGCGCCTCGTCGTCAGCGTTGCGCGACCGTATGTCGGCCGCGGAGTGGCTTTCCTCGACCTGATCGCCGAGGGTAACCTTGGCCTGATCCGCGCGGTCGCGAAGTTCGATCCCGAGCGACGTCTGCGCTTTTCGACTTATGCCGTGTGGTGGATTCGCGAAGCCGTGCAGTCGGCGATCATGAATCAGGGGCGCACCGTGCGCATACCGGTGCATGTCCTGCGCGAACTGGCGCAGGTGTTGCGCGCAGAGCGCGAGCTGGCCGCTCGCCTCGGTGCGGCGCCGAGTCTGGATCAGATTGCTGCCGCAGTGGGCAAGGCGGTGCAGGATGTCGCGGAACTGTTCCGCGTGAGCGAGCGTATCGGGTCCTTGGATGCCGTGGATGCAGGCGAACGCGCGCTGATCGGCTACATCCAGGAGAACGATGACGCGAGCTCGGCCGAGAGTTCGCTGGCGATCAATGGCGAACGCCTGAACGACCTGATCATGACGTTGAACGAGCGTCAGCGCCTCGTTTTGCAGCGCCGTTTTGGTCTCGACGGCACGCCAGTGCAATCGCTGGCCGACATCGGTCGCGATCTTGGCGTTTCGCGCGAACGTGCACGGCAGATACAGGAAGAAGGCCTCAAGCGCCTGCGCAAGCTCTCCGCACATTGATCTGCACAGCGGCTTCCGCCGCTCCAGCGCATCGCAGTTGCGCCGACAACGCGCAGACTTGTAGTAGCGGCTTCAGCCGCGATGTTCTTTGTTGTTTCATTCGAACCAATGAGCGCCGCCACTCTGCCACTCCTTCAACGATCGCCTCCACCAACCAGGAAGTCCCATGCGCCTCGCCTCTTCCTCGCCGGCATCCTCCTCGTCACCCTCGGCACCCTTGCATTCACCGGTGCGCTCGATTTCACCCATGACGCGAAGATCGTCGAGATCAGCGACCTGTCCGTCTCGATGAAGGAGCAGAAAACCCTGCTGCAATGGGTCGGTGTCGTGGGGATTGCCATCGGCCTTGGGCTGATCGGAATGGGTGCGCTGCGCAAGTAGAGATGGCGTGCTCTGCGTTGCGACAAACAAGATCCGCCCCGATGGCGGTCGGATGCGTGCCGAACGGCACGGGAGGTATTCGAACGGGCGCGGGTCGCAGGGGCTGGGACGCCGCGCGATGGCGCGGGCGGGGTGCCGTCCCATCCCACTGCGAAAAAGCGAACCCGGGCAATGATCGGCCGGAGACTTGGCCGGAATTCGCATCATTCGCTGTTTGGATAGGCATGGAAAGCACCGGCGGCATGCCGATGAACGACGCGCGGGGAACTGCCCGCGGTCGAGCGGAAGCTTCGTGATGCCGCGCTGACCATGATCGCCAACTGCCGGAGAGCCACCTGTGAAGAACCAACGATTGTCCAATGGAATGCTGCGGCGGGTGTTGATCGCGTTCGCGACCTGCGTCGCCCCGATCGCGCACGCGATCACATACCAAGTCACCACGACGGCCGACCTGCCCGACGACGGCCTCGGCGTCACCGCCTGCCATACCAGCGCCGGCGGCTGTTCCCTGCGCGCGGCGATCATGAAAGCGAACCAGGTCGACGGCACCGACATCATCCACGTGCCCGCCGGCACGTACACGCTCACGATTCCGCCGAGCGGCGCCGATGGCGACGACCGCGGCGACCTGAACATCGCGAGCTCGATGGCGATCACCGGCGCAGGCGCCGGCCGCACGATCATCGACGGCAACGCGACCGATCGCGTGTTCGACATTTCCGTAGGCCAGTTCGTCGGCCTGACCGGCCTGACGATCCGCAATGGCAACCAGCGCGAAAACGGCGCGGGCGTCCGCAACGCCGGCATCCTCACGATCGACCACTGCACGATCGAGGACAACATCACCGTTGCCAATGGCCTCAGCGGCGATGGCGCCGGCATCTACAGCTCGGGTTCGCTGACCGTCGACGCCAGCCTGATCCGCTCCAACGAGGTGCAGGGCGTGGGCAACGGCGGCGGCATCGGCAGCTTCGGCACAGCGCTCATCCGCGGGAGTACGATCAGCGAGAACACCGCCGCCAACGGCGGTGGCATTTTCGTCGTCAACCACGGTCAATACCTGTACGTGGTCGACAGCACGCTCAGTGGCAACGCAGCCTACAACGACGGCGGCGGTATCTTCAGCGTGGAGTCGGCCGGCTCGAGCAACGTCGTCGGCCTGTACAGCACCTCGGTGCTCGGCAACGACGCCAGCAACGACAGCGACGGCATGGGCTCGGGCGGCGGCATCTACGCGCCCGGCAACAACGGCGCGCGCTTCATCGTCGTCAACACCATCGTCGCAAACAACACGATCAACGGGCGCAACGCGTTCGACGATTGCGCCGGCGCGATCGAGGTGTACGGCGCGAACCTCTACACGATGGCGGTTCCCTTCGGCTGCGCGCTCGGCGGCAATGGCGGCCCGGCAATGCGCCAAGTTTCGCTGGAATCCATCGGCCCGCTGCAGGACAACGGCGGCCCCACGCCCACGCATGCGCTGCTGCAGAACAGTGAGGCGATCGACGGTACCACCGCCCAGGGCTGCATCGATATGAATGGCTCGCAGCTGCCGACGGATCAGCGCGGCGCGGCACGCATTGGCGGTAACCTCTGCGATATTGGCGCTTTCGAGTACGGGGTCGTCACCGATGTGATTTTCCAGGATGGCTTTGAGTGACCCATGGTGCATGACGAGCAGCGACCACGGCCGATCTGTACGCCCTCCCGGGCTCGCTGCGATGAATCGGATGCTGTCCGTCATCGGAGCGCGGGGTCCCTCGGTGATCAGTCGAAGCCATCCGCGAAAATCGGATCCACCAATTCCACCGAACCCATGTTGCAGCGCGCGCCGATCGACGACCAGGGCACGCCGCACCCGCGTGACGACGCGAGTTCGGCGGGCATGGCCGAGGACTTCGGCGGCGACCTCCACGACATCGAAGTCCATGCACTGACGGATCGTGCGGCATCGAAACTGCGCGACCGCGTCGAGCACTCGGCGCGCGCGCATGGCATCGCGCTGGAGTTCGTCGAGCGCTTCTGAGGGGAGCGGCAATGTCGCCCGCCGATATCGGGAGCCGGGTTCATTTCCGGGGCGCAGGCATGCCTCGGCAGCAAGGGTCTGGTATCGCGCTGACGCAGGATCAGATTCGACCCGGTGCCATTGGTGCGCCAAGGCGTACCCCGTGCGATGCGCGTTGTCGCGGATGGTGCCAGGGCGCACCTACGCGCGAGTTGGTTCCGCGCCAGCGAGAATGATCGCCGCGACGACGCGTCGACCTTCGCCGGCGAGCAGGTTGTAGGTGCGGCATGCGGCGGCGTTCGTCATCACCTCGATGCCGATGCGCCGGTGGAGCAGGGCGGCCATCGCTTCGCGTGGGGGAAACACCTGTTTCTCGCCAGTGCCGAGCAGCACGACCTCGGGTTCGAGTGCGGCGAGGGCGTCGACGGCGGCGAGGTCGAAGGCTTCGGCATGCATGACCGGCCAGTCCTCGACGAGGCGGTCGGGGGCGAGCAGGAAGCTACGGGTCAGCACGCGGTCGACGATGGTGATCGCTTCGGGCGAGCAGTTGCGGAAGAACAGGTAGCCTTCCGGGAAGTCGTGGCTCAATTGCACCGGCGGTCTACTTCGGCAGCGGGTACTGGTTGCGGTCCGGGTTGCGCTTGTAGAAGGTGGCGATCTTGCCGATCGTCTGTACGACTTCCGCACCCGAACTGGCGCGAATATGCTCGACCGACGCGGCACGCGATTCGCGATCATCGTCAGCGAGCTTGACCTTGATCAGCTCGTGGAATGCTAGCGCGCCTTCGAGTTCGACCAGTAGGGCTGGGGTCACGCCTTTCTGGCCGACCATGATGACGGCTTTGAGGTCATGCGCAAGCCCGCGCAGATAACGCTTCTGCGACGCCTTCAAAGGTCCCGTTTCGCGGGGCGCGGGTGCAGCTCGTGGCGTTTCGCGTTCAATCGGCCGCTCAGCATAGGTGCTCGCAGGGCGCGCCTTCGAGCGCTCGAGCGATGACCCGGGGCGAGTCCCACCCGTGCGCGGCTTCTTGCGCTCGAAAGGCTCCGGACGGGATCCCGTGACGCGCGGTTTCCTGTGCTCGACGGATTGCCCCGGCCGTGTGCGTGGTTTTCCGGTGCGCGGCTTGGCGCGCGCCGGGCCTTCCGATCGCAGGCCTTTGCCGGCGGCTGCAGGAGAACGCGTAGGGCGTCGTGGAGTGCGTGGAGTGGGCATGAATGGACGCCGAATGAGGACAGGCGGTTCAGAGCCGCGCAGGCCTTACAGGTTATCATGCCAATACAGGCGAATTCGTCGCCACAGCCCGCAGGAACAGGTGCGGACACTCCAATAGGCGCGACATCGCGTTTTTCCAAGGTTTTCGAGCGATGGCGCGCAGCAAATCCAGCACCCGCTGGCTGAAGGAACATTTCAGCGATCCGTACGTGAAACGAGCGCAGGCCGAAGGCTGGCGTTCACGCGCGGTGTTCAAACTGGAGGAGTTGATCGAGCGTGATCGCCTGCTTAAACCGGGCATGCTCATTGTCGATCTGGGTGCTGCACCGGGCAGCTGGTCGCAGGTTGCACGCGAACGACTCGGCGAGAAAAATGGAATATGGCAAGGCCGTGTGATTGCGCTGGATATTCTGCCGATCGAGGGAATCGCCGGGGTCGACTTCATTCTTGGAGACTTTCGCGAGGACGCGGTGCTCGAACAGTTGAAACAGGCTTTGCAGGGCTCGCAGGTGGATCTTGTGCTCTCCGACATGGCCCCCAATATGAGTGGCATGAGCGTAGTCGATCAGCCGCGCTCGATGCACTTGGTCGAGTTGGCCGAAGAGTTTGCCGCGGCGCATTTGCGCAGCGGCGGTTCGTTTCTCACCAAGATATTTCAGGGTGAAGGTTTTGATGATTTCGTGCGGCGCTTGCGCGGAGGGTATGACCGCGTCAGCATTCGCAAACCCAAGGCCTCACGGGCGCGCAGCCCCGAGGTTTATGCGCTGGCTACCGGCAAGCGCAGCTGAGAGAGAGTAACGATTCATGCTTGACTTGCATCCAACCAATTCCTTTGTTCTCAAGACGCCCAGCGCGTCTTGTGAGGGACTCGCACAATGAATGACATGGTCAAGAATCTGCTGCTCTGGGCGGTCATCGCCGTCGTGCTGCTGACCGTTTTCCAGAGTTTCAATCCGCACACGGCGACGCCGTCCGATGTGGCTTACTCGGATTTCACGCAACAGGTCGGCAATGGCGGCATCGCATCGGTCGTACTGAGCGCTGAGGAGCCGTCAAAGGCGACCGCCAAGCTCAAGGACGGCAGTTCGGTCTCGACGATCGTGCCGTATCGTGGCAACGAGAAGTTTCTCGACCTGCTCGCGAAAGCGAACATCGAAGTGCGTCAGACGCCGCAGGATAACGTGATGCCGCTGTGGCGCATTCTGCTCGACTGGGTGCCGATCCTGATCTTCATCGGGTTGCTGGTCTACTTCATGCGCCAGATGCAGGCAGGCGCCGGCGGCAAGGGCGCGATGTCGTTCGGCCGTTCGCGTGCCAAATTGCAGGGCGAGGACCAGATCAAGATTACATTCGCGGATGTCGCTGGTTGCGACGAGGCGAAGGAAGAGGTTTCCGAACTGGTCGAGTTCCTGCGCGATCCGTCCAAGTTCACCAAGCTTGGCGGCAAGATTCCGCGCGGCGTGCTCATGGTTGGTTCACCGGGTACCGGCAAGACCCTGCTCGCCAAGGCGATTGCGGGTGAAGCCAAGGTGCCGTTCTTTTCCATCTCCGGTTCGGACTTCGTCGAAATGTTCGTCGGCGTCGGCGCTGCGCGCGTGCGCGACATGTTCGAGCAGGCGAAGAAGCAAGCGCCGTGCATCATCTTCATTGATGAAATTGATGCGGTGGGTCGCCACCGTGGCGCGGGTCTTGGTGGCGGACACGACGAACGCGAGCAGACCCTCAACCAGTTGCTGGTCGAGATGGATGGTTTCGAAGGCAGCGAAGGCGTGATCGTGATCGCCGCGACGAACCGCCCCGACGTGCTCGATCCTGCGTTGCTGCGCCCCGGCCGCTTTGACCGGCAGGTCGTCGTGCCATTGCCTGACGTGCGCGGTCGCGAGCAGATCCTGAAGGTGCACATGCGCAAGGTGCCGATGTCGAACGACGTCGAGCCGATGACGATCGCGCGCGGTACACCGGGATTCTCGGGCGCCGATCTGGCCAACCTTGTCAACGAGGCGGCGCTGTTCGCTGCGCGCGAGAATTGCCGCGAAGTACGCATGATCCATTTCGAGAAGGCCAAGGACAAGATCATGATGGGTGCCGAGCGCCGCTCGATGCTCATGAGCGACGCCGAGAAGAAGCTGACCGCGTATCACGAGGCGGGTCACGCGATCATCGGTCGCCTCGTGCCCGATCACGATCCGGTCTACAAGGTCACGATCATCCCGCGCGGTCGCGCACTCGGTGTGACGATGTATCTGCCCGAGAACGATCGCTACAGTTACAACAAGGAAAACATCGAGAGCCGCCTGTGCTCGCTGTACGGCGGCCGCGTCGCGGAAGAATTGATCTTTGGCGCCGATGGTGTCACGACGGGTGCATCGAACGACATTGAGCGCGCCACCAAGATGGCACGCAACATGGTTACCAAGTGGGGCCTGTCGGACAAGCTCGGCCCTATCGCCTATGGCGAGGAAGACGAGGAAGTATTCCTGGGACGCTCCGTGACGCAGCACAAAAATGTTTCCGATGGCACAGCGCGACTGATCGACGAGGAAGTGCGCGAAATCCTTGATCGCGCGTATGCGCGCAGCACGCAGCTGCTCGCCGATAACATCGGCAAGCTGCATGTGATGGCTGAAGCATTGCTGCAATACGAGACGATCGATGCGCAGCAGATCGAGGAAATCATGACTGATCGCGCGGTGAGCCCGCCGAAGGACTGGACCAGCGACTCAAAGCCAGGTTCTGGTTCGGGCGGTGCGAAGCCGCGTGGAGACAATCCGATTGGTGGCGCCGCGGTGCAGCCGCGGGTGCGCAACGACTGAGTCGTTATCTTGCGCGTGTTTTGCAGAAGCCGCCGTAAGGCGGCTTTTGCTTTTATGGCCATGGATGGCCGGTATGCTGCCAATGCAGGAGCAATTGCCAGCGTATGGCCATGGATGGCTGGTATGCAGGCAATGCAGGAGCAATTGCCAGCGTATGGCCATGGACGGCCGGTATGCTGGAAATGCAGGAGCAATTGCCAGTGTATGGTCATGGCTGGCCAGTATGTGGGGTCCTCGGTCGCTCCCGGCGCCGGCGAACACTTCCCACGTCCATGTGGGTCGCAATGCAGGAGCAATTGCCAGCGCGCGCCGGACCTGAGTGCTCCAAAGCAGGTTCCATTTCTATGTAGCCCATCATGCGCAGAACACCATCTCCACCCAACCCTCCCCTTGAAGGGGAGGGCTTGAGCACTACTTTGAAATCCTCTTCTTGTAGGGGAGGTCTTGAGCGCTGCTTTGAAGACCTCCGCTTAAAGGGCGGGATTTAGGTGGGATGGTGCCAGTCGTGAAGCAACCAGCATCGCGGCTTCCACCGCTCCTGCAGAAGCGATGCTGCGGTTACACTTCGCGGATGTTCTTTCCTGTCCTCGACTGCAACGGCCGTGAACTCGCTCTCGATCGGGGGCGCATTGCCGGCATCGTCAACGTCACGCCCGATTCGTTTTCCGACGGTGGCGAATTCCTCGATCCGGAACGGGCAATCGAGCATGGATTGAAGCTGGTCGAAGAAGGCGCCGACCTGCTCGATGTTGGCGGTGAATCGACGCGACCCGGTGCCGCCGACGTTTCGGTGGAAGACGAGATCGCACGCGTCGTTCCAGTAATCCAGGCGTTGGCGAAGCGCACGTCCGTGCCGATCGCGATCGACACGTCCAAACCCGAGGTCATGCGTGCGGCTGTCGCTGCAGGTGCCGGTCTCATCAACGATGTGTATGCCCTGCGTCGCGACGGCGCTCTTGACGCTGCGGCTGACTTGCGTGTGCCGGTCTGTGTGATGCACATGCAAGGTGACCCGCGCACGATGCAGGATGCGCCCGACTACGATGATGTCGTGGCCGACGTGCATCGATTTCTCACCGAGCGCCTGTTCGCTTGCCAGATGGCCGGCATCGACAAGAAGAAGATCCTGCTGGATCCGGGTTTCGGCTTCGGCAAGTCGCTTGAACACAATCTGGCCCTGCTGCGCGGACTCGATCGTTTTCCCGAGCTCGGGCCGGTGATGGTCGGGCTCTCGCGCAAGGCAACGATCGGTACCCTCACGGGTCGAGAACGTGCGATAGATCGCGCCGCCGGTTCAGCCGCCGCAGCGTTGATCGCGGTGCAGAAGGGCGCGCTGATTGTGCGGGTGCACGATGTCGCTATCACGCGCGATATGCTGGCTGTTTGGCATGCGCTGGGCGATGTGGCCAAGCCGCGAGCGGCAAGGGCATTCAAACCCACGTTGTGGGACGACGACTAGTAGCGCGGCATCGCGCGAGCCCCTGAAGCGGTGTTGGAACCGCTTAAAGCCTCTGTTGGGCGGCTCACTAGTGAGCTGAGAGCAATTCGTGCCGAGCGAGATATTCGACGATTTCTGTCGCCGCCGTTTCGGCGTCGCTCTGCATCGTTTCGATGTGGAGGTCGGGTGCCTCGGGGATCTCGTAGGGTGAATCGATGCCGGTGAAATTCTTAAGTTCGCCCTTGCGCGCCTTGCGGTAGAGGCCTTTCGAATCGCGCTGCTCGACCACAGCCAGAGGCGTGTCGATGAAGATTTCGATGAATTCGCTGTCCTCGACCATGCTGCGCGCGAGGCGACGCTCCGAACGAAATGGCGAGATGAACGCGGTGATCACGATAAGACCGGCGTCGACCATGAGTCTCGCGACTTCGCCGACGCGCCGGATGTTCTCGACGCGATCGGCGTCGGTGAACCCCAGGTCCTTGCTGAGACCGTGACGCACGTTGTCGCCGTCGAGCAGATAGGTGCGCGCGCCGCGCGCATGCAGTTGGCGCTCGACGATGTTCGCGATCGTCGACTTGCCGCTGCCGGAAAGGCCCGTGAGCCAGAGGACACAGGGCTTGTGGCCGTTCTGACGCGCACGCGCCTGTTTGTCGACTTCGACCGCTTGCCAATGAATGTTCTGCGAGCGGCGCAACGCGAAATGCAGCAGACCAGCACCGACGGTCTGGTTCGTGTAGCGATCGATCACGATGAAGCCACCCATGTCGCGGTTCTGCGCGTACGCGTCGAACGCAACGGCGCGATCGAGCGTCAGCGTGCACACGCCGATCTCGTTGAGTTCCAGCGTCTTCGCCGCGAGATGATCCAGGGTGTTCACGTCGACGACGTACTTCGGATGGCCAATCGCCGCACCGAGCGTGCTCGCACCAAGTTTCACCAGATAAGGTCGGCCGGGCAGCATCGCAGCCTCGGACATCCAGATGACGGTGGCCTCGAACTGGTCGGCGAGTCCGGCCGGGTCGTTCGCGGCACAGATCACGTCGCCACGGCTGATATCGATCTCGTCGGCGAGCGTCAGGGTCACAGATTGCCCCGACTGCGCTGTTGCGAGATCGCCGTCGAGCGTGACGATTCGCGCAACGGTCGATTGTTTGCCCGAGGGCAACACGCGCACGGCATCGCCCGGTTTCACGCGACCGGCAACGATGCGTCCGGAATAGCCGCGAAAATCGAGATTGGGCCGGTTCACCCATTGCACCGGCATGCGCAATGCGACCGTATCGTCGGTTGCGTCGATGTCGACGTGTTCGAGGTAGTGCAGCAGGCTCGGGCCCATGTACCACGGCGTGTTGGCGCTTGGCGCGGTCATGTTGTCGCCGCGCAGTGCAGACAGTGGAATGCTGACGATGTGTTCGATGCCGAGCTTCGCGGCGAATGCGCGATAGTCCTGATCGATCGCGTCGAATTTTTCGTGCGACCACTCGACGAGGTCGAGCTTGTTGATCGCGAGCACGACGCGGCGGATGCCGAGCAGCGACACGAGATAGCTATGCCGGCGCGTCTGCGTAAGTACACCTTTGCGCGCGTCGACGAGGATCACGGCGAGATCGGCCGTCGATGCGCCGGTCACCATGTTGCGCGTGTACTGCTCGTGTCCCGGCGTGTCGGCGACGATGAATTTGCGTCGCTCGGTCGCAAAAAAACGGTAGGCGACATCGATCGTGATGCCCTGCTCGCGTTCGGCGCTTAGGCCATCCACGAGCAATGCGAAATCGGGCGCATCGCCCTGGGTGCCGAACTTGCGCGAATCCGCGTCGAGCGCGTCCAGTTGGTCGTCGAACAGTGCCTTTGCCTCGAACAGCAGGCGACCGATCAGCGTGCTCTTGCCATCGTCGACACTTCCGCAGGTGATGAAGCGCAGCAGATCCTTGTTGGCAGTTGAAGCCAGCTCATTTGCAACATCGGAAGCGATTGCCGGAGTGGAAGCAGCCATCAGAAATAACCCTCGACTTTCTTCTTTTCCATCGACGCGCTGGCATCGTGGTCGATGAGGCGACCCTGGCGTTCGGTCGTTCGCGCCAGCTGCATTTCGCGGATGATGGCAGCGAGCGTGTCGGCTTCCGATTCGACGGCGCCGGTGAGCGGATAACAGCCGAGCGTGCGAAAGCGCACGTTGCGCAGTTGCGGCACCTCGCCGTCGCGCAATGGGAAGCGTGCGTCGTCGAGCATCACGAGCTGGCCATCGCGCATCACCACCGGACGCTGTGCGGCAAAATACAGCGGCACGATCGGAATATCCTCGTGCTGGATGTATTGCCAGACATCGAGTTCCGTCCAGTTCGACAGCGGGAACACGCGGATGTTCTCACCGGGATTGCGTCGCACGTTGTAGAGACGCCACAGTTCCGGTCGCTGATTCTTTGGATCCCAGCGGTGCTGCGCCGAGCGGAACGAGAACACGCGTTCTTTCGCTCGCGACTTCTCTTCGTCGCGCCGGGCGCCACCGAATGCGACATCGAAGCCGTACTGATCCAGCGCCTGCTTGAGTCCCTGCGTCTTCCACATGTCGGTGTGCACTGACGAGCCGTGCTCGAACGGATTGATGCCTAGGCGCTGCGCCTCCGGGTTGATGTGGATCAGCAACTCCATGCCCGATTCGGCAGCCATGCGCGTGCGGAAGTCGTACATCGCCTTGAACTTCCAGGTCGTGTCGACGTGCAACAGCGGAAACGGCGGGCGCGACGGAAAAAACGCCTTGCGCGCGAGGTGAAGCATGACCGAGCTGTCCTTGCCGATCGAATACAGCATGGCCGGACGTTCGGATTCGGCGACGGCTTCGCGCAGGATGTCGATGCTTTCGGCTTCCAGCCGTTGCAGATGGGTCAGGGCAGGCATGCGGATCGGGACGCTCGTTCAATTGGATCGGGTGGAGCAGCGGAGTTTACGACGTCGGGGCGCGGCATCTCCAGAAAGATAGCCGTTTCCGCCCAGCGTTGCCTGCGTGAGATGGCATGACGATATGGTCCATTTGCGTGATGAAACGCCGATTGGCCTGTTGCTGCATAGGGTTTACGCGAGGTCTCCCTTCGGCGTCTTTGGCATCCGGGATGCTCGCGACCGAGCGAATTCTTTTGACCGTTGTGTACGTCAGCGCCTAAGCTGCCGGCCCGCATGCGCATAACTCTCGACCTCGAGCCAGCCGATATCGAGCGCTTCACTGGAGCGTTCGAGCGCGTGCGCCAGACCACGCGCTGCGCCGACGAAGTCGAAATCATCGATGCTGCGAAATACGCGCTCGATCACCTCGGCATCAGCACGGCTCCGGCTTATGTACGCAAGCGCCTCGTCGAAGTGCAGCGGTTGATCATGATGATCGAGGATGGGGCCTGGAGCCTCGCCGATCCCGAGCGTTCAGACGTAGTTGACACTCTTGCCTACTTCAGCGATCCGGATGACCTGATCCCGGATCACATCGAAATGATCGGCCTGCTCGACGATGCGATCATGCTGGAATTGTTGCTGCGCCGATTGCGCAAGGTGCGCAGGGCCTATGCGGATTTTTGCGGCTACCGGGATGCGTTGCGGATCGATTCGCCCGATGCGACTTTGCACGCGCAGCATGCGTGCATGCTGGCCGAACGCCGCGCTGCCTTGCACGTGCGCATGCGTCGCAGCAAGGTCAAGGCACGCGATGACGACTCAGGCATTTCGCCGCGCGACGATGGCGTAGCTGTTGAACGGCGTGTTTCCCCATAGCGGACGCACGTCGATGGCGAGTCCGGCTGTGCGCAGGGGCGCCTCCACGTCCGCGCGGTCGGGGAAATGACGAGCCGGACTGCGCATCCAGCGCAGCGCATGGGCGAGGCGTTCTTCCCAAACCGTGATCTGAAAACGCCAGCTGCGCTCGCGCAGCACATTGCGCACGATCAGCAACGCACCCGGAGCGACTCTTCCAGCGGCTTCGCGCAGCAGGCGCTGCTGATCGACGGCATCCAGATAGTGCAGGACGTCGAGCAGGACGACGTGGCCGGAGAATTCGGGCAACGCGCCTGCTTCGCCATCATCGAAAGCCAGAACGATGCCGCATTCATGCGTGACCCGTCGTGCCTCTGTGATCTTGCGCTTGTCAAAGTCGATGCCGCGATAGTTGCCGCGGAATCCGCGTTCACGCAGATAGAAACCAAGCAGCCCTAAACCGCAACCGATATCGAGCACGTCCACGGAGCTGGTAGCGATCCGCTCGGCGACCGCGGCATAGGCGGGGTCCAGTCGCAGCTTGGCGCGCACATAGTCGCGTTGCCACGGCCAGCGAAAGCGACCGGCGATGCGACGCGCTATCTCGCGCTGGTCGGACATGGACATGTCAGGTCGCGCCCATCATTTGTTGGCGCTGCCGGGCGAAGATAGCGCGTCGATCACCGAGCCCTTCCATTGCGGCGATGCGATCGTGGTCTCGCCCGCGCGCAGGTGACGTGCGAGCGCGGTCGAGGTCAACGCACCGATGGCGAGCGCGGAAAGAAAACGGCGACGCCCAGGCTGAGAATTCATCGGCAGTAATCCCGTCAGGTGGGCAGCGATTGTGGACGAGGCATCCGCCGTGCCACAAGCCCGTGCGGACGCTGGGCATTTCGCATGGTTCCGGCATATCCTCGCCGCTCGATGACGATGGACGCATCGAAAACCAAAAGCTCAGTCATCGAAGGCTCGGGATTTCCCCTGCGAGGTCAGCCATGCACTTCTTTGCCATCCTGCGCGAACTCGATGCGACCCAGCGCAAGGTCGTGCTCGCCAGTTTCCTTGGCTGGACGCTCGATGCGTTCGACTATTTTCTACTCGTTTTCGTGATACCGGAAATCGCACGCGAATTCCATGCAGGAACCGCCGAGGTAGCGTTTTCGCTGACCCTGACTCTTGCCATGCGTCCGCTCGGCGCGTGGTTATTCGGTCGTCTTGCCGATCGCTACGGTCGACGGCCGGTGCTGATGGTCGACATCGTGTTGTTTGCAGTGCTTGAAGCGGCGTCCGCCCTCGCGCCGACCTTGACGGTGCTGCTGATCGTGCGTGCTTTGTTCGGCATCGCCATGGGCGGCGAGTGGGGCATCGGTGCGTCGCTGGCGATGGAATCAATCCCGGCGAAAGCCCGCGGTGCGATCTCGGGTCTGCTGCAGGAAGGGTACGCCGCCGGCTACCTGCTCGGCGGACTCTGCTATCTGCTCCTATTCGACCATATCGGTTGGCGCGGCATGTTCGCAATCGGCGTGCTGCCAGCGCTGCTGGTGCTGTATATCCGCCGTCATGTGCCGGAATCGCCGGTCTGGACCGCGACGACAGGTGCAGCGGCAAAGGCGCGCATCGGCTTCGCTGAAACCATGCGTGGTCGCTGGGGCCTGTTTGCCTATCTGGTCGTGTTGATGATGTGCTTCAACATGTTCAGCCACGGCTCGCAGGACCTGTATCCGACCTTCCTGAAAGAGCAGCATCACTTCGACACGCAGACCGTCGCCTGGCTGACGATTACGCTGAATGTCGGCGCCATCGTCGGCGGACTCTTCTTTGGCGCGTGGTCCGAGCGCGTGGGTCGCCGCCGGGCCATCATCACGGCAGCGCTCCTTGCACTGCCGATGGTGCCGCTATGGGCGTTCGGCGGCTCGGTGGTGTTGCTCGGTATTGGCGTATTCCTGCTGCAGGTGATGGTGCAGGGCGCCTGGGGCATCGTGCCCGTGCACCTGAACGAGCTGTCGCCGGACGGCGTGCGCGCGACGTTGCCCGGCTTTGCCTACCAGGGCGGGAACTTGCTGGCATCCTTCACCGCGCCATTCCTGGCCTGGTTCGCTGCGCGACCTGGCAACGACTATGCCTTTGCAATGGCGAGTTTCATCGCGGTCGTCGCTGTACTGCTCGCCATCGTCACGGCGCTGGGGCCGGAGGCGCATGGCGCACGCTTCGGGACTGGCACAGCTGCGGCTGGCGGTGAATGACGTCGCGCCCGTAAGCTGCTAGGCTCGCGCGCTTTTTTTGTTGTGGAGTCCAAGGTGAAAATCGAAGTGAACAAGGTTGTCTCGTTCCATTACAGCGTCAACGACGGCGGTGATGCGCCAGTCGATTCCTTGCGCGAGCGCGGCGAGCCGCTGACCGTGCTGATCGGGCAGGGCAATATCATTCCGGGTCTGGAAAATGCGCTGCTCGGGCGCGAAGCGGGCGATCAATTCGAGGTCAGCGTTGCTCCGGCAGACGCGTACGGCGAGCGCCGCGCGAATTACACCCAGCGCGTTCCGAAGAAGTATTTCGGGGACGCGGAAAACCTGCGTCCGGGCATGAGTACGGTGCTGCAAACGCAGGAAGCGGGCGCACGCATGGTCGTCGTCCAGAAGGTGGGGTCAAGTGTGATCGACGTGGATCTCAACCATCCGCTCGCCGGCAAGACGCTGGCCTTCGATATCGAGATCACCGAGGTTCGTGACGCGACGGAAGAAGAAATCGCGCATCGGCATGCACACGGCGCGGGCGGACACGCGCACTAAGGAAAGGGGTGGAAGGAATGGTTGAACGCAATTGCCAAATGCGCTTTGCCGATTCTCTATTCCCGATTCCCAGCTTCAAAGCACGCGCTTTCCGTAAACGAAATGTTCGCGCCACCAGGCACCGTCGATGCTGTCGAGGCGCACGGTGCCGCCGCTGTTCGGCGCATGCACGAAGCGGCGCTCACCCACATAGATGCCGACGTGACCGATTCGTCCGCTGCTCTCGAAAAACACGAGATCGCCCGATTGAAGCAAATCGACGGCGAGCTTGCGTTCGCTGAGCTCGCTCATCTCTGCGGAAGTGCGCGGCAAGCTGACTCCCGCCGCGTCCTGAAACACGTAGTCAACCAGCCCGCTGCAATCGAAGCCGCTCTGCGGCGTGTTGCCGCCCCAATGGTAGGGCGTGCCGACCAGCGCGATAGCGCGGAACAGGACCGCATTCGCGGAATTGGCGCGCGGCGTGCCGGCAATCAAAGGGCGTTGGGCGCGCTGCGGCAAGCTACCGCAAGCGACGAGGGCGATGCAGAGGGCGGAAATTGCAAGAAGGCGTCGCGGACTCGTCACTCGGCTAAATTCGCCGACGGATGGTCGCGTGTCAATGCGTGCGGAAACCTGGTTTGAGTAGCCGAATCAGGCCGCGCTGCCGCAAAGTGTCAGTTTTGGACGCGCCGACACCTCGTTTATCGGTTCAACGAAGGCTGGAACGAGCAAGGAATGCAAATCTTTGACAGTCTCCTCGAATCGAGCGAGACGATCGTTTGCTGCAACCGAGACTGCGTGGGGAACATTGCCGGCATCGATCAGACTGCGCACCAAAGCGCGCTGTGGCTCACCAAAGTCGGGATCCTGCAACGCCTCATCGAGGGCACAAACCAAGGCAGCCAGCCAGCCGGAATTCGGCGCGCGCAGTGCAAGCAGCATTTCGTTTGTCGACACCTTCATGGGATGGCCTGAAGTCCGTTAGTCTTGTTTGTCGTTTATGCATGTTCGATGCCAGTTCGCGTCCCGATTTTCATTAATGGCAGACTGGCACCTGCCGTGTCGGCCAGCGCCAAGGGCGACGCTCGACGTGCATGCCGACACGCAAGCACCAAGGTGGGCTCGCTCCGGCAGCCTCGGAGCAGTGAAACCGTACAATTGCTGCCCATGACTCGACCTACATCCGATTTGCTGATACTTGGTGGCGGCGTGATCGGCCTCGCCTGCGCGATTTACCTGCTCGATGCCGGGCGCAGTGTGACCGTGCTCGATCAAGGCACGGCGGGATGTGCCGCGTCGCACGGCAACTGCGGCACGCTGACACCGAGCCATGCGGTACCGCTGGCGACGCCGGATGCGTTGCGCTCTGCGATTGGCTGGTTGTTCAAGGCGGATGCACCGTTGCGGATCAAGCCGCGCGTCGATCCTGCACTGTTGCGTTGGCTGTTCGGTTTTGCCCGTCACTGCAACTGGAAGGATGCCGCAAGGGCGGCTGCCGCCAAGGCGCCGCTGCTCGTGCGCTCTCGCCAATTGATAGAGGAACTGGTGCTCAGGGAACATCTGGCTTGCGAATTTGCGGCAATCGGCACGCTCAACGTGTATCGAGACATTGCGAATTTCGAGCATGCGCGGTCGTTGCTCGCTCGTTTCGCGGATCTGGGCATCCGTGTCGACACGCTCGACCCGGCCGCGACTCTCTCCCGCGAGCCGGCGCTGAAGGCCGACATTGCCGGTGCGTTCTTCCATCCCGGCGATGCGCAGTTGCGGCCTGATCGCTATGTTGCCGAACTTGCGCGCGTCGTGCGCGCGAAAGGCGGAATAATCGAGGAACACACGCGCGTCGAAGGATTCATACGCACCGGATCACGCATCGAGCGCGTCGCTACATCCAACGGCGACTTCAGCGGCCGCGACATCGTGCTCGCGCTCGGTGCATGGTCGCCGCAGCTAGCGCGTCAGCTCGGCCTGCGCATTCCGATCCAGCCTGGCAAGGGCTATTCGATCACTTACGCGCGACCAGCGCTTTGTCCGCGCATTCCGCTGACCCTGAAAGAGCCCAGCGTATGCGTGACCGCATGGGAATCGGGCTACCGACTTGGCAGCACAATGGAGTTCGCCGGCTACGACGACACGCTGAATCGCAAGCGGCTGGACGCTTTGCGGCGCGGCGCGGCTGAGTTCCTGTACGAGCCCGAAGGGCCGACTGTGATTGAAGAGTGGTTCGGCTGGCGACCGATGACGCCTGACGATCTACCGGTGCTGGGCACGGCGCCGGGAGTAGACAATCTCACGTTAGCGACCGGGCATGGCATGCTCGGCGTGACGCTGTCGGCGGTGACCGGCCTGCTTGTCAGCGAGGTCATCACCGGCAGGTCATTGTCGTTCGATCTCGCGCCGTTTTCCGCGACGCGTTTCCTCTGAACTGCCGAAACCAATGGCTCATCGAAATCAAAGGTCGTCATGTTGAACTACAACCTGCTTTACGCCATCGCATTCACCGTCGGCGTGTGTTTCGCATCCGAAGCTTGCACTGCAGAATCCGCGGCGAACCCGGTCGAATTCCAGTGGGGTGCGAAGATTCCGCTGCGCGACGGCGTCAAGCTCAACGCGACCGTGTACAAGCCTCGCGACCAGAAGCAGCCGTTGCCATGCGTGTTCACGCTGACGCCGTACATTGCGCAGACCTACCACGAACGCGGTATGTACTTCGCGGCGCACGGCTACGTGTTTCTCGCCGTGGATGTGCGCGGCCGAGGTAACTCCGAAGGGGAGTTCACGCCCCTGCTGCAGGAGGCGAAGGACGGTCACGACGTCGTCGAATGGCTTGCGAAGCAATCGTATTGCGACGGGAAAGTCACGATGTGGGGCGGCTCCTACGCGGGCTACGACCAGTGGGCGAGCGCCAAGGAATTTCCGCCG
>JBBRZD010000015.1:0-20072 GCA_038237055.1 Lysobacterales bacterium | reverse complement strand
TAGCCGCCTTCGAGGCTTGAAATGATGCGACCGTGTGCATGCCGGTTCGCGAGGTCGACGAGGCGCCCGGTGACCCAGGCGTAGTCGTCGGCATCGAGGTTCAGGTTCGCCAGAGGATCGAGGCGATGCGCGTCGAAACCGGCCGAGATCATCACCAGTTGTGGTGCGAAGGCGTCGAGCGCCGGCAGAACGATATTCTCGTAGGCTTGGCGAAATTCCTTCGAGCCAGCACCCGCGGCAAGCGGTGCATTGATGATGTTGCCGGCGCCGGTTTCGCCGCGTGCGCCGGTGCCCGGATACAAGGGCCATTGGTGCGAGGACGCATACAGCACGCGTGCATCGTTCCAGAAAATGTCCTGCGTACCGTTGCCGTGGTGCACGTCGAAGTCGACGATCGCAACGCGGGCAACGCCGTGTCGCGCCAGCGCATGCGCCGCACCTACTGCGATGCTGTTGAACAGGCAGAAACCCATCGCCGTTGACGGCGTTGCATGATGGCCGGGTGGACGCACGGCGCAGAACGCGCGCGAGTTCGTGTTGGAAATCGCCGCATCGACCGCAGCGCAGACGGCGCCGGCAGCACGCAGTGCCGCTTCGGCGGACGCTGGCGACATCACGGTGTCGGCGTCGAGGCGGAACCAGCCCGCATCGGGTACGTTGGCGAAGATTTCGTCGATCAGTTCGACGCGATGCACGCGTGCGAGTTGCTCCCGCGTGGCGCGCGGCGCTTCGATGCGTTCAAGCCTGGCATAGCGCGGATGATCGAGCGCTGCGAGTACGGCGGCGAGACGTGCCGGCGACTCGGGATGGCCGGGGCCTGGGTCGTGTTCAAGGCAATGCCGATGCGTGTACAGCGCAACGCTCATGGTGTGCCTGTAATTTCAGCCAGCATGCCGAACATGCCCGCTCAGGTTTTCTTGCGCCGCTCGTGCTGCCACAGCACTTCGCCGTGACCGGACGCGCGCGCGAGCACGCGGCAGAGCACGAACAACAGGTCGGACAGCCGGTTGAGATAGCGCGTCGTCTGCGGCCGGACCGTATCGTCCTGGCGCGCAAGGGTGATCGTTTCGCGCTCAGCGCGACGGCAGATCGTGCGTGCCATGTGACAGTGCGCCGCGGCCATGCCGCCGCCGGGCAGGATGAATTCCTTCAGCGGTGGCAAGTCGTCGTTGAACACGTCGAGCACCTGTTCGAGACGATCGATATCCCCGTCATGCACCATCGCCATGCCAGGAATGCACAACTCGCCACCGAGATCGAACAGCTCGTGCTGGATCTGGATCAACACTTCGCGCATGTTCGCCGCGATCTCGCATGCCAGCACGACCCCGATTGCGCTATTCAATTCGTCGACCGTGCCGTAGGCGCAAACACGCGCCGAATCTTTTGCGACGCGCGTGCCGTCACCGAGGCCCGTCGTGCCGTCGTCGCCGGTGCGTGTGTAGATTTTCGAGAGACGATTACCCACGGTGTTCGATGTTCTCTAAAGCCCTCCCAATCAAGGGGAGGGTTGGGTGGGGATGGTGTTGGTTGCGATAGTGCCGGGGCTCAGCGCTTGCTCGGCTGTGCATACTTCGCGCCGCCGCCGAGCGCCTTGAGCGCGGCGATCGCCGCAACATGCAAACCCGCCGCTACGCCTACATAGATCAGCGTCGCGCGGACAAACGGCAGATACCAGTCGCCAAGATTCTCGATCCAGCCAGCGAAACTGCGCATCGGCGCATTCGGGTTCGCCGCGATCCAGCTCTGGCTCAGCCAGTAGAAACTGCCGTTCGAGATCAGATAGCACACGCTCGTCACCACGATCGCGCTGGCAATCAGCAGGGCCAGTTCACGTACATGCAGTCCCGCATAGTGCGAACGCATCCAGGAACCGCCGAGCCAGAGCGCCCCATAGCTCGGTATGAGGAACCAATAGGCGGGCGACACGCAGTAGTGCTCCCAGAAGCCGAGCCCCTGGCTGCTGATCACGACATAGTCGATCGCGACCGCAAGCAGCATGAGCGCCGGAAACGCCCAGCGGGCGTAACCGCGCAGGTAGAACCCGACAATGAAGAACACCGCCCACGACGCATCCGGCAACGGCAAGAAATGGTCGGTCAGCAGATGCGAGCGCGTCGCTATCATCACGAGTGCGAGGAGGGCAAAGATGCCGACACGCCAAGGCGTGGTCAGGCTGGAATTCGGGGCAGTCATGGTCGGCTTCCGGTCGAGCGGATTTCCAGTTTAACGCATGCGGCGTGCGGCGCGCGCCGCTCGGGCGTTGCCCGCAGGTATCATTGAGCCATGCAAGATGACTTCGACGTCCTCATCGTCGGCGGCGGCCTGGTTGGCGCGAGCCTCGCAATCGCGCTGGATGGCAGCGGCCTTCGTGTAGCGCTGGCGGAAGCCGCGCCGCCGCGCGTCGACCTGCAGCCGAGCTATGACGAACGCAACCTCGCGCTCGCTCGAGCGAGCGTTAACGCGCTTGAGACGCTGGGCGTGCTCGATGCAGCGTCGCCGGCGACGCCGATCCGGCGCATCCACATCAGCCGGCGCGGCGACTTCGGTGCGGTCAGGCTCGATGCTGCCGACCTCGGTTTGCCGGCGTTCGGCGCGGTGATGCCAGCGCGCGAGCTTGGCAATGCTCTGCTGCGTCGTCTGGAAAGTTGCCACGACTTGGTGCGCATTGCGCCGGCTCGCGCGATAGCGATCGACGCCGGGCTCGATCGGGTCGACGTCGAGTTGCACAGCGGCGATACGCCGCGCCACGTACGCACGCGCTTGCTGGTTGGCGCCGACGGTACCGAATCTTTCGTGCGTAGCGCCTTTGGTATCGAGGCAACCCGCGATGACTATGCGCAATCCGCGTTCGTGACGATCGTGACGACAGAGAAGCCGCTCGACGGAACCGCGTACGAGCGTTTCACAGAGTCCGGCCCGGTCGCGCTTTTGCCGCTGGGGGAGCGACGTGCGGGACTCGTGCTCAGTGTGCCTTCCGCAATCGCAGTCGATGTTGCTGCGTTCGACGATGACGCATTCATTGCGTTCGTGCACGAGCGGTTCGGCTATCGCGCCGGTCGGCTGACGCGTCCAGGCAAGCGCAAGCCCTATCCGCTCGCTCGCATGCTCGCGGCACGGACGACGGCTTCGCGCACTGTATTGGTCGGCAATGCCGCGCAAACCGTGCATCCCATCGGTGCGCAGGGATTCAATCTCGGTTTGCGCGATGCGTTGACTCTTGCCCAATTGTTGCGCGAGACGAAGGCATTGGATGCGGATCCGGGGGACGCGGCCTTGCTCGCGCGTTACGTCGGGCGACGCAAGGAAGACCGCGACGCGACCACGTCGTTCAGCGATGACCTTGTGCGATCGATGGGCAATGACGCGCTGCCTGCGCGTTTGCTGCGTTCGCTGGGTTTCCATGCGCTCGATCGCATCACGCCGCTCAAGCGTCGCATTGCGCTGCGTGGCATGGGTTACCGCGGCGACGTCCCGACTTTGAGTCTGCTGCGATGAGCCGGCGCGGAGAATTCGATGCGATCGTGGTGGGTGCCGGCACGGTCGGCGGTGCCATCGCGCTTGCGCTTGCGCGCGATGGCTTCAATGTTGCGCTAGTCGAAGCACGCGAGCCGAAACCCTGGCGTGCCGAAGACGAGGTCGACTTGCGCGTGGTCGCGCTCGCGCCCGATTCGCGTGACCTGCTGGAAAACCTTGATGTCTGGGCGTCCATCATTTCCGCACGCAGCGGCCCTTACCGCCGCATGCGCGTGTGGGATGCACTCGCACCCGGCGAACTCACATTCGACGCCGCAGATAGTGGCGAAGCGGCGCTGGGCTGGATCGTCGAGAACAGGCTGATCCAGCACGCGCTGTGGCAGGCACTGCAAACGGAACAACGCGCTCGCGTGTTTTGTCCCGCCGAAATCAGCGAAATTGAAAATAGCACCGACACGGTCGTCGCGACGCTCGCCGATGGCACACGCCTGCACGCGAAAGTGCTGATCTCGGCCGAAGGCGCCGAGTCTTCAGTGCGCACGAAGCTTGGTATCGCGTTTGAAGGTCGCGACTACGCACAGCGTGCGGTCGTCGCGCATGTCGCGACCGAGCGCACGCACGAGGACACCGCATGGCAGCGTTTCCAGCCCGGCGGCCCACTCGCGTTCCTGCCACTCGCCGACGGGCGTTGCTCGATCGTGTGGTCACTGCCCGAGGCGGAAGCTGCGCGCGTGCTTGCGTTTGATGACGACGCGTTCCGAAATGAACTGGGTTGTGCGTTCGATTTCCGTCTCGGCGCGATCACGGCAGCCAGTGCGCGCGCGGCATTTCCGCTGCGCATGCGTCTCGCCGGGAAATATGTTGCTGGCCGTTGCGTGCTAATCGGCGATGCTGCACACATCGTGCACCCCCTTGCCGGGCAGGGAATGAACCTTGGCTTTCGCGATGTGAAATGTTTGCGGCGCGTGTTGCGCGATGCACGCGAGCGCAATGTCGATATCGGCGCAAGCCACGTCTTGCGCCGCCATGAACGCGAGCGGCGCAGTGAGAATGCGCTCGCTGCGAACGGATTCGATACATTGGGCCGTGTATTTAGCTCAGGTAACATGTCGTTGGCGACACTGCGCGGTGCCGCGCTCGCCGTCGTCGATCGCCTCGCGCCGTTGAAGCAGCTGCTGGGTGGCATTGCGGCGGGTCGGCGAGCGCGCTGACTTGCTGATTGCGCTGAAGGTTCGATGGAGTACAGCAGTCGCCGCAGGGTTTTTGTAAATAACGAAGCGGCATCGACAGTGGTTGACTGCCAGCGCACTGCGCGCGACCGCGCATCGGCACTCGCGCGTCCGCTTCGTTGCTGGCGCGAAGCTGCATCCGCGACATCACACATCTGTGCTGGTCGACCGCATGCATTCGGTCAATGCTCGTAGCGGTAATTGATGCCTGCGCGATTGCCGGTCGTCGCATTCTGCGCCTCGAAATTCCAGCGTGCACTGAACAGATATTTGAGGCTGACGACTTCGCCCGGCGTGAACAGACCGACGCCATAGCTGAGGTACAACTTCGGCGAAAGATACTTGCCGACAGTGAAGGCCGCTCCGCCGAGCGCGGTGTTGTCGGAGACCCCGGCATCGATGCCCACGCGTGCGCCAATTCCCTTTGCGAGAAGATCACCGCCGGCGCTGCCGAGCGCGCGCGCCGCGCTGCCCAGCATCTCGCCTTCACCACTTTTCAAAGCGGACACCGGCTTGCCGGTGATGAGGTAAGACAGTGCTTCGGATTGTTCCATCGCCGGTTGCGAAAACACTGTCAGGACCGGCACGAGTGCCGTGCCGCGGATCTGCAATCCAGCGGTGGTCGTGTCGTCGCTTTGCCCGCCCGATGCACCCAAGATCTTGCGCACCGCGCGCATATCGAGCCCGGGATTGTCGAGCGCGGTACCGGCGAACAAAAGCCGGCCCGTCTCGATCGTGAGATTTTGTCCGTATGCCTTGTACGTGCCGCTCACGTTCAAGGTGCCAGTGCCGGTCGCGAGTTTGCCGGCGTGCTGATCGACTCTGAGCTGGCCTCCAATCTTACCGTCGAGTCCGTGTCCGACGAGCTTGACTTCGCTTCCTAGTTTGACCTCGACGGCAACAATAATTGGCAGTGCCTTTCCGGGGGCAGGCTGTTCCGCATCGACCACGACAACGTCCGGTGACGTGGTCGCGACGCCCCCGCCTGGCAGCTTGGCGAGATCGACGTCCGTTTCCGGAATCGTGAGGGTGCCGCCAACCGTGATGTTCCGCGCGCTGCGTTCGATGTTCAGGTCCGGTGATATCACAACTTTTGCGGCCGGAATATCGGCAGCGAGAAAATTCTCGCCCTTGATGCGGATGGAGACCGGCGCTGTCTTGCCGATGCCGCCTTCCCCGGAAATCGTGAGTGCGCCATCGCCGGACTTGAGCGTGCCATTGAGCGCGAAGTGATCGACGTCGGTCGCGCTCACGCTGATGTCGCCATCGTGCAGCTTGAGGCCGGCCGATGGCACTTCGGTCGCAAATTCCTTCAGCGTCAGCACGCCGTTCAACTGCGGTGCCGCGGTGGTTCCGGCGATCGTGTAGTTCGCTGCAAGGTGACCCGTGGTGTTTGCGACCTCGGGCGTCAGCAGTTCGACGAAGGCGAGGCTGTTGAGGGCGAGGTCGACATGTCCCGACAGCGCCTGCGCGGAACCCGCGGCTCCACTCAGCGTGACATCGCCGTCGAGCTTGCCGTCATGGTCGAGTGCGGCGTGCAAAGTCGCGTGGGTCGATTGCGGCGTCAGCGTCGCATTCAGCGCGAGCCCGGTGTACGCGAGCAACGGCTGGTTCGCGTTGTCCGGATAAGCCAGGCTGCCCTTGTCCGACGTAATCGTTGCGGCGCCGTTGAGCGCGCCGTCCGCGGAACGACGGATGGCGCCGTGGCCGGCAATCACGCCGTCGACACTCAGCAGCGCGTCGGGTGCGGACAGTTTCGCTATCAGTGCGAGTGGCAACTGTTCGATACGGTACTGCGCAACTACGGAACCGTCGGCACCACGATTGCCTGCGACGCACAGTTTCGGGCCTTTGCCGGCGAGACAGACATCGCCCGCGTTGAATTGCTTGCCGTCCCACGCAAGCTGCGCGGCGTGTTCGAGTGCCAGCGGCGGCGCATCCTTGATCGCGACATCGAGCGTCTTCAGCGTGCCGTTCCAACGGCCGTCGTCTTTGGCGCTGCCCGATAGCGCGAGCTTGAGGGAAAGCGGTGTGCCATGCGCGTCGAGTGCGAGTTCGTGTGACTGCTGGTTGCCGCGACCCTCGATATCGATCGTGTCGAACGCGAGAATGCCGGCAACGATTTTCGCAGCCTTCAGACTCAGAGTGCCCTGTGGTGGCTGGATGCTTGCGATGTTCGCTGTCAAATCGAGCGTGCCGATCTGATTCGTGCCCGAGACGATATGCGTGCCGTGCGCGCTGCCGGTCACGGCAAGTTTCGGCCATTGCCCCTGCACGCGGAAATCGCCATCCAGCGCACCGGCGGCATCCGGCATCCAGTCGCCGAGCGAGGCGATCGCAAGCTTGATCGACGCGTCCGTTTGATTGCCGCCATGGCCGCTCGCGTCGATGCGGCTCGTGCCCGCGGCGAGGTTGAGTGTGCCGTCGATCACGTAGTCGGGCTTGATGCGCAGGTCCGCAGCGCCGGATACCGCGCGTTTGCGCAGCGTGCCACCGAGTCGGTCGAGCTTGATCGTCGCGTCAGCCCCCTTGTCGGTCAGGGTTCCCTCGGTCGCTAGGTCGAAGTTCAGGGCGCCGGGCCATTCTTTTGCGAATGCGCCAGAGTCGAGCTGGTCGGCCTTCGCCGTCAATTGCCAGCCGAATGCGGGTTTGAGCTTGAGTGTGCCGTGCGCGTCGAGGCCGCCCTTGGCCTGCCGCAAGGCAAGCTGCTTGAGCGCAATCGCCTCGGGCGTGCCATCCAGATTCAATGCGATGTCGGCGAGCTTGCCGGGCGGTCCAATCGACAACGTGCCTTGCGCGTGGAAACGTTCGGCGCTTCCACTCGCATCGAGCTTGCCGTGCGTCAACAGGAGCTGGCCGGCCAGATCGGCAGGCAATTGAACATCGTGCCAGTTGAGCGCGAGGTTTGCGGAAACCGGTTTCGCATCGAGTTGCACGTCACCGCTTGCATTGAGCTCGCCTGCCGCCTCGGGCGACTTCAGCGTCAACGCCTCGATGTTCAGACGCTGGCCGCCGTCGAGCGTGTAGCGCAGCGGCTCGATCTGAACGCCGTGATCATTGATCGCGACTTCGCCATTCAGTAGCCCGTGGTTTCTGTCGCCGGAGCCCGAGAGATCGAGTGCAAGCGACGCAATACCTGCATCTTTCTGCACCCGCTTCGGATCGAAGCGCGGCACCTTGAGCGTTGCAGTCCACGGCAATTCGCGAGATTGCGAGAGCGTCGTCGCCAGGGTGGCGACGGTGGGTTCGCTCAATGCAAGATCCAGTTGCGCCTGCTTGCCGTCGCCATGCGCGTTTAGCGTGCCGACATAACGGACATCGCCGACGTTCCAGTGGAACTGGAGCGCACCGTCGCCGGGATAGCCTGCGAGCGCGGACACCGTGCCGTGCAGATCGACGTCGCCATCCGGCGAATGCAATGCGAGCGAGGTCAACGCAACGCCATCGCGCGTCCAGCGGCCGATGATGTCGAGCGAGTCGAGCCCAAAAAGCGGCTGACCATCGCTGACGATCTTTGCCTGCGTCAGCGTGAGTCGATCGAGTACTACGTCGAGGGGCGCGGCGAGCGAGAAATCGGCCGACTTCTTCTGCTCAGGTGGCATTGGCACGCTAGTCAGTGCGACGTCCAGGCCGTCCAGCTGCAGACGCGTCAGGTGCAGGCGCGAGGACAGTAATTCCAGCGGCGAGAACGCGATCGTCGTGTGCCGCGCATGCACGTCAAGACCGGCGGCAGGATCGCGGTATGCCAGGTCCTCGATTGTTGCAGTGCCGGCAAGACTGCCTGACGACTTGCCAATGGTGAGCTTGCCATCGGTTGCGCCGATCGCACGAGCGAGCACGAATTGCAGGCCCGACTCGGTCCGCAGCAACCAGAAAGACAGAAAGCCGACAAGCACCAGCAGGATCGCAAGCGTGATGCCGATGCCCTTCAGGAGCTTCCACAGCGCGAAGCCTCGCTGTTTCCGTTCTCCCATCGGGATCGAAGCTGCCTCCAGCGGCTGTGGGTGCCGTTGGGAGAAGGGACGATTCTTTTCCTGGCCGGGCTGCGTGCTCATAGATCCGGCCCAATCACGATATGCAGTTCGATCGTGCTGTCGGTGGCGCGCTTGTTCACCGGAAAACCAAGATCGGCGCGCACCATGCCAACGGGCGAACGCCAGCGCACCCCGAAACCGGTGCCGATTTTCTGGTGGTAACTGGCAAAACTCGAGAACGCATCGCCGGTATCGATGAAGGTCGCGATGCCCCAGTTCGGTTTGAAGTAGTACTCGTATTCTGCACTTGCCACGGCGAGATTCTTGCCGCCGATGACCAAGGTCTGACAGGTGCGCTTCGGAAATGCCGCACAACGTGCATGCGCCGCCGCGATCTGGTCGTCCGGCAACGGCGTGCCGATGGTCTGGAACGCGTAGCCGCGAATCGAGCGATCGCCGCCGGCAAAAAAACGCAGTTCCGGTGGCAGCTTGTCGAAATCGTCGACCTTTGTCGCGCCGAGCGAGCCGCGCGCGATGAAGCGCGCATGGTCGCCAATGCCGCGGATCCATTTCGCGTCTGCGCTGACCTGGGCGAAGCTGGTGTCGGACACGAAGCCTTTCTGTCCCGCGCGCGCCGCCAGTGTCAGCGACCAACCGCGGCGCACGAAGATGGGATCGTCGGCTTTCTTGCGCGCGAGCGACATCTCGGGATACAGCATCGTGGTGCTGCCCGGGATGTTGGCGACTTCGAAATCGCCGGTAAGGAATTTGAGTCCAAGTGTGCGCGTCCAGCCACGCCAGAGGCTCGAATCCGTCGCGGCCAGTCCCAGGGTTTTGGATGTGCTGGTATCGGTATTCTCGTCGCGAAAATTGGCGCCGAAGTTGAAGCTGTGGTTGTCCGGACCCGGCAGCGGTATCTGGTACAGCGTGGATACGGTCTTAAGGCGCGCGGCGACGATCGCTTCGAGCTTGAGCTTGTGTCCGCGCAGATTGATCCAGCGTCGCTCGATACCGCCGCGTAGCCCGGGGCCGGTGTCGGTGCCGATGAATATGCCGCCGGTATAGATCGTGCGCTTGGCGGGCGCGAACACGACCTTGATCGGCACGACGCCATCATGCGCATTGCCAATGTCGGGCTGCACCTGTGCGATCGAGAAATAGTCCGCGTCGATCAGGCGTTGCTGGAAGTAGAGCAACTGGTCTTGCGTGTAGAAGTCGTCTTTATGCCAAGGAACATAGCGATGCATGAACGCATCCGGAAACTGGCCGCCTTCGAACGTCGTCGCTCCGAATCGATAGCGCGGTCCTACCTTCCACGCCAGATGCACGTCGGCCACATTGGCCGAACGCGTGACCTCGACCTGATGCGTGACCAGTTCCGCATCGAGATAACCGCTGCCGAACAGCGCGGCCTGGATCGTCGCCTTGCTCCTCTCGTACGCTCCATGATCGAGCGGCTGGCCCTTGGCCGGCACGAATGCGGCTGTAGCCTTCTGCACCGCGTACTGGCCGTCGGCGTCGCCATCGAGCTTGATGTCGAGCACATTGACCTTGACTGCGTCTCCGGGAGCCACGTGCAGGACAGCGACATAATTGTCGCCAACTTCCTTTAGCTCGCCCTGCACCTTCGCCGCGTAGTAACCGTACGGCTCGAGGACAGAGCGCGCCTGCGTCGCGGCGTGTTCGTACAGGCGCCGCGCCTGTGCAGCGGTTACTTCGCGTTGGCCGTACTGGGCGACTTCAAGACCGGCGATGAGCGCATCCCTGAGCGGCCCATCAATGCCATCCACTTCCGCGCTGATTTGGGCAGCCAACACCGGCGTGACCACGATCGACAGGCACGCGAGCGCCAGCGCACAGCAGCGGCGCGCGCGCGGAAGGCGAAGCCTGGATGTGTGCGCGCGCTCGTCCATGATGATGCAGGTGCTTCTGGCTGCCACGATCAATCGGTATGCGCGCAGCGATGCGCGTGTCGTCAACGCAATCGCGCCCAAGTGGCGGGTGTTCGTCAGGAAATATGCAGGAGAGGCAGCAAGCCGAGCAAGCCCACGACGATCAGGTAGATTGCGACGACATAGTTGAGCAGGCGCGGCACCATAAGGATCAGGATGCCGGCGATCAACGCAATCAGCGGCTGCAGAACGACATGGATATTCATACGTACTTCCTCTCGAGTGGGCACCAAGACCTCGCAAGGTAGCAGTTTTTCATGAACCCTGGCTGCAGTCGCACAGGACAATGCGGGTGTCAGCGGATAAAGACTGTCGCGGCGAGCAGTTGGCGCGATTTCTTCGTCGAGCGACGGCGCGGCCCACTCGGCTCGGTCTGCGCGTCGTATGCGGGCTGCCGCTTGCATTCGACCAGGCCAAGTGCGTCATAGGCATTGACCACATCGAACACGTCGGCCATTTTTGCTTTCGCCGACGCCGCGATCCGGTGCAGTGGCGCTCCGCGCAGCATCATCGTCGCGATGCGATGCTGCTTGCGATAGTCCGCATCGAGAGGGAACCAGCTGCGTAGCCGGAAATCCGCGCTCGGATCGAGGTGCGGCGCAAGCCACCCATTCGAGCGCAGCAACGCATTCAGCCATCGCAGGCGCTGCAGCGGTCGGCCGGGGACCGCTTTGCGAAACGCGGCGAGTTTCTGTCCGCCAATGCCCTTGCGTTCGTTGCCGCTGACGACGGTCAGGAAGTACGGCTCAAGGTCAACGAGGGCTGCGGTGGTGTGGAAGGTATCGGTGACCGGGTCGATCAGCAAAGGCGGGATACCGTGGCGCTCGATGAGTACGGCGCCGCGCCGCATCAGCGAGTCGAGATTCGTGCAGATGCGTTCGCGACGAATGTCGAGGAAGCACGCCCGTGTCGAGGTGGCATCATCCGTTGCGTCTGCCTTGGCTGTCGCAGGCAACGGTCGAAATTCGCGCGTTGCGGTGAAGTCTATGAGCTGGCGCGGTGGCGGCGCGGCGGCATGGCCTACATGGTTGAGCAGGCCGACGAGTGCTTTCGCATTTAATGGGCGCAGCAGGGTGAGTTCGGCGCCGAGTACGTCTTCACCCGGGCTTGCCAATACCGCAAGGTGCTTGCCTTCATCCAGCGCGCGAACGCGCGCGCATCGGCCGCCGAAATCGCCCAGATCGGCGAGGACGAAGTCGATCATATTGTCGTCGGCGTTGAGCGACCACACATGATCCAGCCACGGTTGCGATGCGCGCATGAACGTGGCGACCTCGGCCGTCTCGGCGGCGCTGACGCCGGCCATGACCAGATGCTTGCGAGCTTTCATTGCGTCAGGGTGCCCTGTGGCGGACGCCCAGGGAAGCGCCCGCTGCGATTATCCAGACGAGTTTCTTTCGAAAATGTGACACGCAACGTGGATTCTCCAACCGGCCGCCGGTCGGCGACGGACGGCACGCTCGGACATTCCGTCGTCGGCAAAAGGAAGAGGATTGCGCAGCCGATCGAGCGCGCTCCTCAGATGCTTGCGAGGGCGCGCACTCGTGCGCGCGTCAGCGGGCCGAAGCACAGCCGTTCAAACAGGGTTTCAAAGGCGGTCGCGTCGTGCTTGCGACGCAGATAGGCGTCCGCCTGAGCCGGCACCGGCGCATCGAGCGCGATACCGGTCAGGGTACGCGACAGGCGTGCGATAGCCGCGTGCTCACGCAGCCGCAGTGCCGCCGCCGCCGCGCCACGCGTGCGCAGGAAGGCGACTTCGTCGGCGCGTTCGAGCAACGCATCGAGCGTGCCGAAATGGTGCAGCAGGATCGCCGCCGTCTTCGCGCCGATCCCGGGCACGCCCGGGATGTTGTCGACTGCATCACCCGTGAGTGCGAGGTAGTCGGCGACCTGGTGCGGCATCACACCGAGCCGCGCCTTGATCCCGGCCCCGTCCCAGCGCTGGTTGCGAGGCGGGTCCCATTGTTCGTCGCCTTCCTCGATCAACTGGCCGAAATCCTTGTCGGCCGACACGATCACGCTGCGGAATCCGGCGCGGCGCATCGTCGCGACGGCGCTGCCGATCAGGTCGTCCGCTTCGTAGGTCGCATCGGCCAGTACCGTCGCGCCCAGCGCTGCCGCGATCTCCTTGCAGCCGGAGAACTGGCGCAGCAGATCGGGCGGCGCCGGCGGACGATTCGCCTTGTACTCGGGATAGATCGCGTGGCGAAACGACGTCGTCAACGATTCGTCGAAGGCGACCGCCACATGAGTAGGTCGCGCGCGTTCGAACAGGTCGAGCAGGAATCGCGTGAATCCATGCACCGCATGCACCGGCGCGCCATCGGCATCGTTCACGTCTGGCGCCTGCGAGAACCACGCGCGGCAGACGTACAGGCTGCCGTCGACGAGGTGCACGGTCGGCGTCAATGCCATTCCGAAACCACTTCGCTCATGTTCGGACGCACCCGTTCCGGCGCCGCTTCCTTCGCGCTTCCGATATGCACGAACGCGATGATGCGTTCGTTTGCGCCGAGGCCAAGAAATGTTGCGACGTCGGCGTCGTAAGCCGCCCATCCGGTCAGCCATTGCGCGCCGAAACCGAGCGCCTGCGCGCCGAAAAGCAGGTTGTAGGCGACGCAGCCGGCAGACAGTAGTTGTTCCTGCGCCGGAATCTTCGGATGGTTCTGTTCGATGCGCGCGATCACCGTGACGATCAGTGGCGCGTGATTGAAGCGTTCGCGATCCTTGTCCACCGAGCTGGGCGAGATATCGGGTTCGTTGCGGTGGTGGATTTCGGCCAAGGCCGTGCCAAGGCGTGCGCGCGCCTCGCCGCGGATAGTGAGCAGTCGAAACGGCACAAGTTTGCCGTGGTCGGGCACGCGGATCGCCGCCTGTAGCAGCTGGTCGAGCTGGCTGTCGTCTGGGCCGGGTCCGCCAAGCTGGCGCGAAGGGACCGAACGGCGCTGGTTGAGCGTATCGAGTGGAGTCACGATGGGTTTGGGCACGGCAGCGAAGGGCAGGGTACGAAGGATAACCGGCGCGAAGTGCGTACGGCTCGCCAGCATCGTACCAACTGAGCTAGCATCGAAGCTTCCCAAGGGTGCAAGAGGCTGGCATGGCGACGACCGTCGTAGTTGCAGTGCGCGAGACCGTTCCTGGCGAGCGCAGGGTCGCGCTGACACCCGAAGTCGCGAAGAAGCTGAAGGCGCGCGGTGCGCGCATCGTCCTGCAGGACGGCGCCGGTACATCGGCGTATTTCGCGGATGCCGCGTATGTGGACTGTGAAGTCGCCAACGCCGCGCCGGCGCTGAGCCAAGCCGATGTGTTGCTGAAGGTGCAGCCGCCCTCGCTTGAAGAAATCGCGCAGCTGAAGGAAGGCACGGTGGTGATCGGCCATCTGCAACCGCACCTAGCACCCGAGCGCACCAAGGCCATGCGCGATCGCAAGATCACCTCATTCGCGATGGAGCTGTTGCCGCGCACGACGCGCGCGCAGGCGATGGACGTTTTGTCCTCGCAAGCGTCTGTTGCCGGTTACAAAGCGGTGCTGATTGCAGCTGAAGCGGCACCGAAGTTCTTCCCGATGCTGACCACCGCGGCCGGAACGATTCGACCGAGCAAGGTGCTGATCGTCGGTGCCGGCGTCGCCGGGCTGCAGGCGATTGCGACCGCGCGTCGACTCGGCGCGCAGGTAGAAGGCTTCGATGTGCGACCGGAAACAAAGGAACAGATCGAGTCGCTCGGTGCGAAATTCCTCGACCTTGGCGTAAGTGCCGCCGGCAGCGGCGGCTATGCGCGCGAGCTGACGCAGGAAGAGCGCGACACGCAGCAGCAGGCATTGGCCGATCATCTCAAGGGCATCGACGTGGTCGTGACCACGGCCGCCGTGCCGGGTCGCAAGGCGCCGCGCATCATCTCCGCCGCGATGGTCGCAGGAATGAAACCCGGCTCGGTCATCGTCGATATCGCCGCGGAAACCGGCGGCAATTGCGAGTTGAGCGAAGCGGGCAAGACCATCGTCTCGGCCAATGGCGTCAGCGTGATCGGAACGATCAACCTGCCGGCCAGTGCGCCGGTACACGCGAGCGAGATGTACGCGCGTAACCTCTACAACTTCCTAGAGCTGAGCTTGAAGGATGGCGTGCTGACGCTCGATTGGGACGACGAACTGATTGCGAAAACCTGCGTCACGCATGCGGGCGAGATCAAGCACGAACCTACCCGCCGACTCGTCGAAGGAGCGCAATCATGATCGACGGATTCCTCGCGCTATACATTTTCATGCTCGCCGCATTCACCGGCAAGGAAATCATCGGCCGCGTGCCGGTGATCCTGCACACGCCGCTGATGTCGGGTTCGAACTTCGTGCACGGCATCGTGCTGGTCGGCGCGATGATCGCGCTGGCGCACGCGGAATCGCCGCTGGCAATCGCGATCGGTTTCATCGGCGTCGCATTGGGCGCGGGCAACGCGGCTGGCGGCTACGTGGTGACCGAACGCATGCTGGAGATGTTCAAGTCGAGCAAGAGCGCTGGGAAGAAATGAGCATGGACATGGCAACCCTGCTCGAATATGTCGCCAAGGCGAGTTATTTTCTCGCCGCGGTATTGTTCATTCTCGGCATCAAGCGCATGTCGTCGCCGGTCACCGCGCGCAAGGGCATCGAACAGGCCGGTATCGGCATGGTCATCGCCACGCTGGCGACGTTCGCGATCACCGGCGGCCACAATCTCGGTCTGATCATTGCCGCGATCGCGCTCGGCGTGATCCCGACTTGGCTGTGGGGCAAGAAGGTCGCGATGACCGACATGCCGCAGATGGTGGCGTTGTTCAATGGCATGGGCGGTGGTTCCGCCGCAGCGATCGGCGCCAGTGAACTGTTGAAATTCACCCAGCCTGGAGCCGCGGCGCCACCGTTCGCGATGCTCACGCTCGCGGTGGTCGGCGCGTTGATCGGCTCGATCTCGATGACCGGCTCGATCATCGCCTGGGCCAAGCTCGATGGGCGCATGGACCGACGCTTCACGTTCGGCGGACAGCAAGCCTTCAATTTCCTGATACTTGCGGCCGCGGTGCTGGCCGGTCTTGCGTTGGTCGCGTGGAAACTGGATACGTCGCTGGTGGTGGTGTTCTTCCTGCTCGCGCTCGGCTTTGGTGTCCTGATGACGCTGCCGATTGGCGGCGCCGACATGCCGGTGGTGATCTCGCTGTACAACGCGTTGACCGGTCTTGCCGTTGCATTTGAAGGTTATGCGATGGGTATCGAGGCGCTGATCGTTGCCGGCATGGTCGTCGGTGCGGCAGGTACCTTCCTGACACAGCTGATGGCGAAGGCGATGAATCGCCCGATCAGCGGCGTGCTGTTCTCGAATTTTGGCGGCGGTGGCAGTGGCGAAGCGATCGCCGGTTCGCAGAAGGCGATTGAAGCGAGCGATGCTGCGTCTCTGCTCTACATGGCTGAGAAGGTCATCATCGTGCCGGGCTACGGCATGGCCGTCGCGCAGGCGCAGCACAAGATCTGGGAACTCGCGCAAGCACTGATCAAGGCCGGTAAGGACGTGAAGTTTGCAATCCATCCGGTCGCGGGCCGCATGCCCGGACACATGAACGTGCTACTGGCCGAAGCCGGCGTTCCGTACGACTTGATCGCCGACATGGAAGACATCAATCCGGAGTTCAAGACCTGCGACGTTGCGATCGTGATTGGCGCCAACGACGTGGTGAATCCCGCCGCGAAGACGGACAAGTCGTCGCCGATTTTCGGCATGCCGATCCTCAATGTCGTCGACGCGCGCCAGTGCATCGTGATCAAGTGCGGCAAGGGCACCGGATTTGCAGGCATCGAGAACGCGCTGTTCTACCAGGACAACACGCGCATGCTGTACGCCGATGGCAAGGAAGCGGCGAGCAGCCTGATCTCGGAGTTGAAGGCGATCGAGGGCGGCAGCGGGCATTGATCGATTGATGCTCGGGTGAAATCCGCGCTAGCGGCACTCGGCGGCTATGCGAATCGCACGGACTCTAGCTTGCGTTAAGGATCGTGATCGCATGATTGCGGTTCGCGGTCATGTGGCAGCGTATGTCATGCACTGCACGTCGGCAGATCTCCGCAAGCAACCAGGAAGGCGCACTTCATGACGTCAGCACGCTCAGACGCATTTGTATTCTTCGGAGCTTCCGGCGATCTCGCTTACAAGAAGATATTCCCTGCGCTGCAGGCGATGATCAAGCGCGATGGCATGGACATTCCAATCATCGGTGTTGCGCGATCCGGATGGACGGTCGATCAGCTGCAACAGCGGGCTCGGGAAAGCCTCGAGCACAACGGTGGCGTTGACGAGGCAGCCTTCAAGAAGTTGTGTTCGCTGCTTCGCTACGTGGATGGCGACTATAACGAGGCGCCAACCTACGCGCAGATCAAGACGGCGCTTGCCGGGTCGCAACGACCGCTGCATTACCTCGCGATTCCACCGAGCGTCTTCAGCACGGTTGTGCACGGTCTTGCGGGCGCCGACTGCACCAAGAACGCGCGCGTCATCGTCGAGAAACCGTTCGGTCGCGATCTGGCATCGGCGAAGGCGCTCAATGCCACGCTGCACGAGGTTTTCCCTGAGGATTCGATCTTCCGCATCGATCACTATCTCGGCAAGGAGGCGGTGCAGAATCTCTTGTATTTCCGGTTTGCGAACAGTTTCCTCGAACCCATCTGGAACCGCGATCACGTCGATTGCGTGCAGATCACAATGGCCGAGAATTTCGGTGTGCAGGGTCGCGGTGCGTTCTATGAAGAAGCCGGCACGATCCGCGACGTGGTGCAGAACCATCTGTTGCAGGTACTCGCTTTGCTGGCCATGGATGCGCCAGTCGGTCGTGACGACGAGTCGATGAATGCAGCGAAGTTGCAACTGTTTCGCGCGATTCGTCCGCTAAGCCCAAAGGACATCGTACGCGGGCAATTCCATGGCTATCGCAACGAAGCAGGAGTGGCGGCCGATTCCCAGGTCGAGACCTTCGTCGCACTTCGCCTGAACATCGACACCTGGCGCTGGGGCGGCGTCCCGTTCTACATCCGTGCAGGCAAATGCTTGCCTGTGACGGCCACCGAAGTGCGCGTCGAGCTCAAGAGGCCGCCAATCAACCTGTTCGATCACATCTCCCGCCAGGACGCGAACTATTTCCGCTTCCGCCTCAGTCCCGAAGTCGTTATATCCGCTGGCGCTCGCGTGAAGAAACCGGGTGCGGCGATGCATGGCGAATCAATTGAACTCGTCGCGGGACATCAGTCGAAGCGTGAAAAGTCGCCGTACGAGCGCCTGCTCAGCGATGCGATAAACGGTGACGCAGGCTTGTTCACGCGCGATGACTGCGTCGAAGCGGCTTGGCGCGTGGTCGATCACGTGATCGAACAAGCCGAACCGGTCCATTTCTACGAGCCCGGCACCTGGGGTCCGGCCGCCGCCGAGAAGATCGTCGTGGGCGATGACGGCTGGCGTGACCCAAAGGCGGAAACGGTGCCGTCGTGCTGATGCCGGATTCGTGCGTATTCCTGTTCGATGTCGACAACACATTGCTCGACAACGATCGCTTTGCCGCCGACCTGCGTGAGCGCTTGACGGACGGGTTCGGGGCGGTGGAATGCGAACGCTACTGGTCGATCTATGCGCGATTGCGCGATGAACGGGGGTATGCCGATTACCTGGCGGCGCTGCAGGAATTTCGCGGCGGACTCGATGCCGACCCGGACCTGCTCGGCATGTCGGCGTTCCTGCTCGACTACCCGTTCGCCGATCGCGTTTATCCGGGCGCACTGAAAGCAATCGCGCACCTGGGCGAGCTGGGCACCGTAGCGATTCTTTCCGACGGCGACATCGTTTTCCAGCCGCGCAAGATCCAGCGCTCCGGATTGTGGTCGGCGGTGGGCGGAAACGTTCTGGTCTTTCTGCACAAGGAACGCACGCTGGCCGCGATGCAGCAGCGTTTTCCTGCAGCGCACTACGTGATGATCGACGACAAAACGAACGTACTCGCGGCAATGAAACGCGTACTCGGCGATCGTCTGACCACCGTGTTCGTGCGCCAAGGCCACTACGCGGCAGCGTCCGCGCACGAAACCATCACCCCACCACCGGACCGCACGATCGAAACAATCGGTGAGGTCTGCGGGATGAGCATGAAAGATTTTCTCGCCGCGCCGACGCCGGCGACCCAGGAGCACACATGAAAGCCACCCAGCAGCTGCACGAACTCGGCCAGAGCCTCTGGCTCGATAACATCACGCGCGCGATTCTCGACGATGGCACGTTGCGTCGCTACATTGAAGAATTCTCGGTGACCGGCCTCACGTCGAATCCAACGATCTTCGACGAGGCGATCGGCGGGGGCGGCGCCTACGACGCCGGCATTCGCGAAAAGATGCAGGCGGGAAAATCCGGCGAAACGCTGTTTATCGAACTGGCGCTGGAGGATCTGCGCCGCGCTGCCGATTTGTTCCGGCCGGTGTTCGATGCGACGCACGGTCTCGATGGCTGGGTCTCGATGGAAGTATCGCCGCTGCTCGCCGCCGATACGCAGGGCAGCATCGACGCGGCGACGCAGATCCATGCGCAAGCCAATCGCGAAAACCTGTTCGTGAAAATCCCCGGAACGCCGGAAGGCGTCCCTGCGATCGAAGAATCGATCTTCAACGGCGTGCCGGTCAACGTGACCCTTTTGTTTTCGCGCGAACAATACCTCGCGGCTGCAAACGCCTATCTGCGCGGCATCGAGCGGCGCATCGAGGCGCGACGCAGTCCGAAGGTCGTCTCAGTGGCTTCGCTGTTCGTCAGTCGGTGGGACAAGGCGATCCTGGACAAGGCGCCACCGGCATTGCGCAACAGGCTCGGCATCGCAATCGGGCAACGCACCTACAAGGCATACCGCGAACTTCTCGGATCCGCGCGATGGAAAAAACTGGCCGATGCCGGTGCATTGCCGCAGCGTTTGCTCTGGGCAAGCACAAGCGTGAAGGATCCGAGTGCTCGCGATACTTTGTATGTCGAAGCGCTGGCAGCACTGGACACGATCGACACGATGCCGGAAAAAACGTTGGTCGCGTTTGCCGACCATGGCCAGCTCAACGCAGCGATGGATGACGCTGGCGCGGATGCTGAAGCAACGCTCGCACAGTTTGCGGCTGCGGGCATCGATGTCGACGCCTTGGCCGCGCAGCTGCAGCGCGAAGGCGCGGCATCGTTCGTCAAATCGTGGCAGGAGCTTCTGCGTCGCATCGACGAGAAGAGCAGCGCGCTCGCTGCCCATTGAGAGGACGCACCATGGCTGCCGCTGACAAGACCGTTCCCAATCCGTCATTGACATCAACGCCGCAATGGCAGGCGTTGCAGCGGCATGCGGGCGAAATGCGTTCGCGTCATCTGCGTGAGTTCTTTGCCGCGGAGGCAGGCCGCGGTGATCGTTTCGCG
>JBBRZD010000014.1:0-20934 GCA_038237055.1 Lysobacterales bacterium | reverse complement strand
GGCGCGCTGACGGCCATCGCCGCGACGGCGATGGTTCCAGGCCAGCGAGGTGAAGCGCGGGATTTTCCTGCTGGCCCTGGCGGCCGGTACGTGGGCGGCAACGGGCTTTGTCGCGCCTCCCGATGTCGCAGCGCTGCCGGTCGTGGGCGCGACGGCGCACGCGGTCGACGTGATCATGTATGCGACCAAGGACTGCCCGTATTGCGCAAAGACGCGCGAATACCTGACCGAGAAAGGGGTGAGGTGGGAAGAGCGCGATATCGAGACCTCTCCCTCGGCCGCTGCCGAATGGAAGGCCAACGGCGGCGTTGGCACGCCGCTGGTGCTGATCAACGGTGCGCAGGTCCAGGGTTTCGACAAGGCGAAGCTGGATGCGGAGTTGGCTAAGCAGCGGAATTGATGGATGCTCGCAAACACGACGATGCCTTCACAGCAAGCCGGCTCTGTCGGAGTTCGCAGGCTCCAATGAGCTAAAGGACTACGCGCTATTCGACAGGCGCTGGTGGAGGTATGGGCGGTGGGTCTGTCCGCATTCTTAGCAGGTATTCATCCAATACCTGCGCACACCAGTCCGAGGAGCCGGTGCAGAGTCGCGAATAAAGCTCCCAAACTTTATCGGTTTGATACTGAAATCGCGTGCGGACAATTGATATCCAGCCGCCGCTCACGGCATTCCAAGCACCTTCACTGGACTCCAGAACTTCCCAGGTTGCTCCTTTACGTGGGTCGAAGAAAGAGGAAAACGCCATCGTAGGACCTATTTTCCGCACTCCGCCAACTCGCTGAATTCCTGGAGTCTCGCGCAGGTAACGGAGCATCTTGTCGCCATCGGCGAATTCCATCGGTCTATTGTCTTGTGCGACTTCACGCCCAACCTCGGAGGCTATTGAGTTGCCCGCTTCTGCGGGTTTTTCGGATCGGGCTATCAGTGGAGGGGCGCCATTTGTATCTGTCAGATCAAAGTCCACAGGAACGACCGCAACTTCGCGCTCGGCCTTCCCGTCACAACGTCGAGGCTTGAAGCGCCAGGCTGACACTGATTCAAGCGCCGCACTATCCAGCAGAGCACTTCCGCTGCTTTTCTCTATGACGACATTTTCTGGAACTCCGTCGATTCCAACGGTGGCTGCGACGAGAACCTTTCCTGCCACCCGGTTCGCAGCCGCTTCGGGTGGATATTTTGGAGGCCTCAGCTTCGCGTAGGTGGCGTGCGTGCATTCGGCGTTGCCCGACGACACTGAAACAACCAAGGCTGCACCAATGCTCCAAACCAAGCATGGCAAGAATCGACTGGACTTGCGGCTTCCATGCAGCATTGGGGTCACTTCCTCTTCGGCAAGTACAAATCGGTAATCGTCCCCTCGTAAACCTCCGCCGCCATCCCGACCGATTCGCTCAAGGTCGGATGCGGATGGATCGTCAGGCCGATATCGGAAGCCTCGCAACCCATCTCGATCGCAAGCGCGATTTCGGCAATCAGGTCGCCCGCGTTCGTCGCGACGATGCCGCCGCCGATTACGCGATGCGTCGCGTCGTCGAACAACAGCTTGGTGAAGCCTTCGGTGCGGCCGATGCCGACCGCGCGGCCAGAAGCTGCGTGCGGGAACTTGCCAATGCCGTATTTGACTCCCTGTTTCTTCGCTTCGGTTTCGGTGAGGCCAACCCACGCGATTTCGGGATCGGTGTAGGCGACGCTCGGCACGACGCGCGCGACGAATTCGCTCTTCTGTCCGGCGCACACTTCCGCCGCGACCTTGCCTTCGTGCGTCGCCTTGTGCGCGAGCATTGGCTGGCCGACGAGATCGCCGATCGCGAAGATGTGCGGCACGTTGGTGCGCATCTGCTTGTCGACCGCAATGAAACCGCGCTCGGTCACGGCAACGCCCGCCTTGTCGGCGCCGATCTTGTTGCCGTTGGCGGAACGACCGATCGCGACGAGCACGCGGTCGAACACCATGGGTTCAAGCGCCTTCTCTCCTTCGAGCGTTGCCTTGAGCCCCTTTTTCTCGACTTCGATCTTCGCGACCTTCACCTTCAAATGGATGCCCGCGTAGCGCTTCGCGAGGCGCTGTTGCAGCGGACGCACGAGATCCGGATCGGCACCCGGCATCAGTTGGTCCATCAGCTCGACCACGGTGACTTCGCTGCCGAGCGCCTCATAAACGCACGCCATTTCGAGACCGATGATGCCGCCGCCGACGACGAGCAATTTCTTCGGGATGTCTTTCAGCATCAGCGCATCGGTGGAGTCCATCATGCGCGGGTCATCCCACGGGAAGCCCGGCAGCTTCACCGCCTGCGAGCCCGCGGCGATGATCGCTTTTTCGAAGCGCACAAGTTTCTTGCCGCCCTCGCCATCCACTTCGATCTCGTTGGGCGAGACGAACGTGCCCGTGCCCTGCAGGACGGTGACCTTGCGCTGCTTCGACATGCCGGCAAGGCCGCCGACCATCTGCGCGACGACCCTGTCCTTGTTCGCGCGCAACTTGTCGAGATCGATTTTCGGCGCGCCGAAAGTGATGCCGATGTCGGCCGCGTGCGCCGCTTCGTCGATGACGCGCGCTGCATGAAGCAATGCCTTCGACGGTATGCAACCGACATTGAGGCAGACCCCGCCGAGCGAAACATAGCGCTCGATCAGCACGGTGTTCTGACCGAGATCGGCAGCGCGGAAAGCGGCCGTGTAACCGCCGGGACCGGAGCCGAGCACGACGACCTGACATTCGATATCGGCCTTGCGGCCGGATGCCGCCGATGCCTGCGGTACTGGCAGTGCTTGCGCAATCCTTGGCCTTTCCGCCGCGCCCGCCTGCACCGATGCTGGCGCAGACGCGACTGCTGCGCTGGCTCTTGCGTCCTCTGCAGGCGGCTTCGTTGTAGCGCCACGACTCGATTCCTCATTCGAGGGCGAGGCGTGCGTGGCTGCGGAGTCATGCGCCTCGATCACCACGACGACCGCGCCTTCGGCGACTTCATCGTTGAGCTTGACGCGCACTTCCTTGATCACGCCCGCGACGCTCGCCGGCACTTCCATCGTCGCCTTGTCGGATTCAAGCGTGATGAGTCCCTGGTCCTTGGCGACGGTGTCGCCGACCTTGACCAGGATTTCTATGACCGGCACGCCTTTGAAATTGCCGATGTCGGGGACTTTGACTTCAACCGTATTAGCCATGTTGCATGCCGCCGCTGATCAGAGGGAAAGATTCGGATCGAACCGTTTTAGTCGTCTTCTTGGTGCTGGGTGCGAACCACGTCCGCCGGGATCGAACGCGTCGCTGCGTTGTCTGCGCCTGCAGTACTGGCGGAATCGCGTTGCGTATCGTTTTCCACGACAGCACTTCCTGCAACCGGCTGCGGGACTGTCCCGGACGCCGCCGGCCACGACTTCACGTGCAGGTCTCGTTGTGGGAACGGCATTTCGATCGAGTATTTCTCGAGCGCGCTGTGCAAGGCCCAATTGTAGGCGGCGGTGACCGTGGCCGGGCGAACCACCGCCTCGGCGGTGAGCCACACGACGAGTGCGAAATCCAGCGACGAGTCGCCGAATCCGGTGAGCCAGACCTGAGGTTGGCGCGGACCGTCCAAAGTCAGCGTGAACGGCACTTCGGCTGCCGCTTCCAACGCCGCCTGCTTGACGCGCTCCTTGTCACTGCCGTAGGCGACGCCGAACGGAACGCGCAGCCGTCGCGATGTTTCGCGCAGCGTCCAGTTGACGACGTTGTTGGTGACGAACTCCGAGTTCGGTACCAAGATGTCGATGTTGTCGTTGGTGGTGATGCGAGTCGCACGAATGTGGATGTCGTTGACGACGCCGTGCACGCCATTGGACAGCTCGACGAAATCGCCGACCTTGAGGCTGCGGTCGAACAGGATGATCAAGCCCGAGACGAAGTTCGAGAAAATCGCCTGCAGGCCGAAGCCGAGACCGACGCCGAGCGCGCCTGCGAACAGGCCAAAGCGACTCAGTGGAATCCCGGCGACCGACAATGCGGCCAGCACCCCTATCGCCAGCAGAAGGTAATGGGCGATGCGCGACAGCGTGTACAGCGCGGCTTGAGTGTTGCGATGCTTGCGCGCATAGCGATCGAGGCCGAGGCGCAGGACCCTGGAGACCAGCAATGCGATCAGAAAGCAGCCCACTGCCGCGATCATCTCGCCAACGCTGAGCGTGATGCCCTGCACGTCGATCAGGCGGAAACCGAGGAACTCGTTGAAGTGCCGCACCGCCGCGGTAATGGTTTCACCCGTATCCGCCCGCAGGTCCGCCGCCTGCGCCGCGATGCCGCTTGGCGCGTCTTTGCTCACAGCAATACGCGGCGCATGTCGGCCAGCACCTGACCGAGATAGGCCGTGAAGCGCGCAGCCGATGCGCCATCGATGACGCGGTGGTCGTAGGACAACGACAACGGCAGAATCAAGCGCGGCACGAACGCCCTGCCATCCCAATGTGGCTTGATTGATGACTTTGACACACCGAGGATTGCGACTTCGGGCGCGTTGACGATCGGCGTGAACGCGGTACCGCCGATGCCGCCCAGGCTCGAAATCGAGAAGCAGCCGCCGGACATGTCGGCGGGGCCGAGCTTGCCGTCGCGCGCCTTCTTCGCCAGCTCGCCGGTTTCCTGCGCGATCTCGATCACGCCCTTCTTGTCCGCATCACGCAGTACCGGGACGACGAGGCCGTTCGGCGTGTCGGCAGCGAAACCGACATTGAAATATTTCTTGAGGACGAGGTTGTCGCCGCTGGCATCGAGCGAAGCGTTGAAGTCCGGACATTTCTTCAGCCCGGCGACCACCGCCTTGATCAGGAACGCGAGCATGGTGAGCTTGATGCCGGCCTTCTCGTTCTCCTTGTTGAGCGCAACGCGCAGGTCTTCCAGCTCGGTGACGTCGGCATCGTCGTGCTGGGTCACGTGCGGGATCATCACCCAATTGCGCGCGAGGTTTGCACCGGAAATTTTCTTGATCTTCGACAGTGGCTTGGTTTCGACCGCGCCGAATTTGGCGAAGTCGACATTCGGCCACGACAGCAGGTTCAACCCGCCACCAACCGCTGCACGCGGCGCGGAGCCGCCGCCCGTCAACGCGGTCTTGACGAAATTCTGCACATCCAGCTTCGAAATGCGGCCTTTGCGTTCGCTGCCACTGACCTTGCCGAGGTCCACGCCAAGCTCGCGCGCGAACAGGCGCACCGCCGGGCTCGCGTACGAAACCTGGTCCGGCATCACCGCACTCGCATCAAACGCAACCGGCGGCGTGCGCGGACCGGAGGCTTCGGCATCGGCGCCCGGGCTTGCGTCCATCGCAACAGCAGGTGCAGGCGCGGCGACCGGCTCAGCCTTTGCGGGCGCGGCGCTTGCGACAGGCGCTGGAGAGGCCGGCTTGGCGGGCTCCGCTGCGGGCGCGGGCGCCGCGGCATCCGTCGCTTCGATCAGCGCCACCACGAAACCTTCCGCGATCTCGTCGCCGACCTTGACCCTGACTTCCTTGACCACGCCGTCGAACGGCGCGGGCACCTCCATCGTGGCCTTGTCCGATTCGAGCGTGACCAGGCCCTGGTCGCGGCTCACCGTATCGCCGACTTTCACCAGCACCTCAATGACGGGGACGTTGGTGTAGTTGCCGATATCCGGCACCTTCGCTTCCTGGACGGCCATGCTTGCTCCGAGATCGTGCTGCAGAACGCCAAGTTTCGCCGATTTGCGTGCGGCGCGTCATGTCGTGTGCGAACGACCGTGCATTCCGGCACACGGACCCGCCGCGGTCGGGCTGCTAGATTGTCTCTTTTGCCACCGGAGTCCGCGCATGCGACCGCCTCTGTTCCTCGCCTTGGTTGCCAGCCTTGCCAGCCCAGCATTCGCCGCCGTACCCGCGCCAACCCGCCTCGCGCTCAGCGCTGCGGCACTGATCGCGCCGGATCAAGGCAAGGTCATCGCCCACCCACTCGTGCTGATCGAGGGTGATCGCATCAAGGAAGTGCGCACCGACGGCCAGGTGCCGGACGGCTACACGCGCATCGATCTTGGCAATGCGACGCTGCTGCCTGGCTTGATCGATTGCCATGTGCATATCACCGGCGACGCGACGCTGTCGTCCGGCAACTACTACAAGGATGTCCTGCAGCGCAGCGCGATCGACGAAGCGGTGACCGCGCATGTGTTTGCCAAGCGCACGCTCGAAGCAGGCTTCACCACGGTTCGCAATCTCGGTTCGGCCGAGTACATTGATGTCGCGCTGCGCAATGCGATCGACAGCGGCCTCGTCGCGGGTCCGCGCATCCTTGCGGCGACATTGCCGCTTGGCGCGACCGGTGGACACGCGGACGATGCGACCGGCTTTTCACCGAACATCGAGTTCCATGGTTTTACCGGCGTCGCCGACGGCGTCGACGGCGTACGCAAGCAGGTGCGCGAAGACGTCAAGCATGGCGCCGACGTGATCAAGTTCATGGCAAGCGCCGGCGTGCTCAGCGCCGAGGAGTCGGTCGGCGCCCCGCAGTATTCGCAGGATGAAATGAACGCAATCGTCGACGAGGCGCATCGCTGGGGCAAGCGCGTCGCTGCGCACGCGCACGGCGCGGAGGCCATCAAGATGGCGATCAAGGCCGGCGTCGACTCGATCGAGCATGCGAGCCTGATCGATGACGAAGGCCTCAAGCTCGCCAAGCAGCACGGCACGTATCTGGTCATGGACATCTACAACGACGACTACATCCTGGCCGAATACACGCGGCTGGGTTTTCCGGAAAGCATGACCGAAAAGGAAAAGAAGGTCGGCCGCCTGCAGCGCGAAAGTTTTCGTCGCGCGGTCAAGGCGGGTGAAAAACTCGCGTTCGGTACCGATGCCGGTGTCTACCCGCACGGCTGGAACGCCAAGCAGTTCGCGAAGATGGTCGAATGGGGCATGACGCCGTTGCAGGCGATCCAGTCAGCGACCTCGAGCGCGGCCGACTTGCTTGGTCGTGCCGACAAGGTGGGCGCGCTGAAGCCGGGCTACTACGCGGACTTGATCGCGGTCGATGGTGATCCGCTTGCGAACGTGAGCGTGCTCGAACATCCGAATTTCGTCATGAAAGGTGGCGCGGTGGTCAAGCGCGCGACGCCGTAACACGTTTCCCGTTTTACCCATCCTGCAGGAGCGATCGATGTACGTTCTCTATTACTCACCGGGCACCGCCAGCATGGCCGTGCACCAGGCTTTGCTCGAAATCGGTGTCGCGCACGAATTGCGCAAAGTCGATCTCGATTCGAACGCTCAGAAGAGCGAGGAATACCTGCGGCTGAATCCCAATGGCACCGTTCCGACCCTGGTCGTCGACGGCCAGCCGGTCTACGAAGGTGCGGCCCTGCTGTTGCTGCTGGCCGAACGTCATCCCGAAGCGGCGCTGGCGCCCGCGCCGGGTACGCCGCAGCGAGCTATGTATCTGCAGTGGATGTTGCACTTCGCCAATACGTTGCAGCCAGCGTATCGGCAATGGTTCTATCCGCAGGATTTCGCGCCGGCCGCACAGGAAAAGGAATCGAAGGATTTCGCGCGCAAACGCATCGAGGCTGCGTGGGATCGACTCGACGCGCATCTCGCCGCACATGGGCCTTATGTACTCGGCGACAACTTCAGCATTGCCGACATCTACGCCACCATGTTGATGCGCTGGTCGCGCAACATGCCCAGGACCGCGACGGCGTGGCCCGCGCTCTCCGCGCTGGCGCAACGCGTGAAGGCGCGTGCGAGCTGGAAACGTTTGTACGACATCGAAGGTTTGACCGAGTGGGCGTAGCCACATCCGCGTCGGCGGGCACGCGCTGACCGAAAATTGCCGCGAAGAGAAAATCGCAACCGCGGCAGCTACTCCGCTCCGGCCGAGCAGACGCGGTTGCGACCGGCCTGCTTGGCGCGGTAAAGCTCCGCATCGGCCGCGCCGAGCAGATCGCCGAGGATCGTCATGTGGGCCTTCCACACCGCGACGCCGACGCTGACCGTGACGTGCTCCGCCGCAAGCGGCTCGCCCAGTTCGAGTGCCGCGATCGATGCGCACAGGCGTTGCGCGTAGACGGTTGCCTGCTCGATATCGTGTTCGGGCAGCACGGCGGCGAACTCCTCGCCACCAATGCGCGCCACGATGAATTCCTCGCGCGTGTCCGCACCCAAGGCCGCGCCGACGCATTTCAGTACGATGTCGCCGACCGGATGCCCATAGCGATCGTTGATCGATTTGAAGTGATCGAGGTCGATGATCAACAACGCGAGCGGGCGATCGTGTTTCGCGGTGCGCGCGAGTTCGCGTTCAAGCAGTTCGAGGAAATGGCGCCGATTGGACAATCCTGTCAACGGATCGATCGTCGCGAGCTGATAGATTTCCTCGTGGTAGCGCGCCTCGACCGAGGACCGCTCCATGAACTTCAGCACGCAGGTTCCGATGGTGAGGTGATCGCCGTCCTTGAGCTCGGCCTCGATGATCGGCTGGTCGTTGAGCAGGGTCTTGTTGGTCGAGTCCAGGTCCTTGACGCGGCAGCCGGACGGCCCGTGCCACACCCGGGTGTGCTGGCGCGAAATGCTGCGCTCCATGATCTGGAAATCGCACTCTGGCGCGCGTCCGATGATCAGCGGCGCTTCGCCGATGTCGATGCGCTGACCAAGGCGCTGCCCTTGCAGCACGATCAGGCAAGCCGAGGTGGACGTATCACGCGCGTCCTGGCTGCGGACAGCGCGCATCGTGCGCCTTTGTGTCGTGGTTGAATCGCGATCGGATGGGTTCATGCGCCCGGCAGGAATGGCGTCGTCTGCGTGTAGTCTAGCAAGGCCGGCAACGCCGGTATCGGTACGCGAGCGGCGACAGGGGGCCGCCCATCATTTACGCCATGCCGTGCGCAACGTTCTGTATATTCGCACCGGCACGCGCAACTCGATGACGTCGCGCCGACAACGAGAATCAGGACTCCCCCGCAATGCATCAGCCCGATTCTCCGATCGGCTCCCCCGAATCCGACGCCACAGAGGTGCAGATTCCGCACAGTGTTGCGGACGCGGGCACCGAGTTGCAGGCGGGTGCGCAACTGGGTGTCTACGTGATCCTGCGAGTGCTTGGCGAAGGCGGCATGGGGCGCGTCTACCTGGCTGAACAGACGCGACCGGTACGTCGCGAGGTGGCGCTGAAACTGATCCGCGAGCAGGTCGCCAGCCCGCTCGCGCGAGCCTACTTCGACGTCGAGCGACAGGCCCTCGCGCAGATGCAGCATCCGGCCATCGCGCAAGTGTTCGATGCGGGCACGACCGAACAAGGTTACCCCTATCTGGCCATGGAAGTGGTCGAGGGGCGCCCGATCACGCGTTTTTGCCGCGACGAAAAGCTCACTCTGAGCCAAAGACTCAAGTTGTTCGCGCGGGTCTGCAACGGCGTCCAGCATGCGCATCAGAAGGGCGTCATCCATCGCGATCTCAAACCGGCCAACGTTCTGGTGAGACGTGTCGATGGCGAACCGATGCCGAAAATAATCGACTTCGGCATCGCGATCGGCGGCAACGCCAGCGCCGACGGCTCGACCGTCACGGCCACGGCGACAGACCGCGCCGGCACTGCGATCTACATGAGCCCCGAGCAGGCCGGCCTGCAGCATCGCGATATCGATACGCGCAGCGACGTCTATTCGCTCGGCGTGATGCTGTGCGAAGTGCTCACCGATGCGGACGCGAACGCGCTGACCTCGGACGCACATCGCTCGATACATGCGCCGCACGAAACCCTGCTGACAGCACTTGTCAGCGATGCCGAGCTCGGCGAAACCGCGTCGAACTCGATTGCATTGCTGGCCGCCGCGCGCAAGTTGCCGCCGCAGCTGCGCGCGGTCCTGCGCAAGGCGCTCGCGACGGATCGCGGCGATCGCTACGACTCGGCTGTCGCGCTCGCCGACGATCTCGAACGCTACAGCCAGAAGCGGCCGCTGAACGCGATGCCGCAGACGCGCTGGTATCTCACGCGCACCTTCATTTCGCGGCACCGCCTAGGGCTTGCCGTGGCGGGCATAGTCACCGCATCGCTCATCGCGGGCATTGCGTTGGCGCTGAACGGACTTGCACGCGCGCAATTGTCCGCCGCACTGGCCCAGATCGAAGCGGCCAAGGCTGCCCAGGTCGCCGAATTCGCGCGCAGCATTCTTGCCGGTATCGATCCGGATCGCGCAAAAGGAATGGATCGCAGCCTTATGCGGATGGTGCTCGACTCCGCCGCCGAGCGTGCGGGTCGCGAGCTGGCCGTACAGCCGGCCGTGCGCGCATCGATCGAGCGCACGATTGCTGACAGCTACGCGTCGCTGGGCGAAGTCGCCCTTGCAACCACGCATTTCGCCGCATCGATCGACGCGGCGCACGCAGCGCACCTCAAGCCCGTCGAAATCGCGCGTACCATGATGCATGCCGCACGTAACCTGGACAATCAGAACCACGCAGCGGGCGCACTGGAAACCGCAGAAAGAGCCTTCGCCTTGGTCGCAGGCCTGCCCGCCGACGACCGCGACCGTCTTGCCATTGAATCGAACCTAGCCAGCATCGAGGGCGACTCCGGCAAGCCCGACGCGGGACGTACTCGCCTGCTGCGCATTCTCGCGCGACAGCGGGCGCTGTTCGGCGGCGACAGCGAAGATGCGCTCGCCAGCATCGAAAGTCTTGCCGCCATCGACATCGATACGTCACGCCTCGATGAAGCGCGAACGCTGGAGGAAGAGTTGCTGGCGCAACGACGCAAGCGCTACGGCGACGAACATTCGAAGACGCTGGCGGCAATCAACGGTCTCGCCATCATCGCCCTCGAGCAAAAACGCTTTGCGGATGCGGAGAAGCTGCTGACGCCGGAACTTCCAGTGTACGAGCGCGTGTTCGGCAAGGAGCACCCGCTGACTCTGCGCCTGATCAGCAATCTGGGCGGCGCGATCCGCCAGCAGAGCCGCAACGACGAGGCGCGTCCCTACTACGAACGCGCATTCGCGCTCGCGCAGAAACTGTATGGGCCGACGAGTCCATCCACGGTGATCGCGGAATCGAACTTGTCCTTGTTGCTACGCGACGCCGGCGATCTGGCGAGTGCAGATACGCACGCGCGCAATGCGGCGGCGACCGCGGATGCGGCGTTCGGCGACAACGCGATGCGCGCGATCATGTATCGCGAATGGGCGACTATCCTGATTCGCGAGCAGCGCTATGCCGAAGCCGAGAAGCAACTCGATCGCGCCTGGGCCATATTTTCCGTCGCCGAAGGCTTTGGTCCGAAGCACACGCGCAGCCAGGATGTAATCGACAGTTATGTCGAGCTGTACAAAGCGCGGAACAAACCTGAGAACGCAGCTCTCTGGCAGGCGAAGAAAATCGCGCCCGCGAATGCGCCTTGAGGCAAGAGACAGCCTGAAAAGTCGCCGCAGCGTTCCTTGCAAAGCCACAACATCGTCGTCATGGCGCGCAACAGGACGCCTTAAGTCACGCAGCAATCGCCGCAATGGACGATGAACCGCGTGCTGCTGATTGGCCATGGCAGCGCGGTCCACTACTTTTCCGGAAATATTTATCCCGCCAGCAGCCGCCCATCCGGCGAAGGCGAACGGCCTGCGTGCCGCGGATTCAAAAGGAACGAACTCGACGAGGTTTCAGCATCGACGCCATGCCGATGCCGGCAAGCAGCCAACCACCGAACTGGTCAGAAAGATCGCCTATCAAGAACGGTGTCGAGAAGCTGTACCAGGTCCATTGCGAGACAGAGATCGACAGCCAGGCGGCGATGCCAATCGCAGACATCGACAGCACGCGCCGTCCGAAACCGCCTGGCAGCTGGATCAGCAGCAACGCGCCGAAGAACGCAGCAAGCACGTTGGAAACGAATTCGCTGACGAGCTGGCGCGGCGACATCGCCTCGCCGCTGTTTGGCTTGTAGATCAGAAGGCCCGACGGACCGCTCGCGATCTGTTGTTGCCACGTCTTCTGCTGCTCCGGCGTGGCCTTCCCGCTCATGTCGGTCCACGGGAAGTAGTACATGCCCGGCGCATTGAGGTTGGTGCCGAGCGTGGACAGCACTGCTGCCTCGTTCGGAATCGGCTTCATCGCCTCGCGCTCGAACGGCAGCACCATGTGCGCAACCGCGCCCCACACGAACATCAGCAATCCACCGAGTATCGCGGCCAGAACAATACGCACCATGTCCACTCCCACCCCTGGGCACGCAGGCCCGCAAGGGCCGCATCATACCCGCGCGCGGCCTCAAGGCGCGCGCGGGTATGATGCTTACTTCGCCGCCGCGTCTGGCCGTGGCAGCGGCGCTTTCGCCGTCAAATTGTCCTGGTTCTCCTTGAGCCAGAGCATCGATGCGTGCACGCGCTGATAGCCGCTCGGATGATCGTAGAACAGGGTCTCCTCGATCGGACCGGGCTTGAGCTTGCGATAGGTGGACAAGCGCATGGCGGCCATCGCGAAACCGTTCGGCTCGCGCGCCGCATTGAGCCCGAATGCATCGGCCTCGGCTTCCATCTGGCGCACTATCGAGTTGACCAGCGGCGTGGCGATGAACATGAATACCGACAGGATCGCGACCGCCAGTGGCAACGCTGCCGGATCGCCGCGACCGCGCAGTCCCAGCGGTCCACCCCAGCGCGCAAGCAGGCTGTCGAAGACGCGGTGCACGAACCAGAAGCCGAATGCCAGCACCAGCGTCAGATAGACCGCGCCGCGCAAGCCATGATTGAGCACGTAGTGCCCCATCTCGTGGCCCATGACGGCCTTGATCTCCGGCAGCGACGTTTTGTTGAGCAGGTTGTCGTTGAGTGCGACGCGCGTGGTGCCGCCAAAGCCGGCGACGTTCGCGCTGATTCGCGTCGTCTGCTTGGAAGCATCAAATTCAACCACGTTGTCGGTCGGAATCTGATTCGCGCGCGCCATCGACAGGATCGCTTCGCGCACAACGCCCTCGCGCAGCGGTTTGTAGTCGTTGAACATCGGCTCCACAAATACCGGCGAGAACATCATCACGAACAGCAGCAACACAAACGAGCCACCGCCTGCCCACACCCACCAGCGCGCACCGGCGCGACGGACAGCTGCGTACAACAACGCGATGATCAGCGGCCCCATGATCAGGGTCACGATCAAGCCCTTCGCCTGGTCGCCGAACCAGCCACCAAAGCCTTGCGTCGCAAGACCGTACTGGTGCTCGCGCACGAAATCCTCGTAGATCGAGAACGGCAGCGCGAGCACGAAGCCGACCAGCAGCCACTGCACGGCGTAGATCAGGGTTTGCAACCACGGTCGCCGGCTGATGCGCTCGGCGAAGTCGCGCATCCAGCGCGAGAGCCCGCTACGCAGCAGTATCGCTGCGACCAGCAGGCCGTACAGCAAATCCCAGAGTTGCAGCCAGTAGCCGCCTTCAAAATAGGCATCGGACGAAGCCCGCTGTTCGGGCGAGAGCAGATCGAGATACGCCGCGGTTGCGCGGTCGACGTCGAAGTTCGGCCCCGGTCGTGCTGCATCGGGAATCTGCAATCCCGGAGGCAGATCGCGCACGAGCGATGCATCCGCGTGAGCGAAAGCAATTCCCGCAAACAGGAAAACAATGACGAAAAGATATCGCGCGACGTTTTTCATGTTGGCCCTTGACATGCCGCCACCGGCATCCCCCAGCGTCACGCAGACCCGCACAATTCGTCAATGGGTAAAACGACACAGGCCGCGGCATTGCTGCCGCGGCCTGTCGATGGATCACGTCACGACTTACTTGTGTTTCATGTGCATGCGACCAGCCTTGCTGATCGTGAAGCCGCCCACGCTGACGCCAAGTTCAACGCCCTCGCCAGTGCCGGCCAGCGCCAGCGAGACCGTACCCTTGGTCAGAACTTGGGCAGTACTGGACTTGCCGGCGCCAGCACTTGCATCGCCCTGCGCATAGGTACCGAGCACATCGTTGATGTTGTGCACATCGGTGAATCGACCATTGCCATTGTCGATGTGCGATTTGCCTACGGTGATCCCGCCACCCTTGGCTTCGATTTTTACGTCCATCGAACTGCCATCTTCGCAGGTGACCGTGCCGTGTCCTTCGGCATGCTTATAGATCAGGGACCAACCGGTGAGCGAAAACTTCATCTTGCAATCCAGATCGGCGTTGGCCGCCTTGGCATGCTGCGGGATGGCCGCTGCGATCGAAAGCGCCATCGCGGTGCCCAGTACGGAAAGATAATGTCGCTGCATGGCTCAAACTCCTTGTTGATGAAGGCCTGCAGTCTCTACGAACGAAGCTGAACGAGCGGAAACTTGCCGGTGCGACGGTTGAGACGCGAGCCATCCGCTTAGCCAGCGACCTCCTATTCGACCGCCGGAAACGTCCAGCGCAACAATTCGCTCCAGCACTCAAGTTTGCTGGCGCGCGGAATCGACGCATTGGCCGGACTGGTGGACGGCAATGCGACGATCGTCAGCTGAGCGAGTCGCGCAGCTTCGATCCGTGGCGCGATTCGTCGCGCGAAAGTCTTGTTTGCTTCCCTTCCGTTCAACGCAATCACGCATATGGTCGTATGTATTTCCAGCAAGGACGGAATATCGTTCGGCACGGCGGTGCCGGCACAGATATCGCTATCGAGGCTACCTTTGCGCTCGCAACGCTCGAGTACATCCCACAGACCAATTCCTGCGTGGTGCAGACGCGCGATGCGGGCTGTGTAGGCTTGCTCCGGCGCCGCCCCATAGAGGGCGCTCATGAACGGCCAGAACAGATTTCGCGGATGCGCGTAGAACTGGCCTGCCGCCAGCGAACGCACGCCAGGCATGGTGCCGAGTATCAGCACCCGGCAGTCGACCCCGACCTGCGGCGGGAAGCTCGAAACGATCGACGCCGCAGACACGAAGCTTGAGTCTCCATGGAAACGAACCGTTCGCAGACGAAACGGAAAACGCACTCTACTCTGCGCCTGCGCGTAGCCGGCATACAACGACAAATCATTCAGTCGCGAGCTGTCATGCTGGCGGGCGATGATGGCGCAGATGGATATCAGGCTGCATGACGATGGTCCTTAAGCATCTCTACCACGCACGCGGCAGCGACGGCAAAGACTACGAGATTCACGTCTATGTCGAACCTGCGAATCACGAAAACGCGCATATCGAACGGCTCGCGAAGATCTGCCTGGCCGATGGTGGGGAATTGCGCGTGCTTTCCAAACGGCACTATGAAATCGTCGCGACCGGGGTGAAGCTTGAAGCGCACGCTTCCGACGCGATCTGAGTCCACCGCAGGATTGCGTACTGCGCCTTACTTCTTCTTCGCCAGCGGCGGGAACTTGTCCACATCGAACCCACCCACCTCGAACACCAGGGTGCGCTGAGCTTTGCCTTTCTCGGTCACCTCGACGCTCAGCTTCTGCATGCCGGGCAATTTCGCGATTAACGCTTTGTCGTCGTTGATGAACAACGCGGGCTCGCCAGTCGGCGGCAGGTAGGCTTTTATTTTCTGCACCTTGTCGTCGAAATGCGCAGTGACGCTGCAAGTACCGCGGCATTCGAACCCCTTGCCGCTGCCAAAGAGATAGGCGCTCTGCCCCCAGGCGGAATGCCGGCGCAGGATCAGGCGCACGCGATCAGCGGTCGCTGCATCGCTGCTATAGATCGACGCGGTGTTCTGCTCACCGCCCGATTCCTTGCCCGACTGATAACTCCACAGGCGCTCCAGTCGCCGATGCGTGGTTTGGGCAGTCGCCTGAGCCGTGGTGTCGGCCAGCGTCTGCTGCACTTCAGCGGTGGCGGGGCTGCCGGGGTATTTCATCACGACTTCCTGACCGACCGGCGCGGCCAGTTCCCAGTTTTTCTGCTCTCGCAGTTGGCGGTACAGGTCGAGCGCCTTGGTCATCTGCGCATTTGCTGCTGGCGCAACTGCAGGCACCGCTGCAGGCATCGTCACGGTCTCGGGCGATTTCGAACACGCGGCGAGCGCGACAATCGCGCTGAGCGCAAACAACCCGTTTCGACTGCAGATCAGCATGCGGCGCTCCCGTGGATAGTGAGTGCCCATCCTAAACCGGGGAATGCGATTGCGGCACCCATTCCCGGCCGATCACCCATGCTGTTCACGATCGTCGACAAGGATCACGCCCGGCATTGCGGTCGTAGGTCGAGATCTGCTCGTCGTGTTCGTGTCCGGCGCGACCGATCGACCCGCCAGCGGCAAGGCGGCGACACGCTTCCGAGCGGGACAAGGTAACTGCGGAAACGGAAACAGAATCCGAGCTTTTCTGCTTGCCCCGACCGCCGGCGCGAGCAATATTCTGCGCCTTGATCGACTTCGGACACCCCGAATGCCGGTAAAACACATCGCCGTTGCTGGCGCGGCATTCGTAGGACATGACTTCACGCTCGTTTCCGCGACCGCGACCATGACGCGATGATACGTGCATGACATCTGCTCTCGAAACCGGTCGCGCACGCGACGCGACCGCATATTCCGGCGAGCGCGCAGGTGGCGGCGCCTTCGCGATTTCGATCTGCGTTTCCTGCTCCGCGTTCGCGCAGGCATGATCCTGGTATGCGACTTGACCGCGTGCATCGCGGCATTTGTAGACGGACTCTGCATTCGCGCGATGTGCATTGGCAAGCAACATCAGCAGTGCCAGCGCGGCGCACAGCCCAGCCAACCCACACCTACAATATTTCGCGTTGTTCATTCGCCACCTCGCCATTCAAGGTAGGCATCATCGTCGCGCTGGAGCCTCGCGACGATCCGGAACCTGCGCGCTGCGTTGTAAGAAATCGGCGCGCGATCGACGGCAGGCACGACTCCGGGAGTAGGATCACGGATCCGATCGTTGCCTACGTTGCGCCATGCGCAAGATCATCCACATCGACATGGATGCGTTCTACGCATCCGTCGAGCAGCGCGACGACGCTTCGCTGCGCGGGCGGCCGGTCGTGGTTGCGTGGCGCGGCGCGCGTTCGGTGGTCTGCGCTGCAAGCTACGAGGCGCGCACGTTTGGCGTGCGCTCGGCGATGCCTGCGGTTCGCGCGGAGCGACTGTGCCCCGATGCGGTGTTCGTGCCGCCCGACTTCGTGCGCTACAAGGCCGCGTCGCGACAGGTGCGCGAGATCATGCTGCGCCAGACCGATCTGGTCGAGCCCTTGTCGCTCGATGAAGCGTATCTGGATGTGACCGAGGCAAAATCCGGCCTGCCATCGGCGACGGCAATCGCCGAACTCATCCGTGCGCAGATTCGCGAGGAAACCGGCTTGACCGCATCTGCCGGAGTTGCGCCGGCGAAGTTTCTCGCCAAGATCGCTTCGGACTGGCGCAAGCCGAATGGCTTGTTCGTCATCCGCCCAAACGAAGTCGACGCCTTCCTGACACCGTTGCCGGTGGCACGCATTCATGGCGTCGGCAAGGTCATGGACGGCAAGCTCGCCGCACTCGGCATCCGGACGGTCGGCGAGTTGCGCGCATTCGATATGCAGGCGCTGGAGGCGCGCTTCGGCCGCTACGGGCGGCGCCTGTCCGAACTTGCGCACGGCATCGACCGCGGCGAAGTGAAACCGGATCGACCGACGCAGTCGATTTCCGCCGAAGACACCTTTGCCGACGACCGCCCGCTCACTCAGATCGAGCCGACGATTCGTGAACTCGCGGCAAAGGTGTGGGCTGCTGCCAGCAAGGACGAACGCATCGGTCGCACCGTCGTGCTGAAACTCAAGACGCGCGAGTTCCGCATCCTGACCCGCAGCTACACGCCCGCAACGGCACCGCGCGATGCCGAGGAACTCACCACCATTGCGCTCGGTTTGCGCGAGCAGGTGAATCTGCGTTCGACCACCCTTTATCGGTTGGTCGGCGTGGGACTGGCGAATTTCATACGGCCGGATGAAGCGCCGACGCAATCGAATCTGTTCGAGATCGATGCGGCGTGAGCACGTGCGCCGTCACGCTCGACCCTGTCTGATCGAATGGCCGGGGATCAGACGCGCAGAGAGCGGCGATCGAATTCGTGTCCGAGGTCCGCGCGTTGCGGCTTTTGCTCGGCCCGGTAGTTGGCACTCAGCGCGACGTATTGCCTTGCCCTGTAGTAGATTTTCTCCACCTCTTCGTTCGACAGCATGCGCACGTAGCGCGCGGGATTGCCGAGCCAAAGCTCGCCTTCGCCGACAACCTTGCCCTGCGTCACGACTGCACCGGCACCGACCATGCTGTGCTTCTTGACCAGGGTGCCATCGAGAACGCTCGCGCGCATGCCGATCAGGCAGGCATCCTGCACCGAGCAGCCATGCAAGGCCGCACCATGACCGATCGTCACGTTGTCTCCGATCGTCAATGCGAACCCTCCGAGCGTGAATCGCGCATCGTGGGTGACGTGCAGCAGGGCGCCATCCTGGATATTGGTTCGCGCACCGATGCGGATCGCATGCATGTCGCCACGAAGGACGCTGCACGGCCAGATCGAGGAATCGTCGCCAACCTGGACGCGGCCAATAACCTGGGCCGATGGATCGACGTACGCAATGGGAGAGATGTCGGGCGAGAGTCCGTGGAAGGTACGGATGTTGCTCATAGCGCTCTCCGCGTTCGGACGCGCCCCACAGCGGCAGGGCTCTCGGCCGCGACTGCACGCATGCGTCCGGTTCAGGCGCGGACGCGAGGACGCGGAATGATGATTTGCATAACGAGCGAATGGCCCATCCGTGGGCCGCCTATGGATCCTGCTCGCGAGCGGTCGGGAGCAAGACCCGTAGATCCTGTGCGGTTAGATGTAGTGATCTTGCATGAACATCGGAAGCTGTCGATTCTTACAGGTTCACGGATTGACGAAGACAAATCGCGTCGATGATGGCGCGGGAGCACCGCAGCTCCTTCCTTCTTTCAGTGCACTTCATTGCAGGACGAGGCCGCCTGCAATGCTCCGAACTTGCACGACGGTAGTTGCGAAATTGCACGCGCCTGCGAGCCACGTATGGTGAGGACCACGCCGCCCACCGCGAGCACGCCACCGCCGATGGCCAATGCGCTCAGGGTCTGACCGAGCCAGAGCCACGCCATGAGGCTCGCGAACAATGGCTGCGCGTACAAGAAGCTGGTCACCGTCGATGCCGGCGCACGCGACAGAGCCCAGTTCCAGCACAGATAGCCGAGGATCGTCGGCGCAATGCCGAGATAGGCAGCCGATACCAGCTGCGATATCGGAACCTGCACCAGCCTGGCTGGCAGATCAAGACCAAACGGCAGCAAACCCAAGGTACCCGCAAAGATGCTCAAGGTCGTGAATCCAAGCGGAGTCGTGCGCGCAAGCAAGGGCTTCTGCCAGACGAAATAGATACTGCTCGCGAGAACCGACACGAGCACCAGCAAGGCCATTGGCTCAAAATGCAGCGCGCGGCCGCTGCCGAGCATGACCAGCACCACGCCAGCAAACGCGACCGCAAGGCCCATGCCCATGCGCGCAGTCAGTCTTTCGCCGAGGCGCACCGCTGCCAGCGCCGAGGTAACGCCCGGTGCAAGCGCGATGATGACGGCGGCCGCGCCGGCCGGGATGCGCGTCATCGCAAACCCGAGCGTCAATTGGTAGACCGTCATGCCGAGCAGACCGAGGACGGCAATCGCGGGCCAATCGCGGCGAGGTGGCAACCGGATCGCACCGAGCGCAACCGGCACCGCGAGGACGAGCGACGCGATGCCGAAGCGCAGCAAAGACAATTCCGCGGGCGTGAACGCCTGCAGTCCGAACGCAATCGCCGCAAACGACGACGACCACAGCACGACGGTCGCGCCGGCCGCCAGCAGCGGCAAACCGATCGCAACGTTTCCAATATCGGTTTTCATCGCGGCATTACCAGGCGAAGTACGAACGCGCGCGCACCGGCACGACCGGCACGCACAATGTGGCTGATTTGCCCGCGACGCGCATGCTCGCGGCTGATTTTTCCTTGACCAGTGGCGCGTCATCGAGAGGCGCTTCGGTGGCGACGGTCGGGCCCGTCGGATATCCATGCAACCCCAGCAGACCATTGGCGATGCTGTTCAATTCCTTCAACATGACGTGTACTCCTCTTCTTGCGGTTGTGTTGCCGTAGAGAGAAGATATGCCGCTACTGCCTCGTTCAGTAGCGATATCTTTCGTAGTCTGCCTTGAGAAATATTCAATATGGAACGCCCTCCTCTGAATGCGCTACAGGTCTTCGTGACCGCCGCGCGCGCGCAGAACATGACGCGCGCTGCCGAGCGCCTGCACCTCACCGTAAGCGCGCTCAGCCATCAGGTGCGATTGCTCGAAGGGCGCATCGGCTGCAGCCTTTTCCTGCGCGGACCGCGCGGGCTGAAACTCACGGCGGAAGGCGCGCGCTTGTTGGAGCATGTCGGCCCGCACCTGGATGCAATCGAAGTCGCACTGCGTCCGCTGTGCGCACGACGCGACACCGGGCTCAACCTCAGTGCGCTACCGTCGATGGCATCGAGCTGGCTGATGCCGCGCCTGCCGCATTTCGTGGCGCTGCGCCCGGATCTCGAATTCAGTCTCGACTCATCGATCGAGCGCGTCGATTTCGCCGACGGCCGCTTCGACGGCGCACTGCGTTACGGACCCGGGCAGTGGGAAGGACTCAACGCCGAACTCCTGTTCGAGGAATGGCTGACGCCAGTGGCAAGCCCGAGCCTGCTCGTCGGCCGCAAGAAACCGCGCCTCGATCAACTGGGTGAGTTGCCCTTGCTGTGTCCGGATGACCCCTGGTCGCGCTGGTTCGAACAGCACGGCGGAAAGGCGCCCGCGCGCTTCGCGGCGAATTTCAGCGATTCGGAAACCTTGCAGCGCGCCACGCTCGAGGGGATGGGCGTTTCGCTTGGCCGCGCAACGATGGCGCGGCCCTTGATCGAAAGTGGCCGCCTGATTGCACTCTTCCCCGAGCGCATGAAGGCGCGTTTTGCACACTACATCGTCTACCCGGATC
>JBBRZD010000013.1:0-21000 GCA_038237055.1 Lysobacterales bacterium | reverse complement strand
CGTACGTCGAGCTTCTCGACCGTCCGCGCACCGATACGGCTGAAGCGGCTGCCGATTGAACGCAGGCGCACCAGGTCCAAACGAGCCCCGGCATGTCCGGGGCTCTGTTTTTGTGCCGCACCAAAGCCCTCAACAACCCACGCTGATACCGATCACGGAATCGTCCAGTGCGGTCGGGTTCCAATTGGGTTCCTTTACGCGGCTGCCATCGTCCTTTTGTTTGCCGGCTCAACGTGCGGCGACGAGGGCTACCACTATGCGCAGATCCATTTGTTCCTGCACGGTGCCTGGCGTGTCCTTGATCACTACCGCTGCGTCCCCGGCGCGTGGTCGCTATAACCATTTGTAACGCTGTTCCATCGTGCCGCTTGTGATATGGCGTGCTTTCCGCGAACACTGTTCGCGCTGGATCGAGATCGTGACGCTGGCACTTTGGCTGTTCCTTGCGGTCTGGATGTTCCTCGGCGTCGCCGCTGGCCGATTCTTTCTCTAGCCGGTTACCATCTCCTCACGCTCCTTCCTCGTTCCGCATCGGTGAATGCATGAATCCGAATCCATTTTCCTGGCCGTTCCGCGGGCAATTCCTGAGCGGTGCCATCGTTTGCTTCGCCTTGCTCGGCTACGCGATCTTCGAGCAGTTTCAGATGGGAATCGAGCCGTGTCCGCTGTGCATTTTTCAGCGATTGGCGTTTATCGCGATGGGCATTGTTTTCCTGATCGGTGCTGCACATAACCCGGGTGTGGCAGGACGCAAGGCTTACTCGCTGCTGGTACTCCTCGGCGCGTCGGCGGGCGTCGGCGTGTCGGCTTACCATATGTGGGTACAGCATTTACCACCCGATCTGATGTCCGGCTGCACGCAAGGCTGGAACTATATGGTCGAGAATTACTCGTTGCGCTACGCATGGGCAAAGACCATCGAGCATGCATTCACCGGACACGCCGATTGTGCAGAGGTGAATTGGACCCTGTTGGGCCTCGCGATGCCCGGCTGGACTTTGATCTGCTACGTCTTGCTTGGCGCCGGCGCGCTATGGGCAGGCTTTCGTCAGCGCGGCTATTCGGCGTCCATGAAACGCATTTGGATATTCCGGCCATGAGAATCCAGCGTTCCGGCGCATGGGAAGCCAGTGACGGCGGTGGGTTGAGGGTGGGGGTTGCAGTCTAGGTTTTCGGGTTGGATTTGTCCTCTTCGTTGGTCTGGGCAGGCTGGGTTTTCTTGCGCATCGATTCGCCGGTCAGTTCGATGCGTTCGGCGGTGTGGACGAGGCGGTCGAGGATGGCGTCAGCGAGGGTCGGGTCCTGGAACTGGCCGTGCCAGAGCTTGATCGGCAGTTGGCTGGTGACGAGGATGCTGCCGCGCTGATGGCGGTCTTCGAGCAATTCGAGCAGCAGCGGTTGATGGCTCGGACTCATCGGCACCAGACCAAAATCATCGAGTACCAGCAGGTCGATGCGGCCGAGGGTTTTGAGCCACGCGCCGATGCGGCCTTGCGCCTGCAGCATGGCCAGTTCCTCACCCAGACGCGGCAGGCGCAGGTAGCGCACCGATTGTTTTTGATCGATCACCGCCTTGGCCAGTGCACAGGCCAGATAGCTCTTGCCGATACCGGTCGGTCCGACCAGCAGCAGGTGCTGGTGCTGCTTCAACCAGTTGAGGCTGAGCAGGTGCTGCCAGCGGCTCTTGCCGAGACCGCGCGGGCTGCGCAGGTCGACGTCGGCCGGATGGGCGCGTTGGCCGAGCTTGGCGAGCTTGAGGCGGCGTGCTTGCCCGAGGCTGTCGCGATGCAGGCCTTCGGCATCGAGCAGCACGGCAAGCGCATCGATGACGTCCTCTTCGAGCGGCAAGCGCGCGAGCGCGTCGGCGGCGCCACGCAAGCCCAGACGGGTCAATTGCTGCTGCAGCGGTTCATGCAACATGAGCGGCCTCCGCGATGGCGTTGCCGCTGTAGTAGTCGCCACCGCGCACGTGTTCGTGATTGACCGGCAGCAACGGCAACGGCGCCTGCACCTGCGCGAGGGTCAACAAGCGACGCACGTGGCCGTAGCCGATGGCGTTCAGCGCCAGCGCTCGCGCGCAGGCCGCTTCCACGTCGGCGCTGGCGTGGTCACGCGCCAGGGCGAGCACGCCCTGGGCGCTGCGGATCGCCTGCTCGGGATGACGGCGCTGGGCGAACATCGCCTCGATCAAGGCGGCCGTGGAGGCTCCGATGCCGGCGGCGCGCTGCATGATCTTCGGATCGCGGAACGCCTGGTGGTGCGCGGGCATGTGCGCGGGGTCGGTGACGAAGCGCTGGCTCGGTGCCACGCGCCGATGCAGGGCGATGCGCTGATCATGGCGCAGCACCTCGACGTGTGCGCCCGTCACACGCGCCTCGACCGTCTGCCCGACGTGTTGATACGGCACGCTGTAGTACTGGCGCTGCACATCGACGTGGTAATCGCGGGCCACTTTGCGGATCAGGTACGTGGGCGCCTCGAAGCGCGTCGCCGGTAACGCCGACAAGTGGACGCGCTCCTCGATCAGCTGGCTGTGGCGCGAGCCGGCGCGCTTCTGGAACGGCGCCGCGTTGAGTGCGATCAGCCCTTCGCCCAGCCACGCATTGAGCGCCGCGAGCGAGGTGAACACCCGATCGCGCGCGCTGGCGAGCACACGCATCTCGACGACCTTCACCGCGCCCTCGACGGCTGCCTTGTCCTTGGGTTTGCGCACACGCGCCGGGATGATCGTGATGGCGTAATGGCGCGCAAAATCGGCGTATACCGCTGTCAGCTTCGGCTCGTAGCGATCGGTCCTGGCGATCAGCGCCTTGGGATTGTCCGGTACGCCCACGCGTGGCACGCCGCCGAAGGCGACGAACGCACGGTGCTGGCCATCGAGCCAGCTTGGTGCGGTCTGGTCAGCGTAGGCATAAGCGAAAATCGCGTTGGAATAGCCCAACGCCGCGACGAACAGCTGCGCCGAGCGCACCGCGTCGCCGTCCTGGTAGCGCAGCGTCAACCCGGCAAAATCGAAGTAGGCCTTCTCGCCCGGTACGTGGTCGTTGCGATAGGACAGATCACGATCAGCCGTATAGGCGGCCAATTCATCACAGAACACGCTGTAGCCGACGCCCTCCGCGTGCGCGTCGCGATACTCACTCCACAACAGCCGCCGCGTCACCCCTTTGCGTGCGAGCTGCTTGAGCGCCTCGACGTAGTTGGGCCGCGCACACGCCTTCGCTGAGCCACCATGCGCCGGACCCCGATACAACCGCCGCTCCAGCTCGGCGTCGCTCAACGCCGGATCCGGTGGCCAGGTCAGGCCGGCCGCGGCGAACCGGGCAATCACTCGTTCCACCGTGGAACGCACCACACCCAGGCTGCGCGCGATCAGGCGCTGACTGAGGCCTTGTTCAAAATGCAAATGCAGCAACTCGCGAATCTGTCGCATGGGAAGTCTCGATTGAGCCAAGGAAAACCTCGCGGGCAAAGTCCGCAAGGATGACCCCTCTCAACCGATCGCCGGCACTGGCTTCCCATGCGCCCGAATCTTGGCTTCACATGGTCCGGAATCGTGGCTTCTCATGGCCCGGAACGCTGGCTTCACATGAGCCGGAATCTCCAGCATTTGAGATTTTCGCCTGACGTGTAGGCGTGGTGCGGGCACTATGGCATCATCATTTTCCGCATTGCAGCAAACGTGATGATCATGGGGTCCATCGAGCACAACGTCATACCCGCACACGAAGCCGTCAACTGGATGCCTGCGTCGTGGCGGCAGCATCCGCATACGCAGCAACCTGTTTATGCCGACGCCTTGGAATTAGATGCTGCGCTGGCCCAGTTGCATCAGCTGCCGCCGCTGGTCACTTCGTGGGAAATCCTTGCGTTGAAGCGGTTGCTCGCCGAAGCCGCGAACGGCCAACGTTTCCTTTTGCAGGCAGGCGATTGTGCGGAAAGTTTCGATGACTGTAGCTCGCCGCTGATCTCGAACCGTCTCAAGGTCATGTTGCAGATGAGCTTGGTGCTCGTGCATGGCCTCAAGCTTCCCGTCGTGCGCGTAGGCCGCTTTGCCGGCCAGTACGCCAAGCCGCGTTCGACCGACACCGAGACCCGCGATGGCATTGCGCTGCCAAGCTATCGCGGCGATATCGTGAATGCGCCTGCGTTCACCGCCGCGGCGCGTCGCGCTGATCCGCAACGCTTGATCCGCGGTCATGCGCATTCGGCGATGACGATGAATTTCGTGCGCGCGCTGATCGACGGTGGGTTCGCCGACCTTCATCACCCGGAATACTGGGATCTCGGCTGGGTCGAGCATTCGCCGCTGCAGGAAGAATATCGCGCGATGGTCGAATCGATCGGCAACTCGCTGCGCTTCATGGAAACGCTCGCGGGCGAATCGATCGGGAGCTTCCAGCGCGTGGATTTTTACACGTCGCACGAGGCGCTGGTGTTGCACTACGAAGAGACGCTCACGCGTCAGGTGCCGCGTCAGCCAGGCTGGTTCAATCTGTCGACGCACTTCCCATGGATCGGCATGCGCACTGCCGCGCTCGATGGCGCGCACGTAGAATACTTCCGCGGGATCCGCAATCCGATCGCGGTGAAAATCGGCCCATCGGTCACGCCGGACCAATTGCTGCGGCTTGCCGACGTGCTCGATCCCGACCGCGAACCGGGTCGTTTGACGTTGATCCATCGCATGGGCGCGACAAAGATCGAGAGTGCGCTGCCGCCATTGCTGGCAGCTGTCAAAGCGGCTGGCCGCGCGCCGCTGTGGTGTTGCGATCCGATGCACGGCAATACCGAAACACTCGGCAATGGCGTCAAGACGCGTCGTTTTGAAAATATCCGCAGCGAACTCGATCACGCGTTCGATGTGCATCGCGCCATAGGCACGCGACTCGGTGGCGTCCATCTCGAACTCACCGGCGAGAATGTCACCGAGTGCCTTGGGGGCGCGCGCGACCTGGTTGAATCCGATCTGTCGCGCGCCTACAAATCGCAAGTCGATCCGCGCCTCAATTACGAGCAATCGCTGGAACTGGCGATGCTGATCGTGCGCAAGCGCGGTGGCATTCCGTAGGCGAAGCGACGGCACCAAACGTACTTTGGCAAGCGTGTGTCCGGTAGTACCGTTGGGCTCCTGGAAGTGCAGCTCGCTGAGTCATCCATAACCGCGCGTTTTCGCAGTTGGCTGGCATGCCATACGCAGGCATACAGCGCACGCGTACGAAATGAAAACGCCCGGTTTGAGGCCGGGCGTTTTGGTGTCTGCAGTAGCTGAACTGGACGTCAGGCGGCGCGGCTGGCCCGCTTGCGATCATTCTCGGTCAGATGCTTCTTGCGCAGGCGAATTGCCTTCGGCGTGACTTCAACGAGTTCGTCGTCTTCGATGAACTCGAGCGCCTGTTCCAGCGACATCTTGATCGCCGGGGTGAGCTGCACGTAATCGTCCTTGCCGGCCGCGCGCACGTTGGTCATCTGCTTCGCTCGCAGGGCATTGACGGTGAGGTCGTTGTCCTTGGAATGGATGCCGACCAGCTGGCCTTCATAGATATTGTCGCCTTCGCTGACCAGAAGACGTCCACGTTCCTGCAGGCTGACCAGCGAATAGGCAGGCGAGGGGCCTTGGCCGTTCGAAATCATCACGCCGTTCTGCCGCTTGGCGATCGCGCCTTCGGACTTTGGTCCATAGTGGTCGAACACATGGAACAGCAAGCCAGTCCCGGCTGTGACGGTGCGGAATTCGGTCTGGAAGCCGATGAGCCCGCGCGCGGGGATCATGTAGTCAAGACGCACGCGACCCTTGCCGTCCGGTTCCATGTTCACTAGCTGGCCGCGACGCATGCCCAGGCGCTCCATCACCGCACCCTGGTACGGCTCTTCCATGTCGACGACGAGCTGCTCGAAGGGTTCGCTCATCACACCATCGATTTCCTTGATGATGACTTCCGCGCGCGACACGGCCAGTTCATAGCCTTCGCGACGCATGGTTTCGATGAGTACGGAAAGATGCAGTTCGCCGCGGCCGGAGATCTTGAACTTGTCCGGATCTTCGGTTTCGTCGGCCTTCATGGCGACGTTGTGCAGCATCTCGCGCATCAGGCGTTCGCGGATCTGGCGCGAGGTCAGGAACTTGCCGCCACTGTGTTCCTTGGTGCCGGCAAATGGCGAGTTGTTGACCTGGAAGGTCATGCTGATGGTCGGCTCGTCGACATGCAGCACCGGCAATTGCTCCGGCGCATCCGGCGCGCAGATCGTGTCGGAAATGCTCAGTCCATCGATGCCATTGATCGCGATGATGTCGCCAGCTTCGGCTTCGGCCACCTCGCGGCGCTCCAGGCCCATGAAGCCGAGCACCTGCAGAACTTTGGCATTGCGCTTCTTGCCTTCGCGATCGACCACCACGACCTGCATGTTCGTGCGTACCTTGCCGCGCTGGATGCGGCCGATGCCGATGAGGCCGACATAGTTGCTGTAGTCGAGCTGGCTGATGCGCATCTGGAACGGGCCGTCCGGATCGACCTGCGGCGGCGACACGTGCTCCATGATCGCTTCGTACAGCGGAGTCATGTCGCCTGAGCGCACGTCCGGATCGAGGCCGGCGTAGCCATGCAGCGCGGAGGCGTACACCACCGGGAAATCGAGCTGCTCATCGGTCGCGCCAAGGCGATCGAAAAGATCGAACGTCTGATTCAGCACCCAATCCGGGCGCGCGCCGGGGCGGTCGACCTTGTTGATCACGACGATCGGCTTGAAGCCCATCTCGAACGCTTTCTGCGTCACGAAGCGCGTCTGCGGCATCGGGCCGTCCATCGCATCAACGAGGATCAGCACGGTGTCGACCATCGACAGCACGCGTTCGACCTCTCCGCCGAAATCAGCATGTCCTGGCGTGTCGACGATGTTGATGCGGTTGTCGCGCCAGGTGATGGCGGTGTTCTTGGAAAGGATCGTGATGCCACGTTCCTTTTCCTGATCGTTCGAGTCCATCACGCGCTCGGCCAATACGGTGCGTTCGCTGAACGTTCCCGATTGCTTGAGCAGGCAGTCGACGAGGGTGGTCTTGCCATGGTCGACGTGGGCGACGATCGCGATATTGCGGAGCTTTTCGATGGACATCGGGATAACCTGCGGCCGTCAGAAGCGGGCCGTGCTGGGGGATATGCGGCAAGTGCCGGCAATTAGCCGATCATTATAGCCTGTCCGGCTGAAAGACGTCGCGTGCAGCTTGAAGCGGCGGTACCCGACCGTAGATCGGTTAATCTGCGCGTCTTTTTTGTCCAACTCCTTTTCGCCAACCAAGGGAATTCCCATGTCGACCCTGCCCGAACTCACCGCCGAAATCGCGACCGATTACGGCATCATCCATTTGCGTCTTTTCGCCAGCCAGACGCCGATGACGGTTGCCAGTTTCGCGAACCTCGCCAAGCGCGGCTTCTATAACGGCAAGACCTTTCATCGCGTGATTCCCGATTTCATGATCCAGGGCGGCTGTCCACAGGGCAGCGGCACCGGCGGTCCCGGCTACAAGTTCGGCGACGAAATCGTTGCTGGCCTCAAGCATGACCGCCCCGGCACCTTGTCGATGGCGAATGCAGGCCCAGGCACCAACGGCAGCCAGTTCTTCATTACGCATGGCGCAACGCCGTGGCTCGACGGCAAGCATACGGTTTTCGGTGTGATCGTCGGCGCGGCGGATCAGGTGCTTGTCGACAAGATCAAGGGCGGCGACGAAATCAAATCGATCACGATCCAGGGTGATGCCGAACCGCTGTTCGCGCAGGAAGCGGCGCACATCACGAGCTGGAATTCGGCGCTCGATGCCGCGGGCTTCAAGGCGGGTTGAGAACGTATCGCGAAAGAGATCGCCCCGCGCATGGCGGGGCGATCGGGTGTCACCTAGCGGGCCCCGCCTCGATCAGACGGTGTTGCGTTTGAACACGCGGTAGATCGCAAGCAGGATCAGCGAGCCGATGACGCCGCCGATGAAGCCGGAGGGCTCAATCGAGCCGGTTGCCGACAAGTGCGTGCCGAAGATCACGCTGCTGAGCCAGCCGCCGAGGAACATTCCGGCGATGCCGAGCAGGGCCGTGATGATGAAGCCGCCTGGATCCTTGCCCGGCATCAGGAATTTCGCAACGACGCCGACGATCAAGCCGATGATGAACATCCATAGCCAATTCATGTAAACCCCTTCAAGTCATAGACCCGGCCAACTGTAGCGCAGCTTCGCGGCGTCTGACTCGTTGCTTCGCGATCATTCGCCCCCACGTTGCAGCGAGCGCCGGATGGTCTACCCCGGTGTGATAGAATTTTCAGGTTTTTCGAGCCGTTTTTCCCAGCCACGAGGACTCGCATGCTCACTCTCGCCGCTCGCATGAGCCGCGCCAAACCCAGCGCGATCATGGCCGTTGCCGAAAAGGCCAAGCAGCTCAAGGCTTCCGGTCGCGACATCGTCAGTTTCTCGATTGGCGTGCCGAATTTCCTGCCCGGCGACCATGTCTACGCGGCCGTGCGTGATGCGCTCGCCAAAGACAGCGGTCAGTACGGTTCGAACCGCGGTTCGGACGCGCTGCTCGATGCGTTCCTGAAGCATCTCGAAGGCAGCGGCCTGAGTGGCTACACGCGCAAAAACGTTTCGACCGGCATTGGCGCGAAACAAGTGCTCTACAACTTGGCGGAAGTGCTGCTCGATCCGGGCGACACGATCGCATTTCCGGTGCCGTACTGGACCAGTTATGTCGATATCGCCGAAATCGTCGACGCCAAGATCCGTCTGATGCCGTGCCCGGCGGAGCAGAACTACAAGCTCACGCCAGCGCAGCTTGATGCGGCGCTCCCCGGCGTCAAGGTGTTTCTGTTCAACAATCCGTCGAACCCGACGGGCATGGTCTACACGAAAGACGAAATCGCGGCGCTCGCCGATGTTCTCGTCAAGCATCCGGATGTCTGGGGCATTTGCGACGACATCTACAACCGCATGGTTTTCGACGGCGTCGGTTATCACAATTTCGTCAATGCGCGGCCGGAACTTCGCGATCGCGTGATTCACGTCGATTCGATCTCGAAAACCTATGGCATGCCGGGTTGGCGTGTCGGTTTCGTGACCGGCCCTGAGAGTGTGGCGCAGGCAGTCACGACGATGAATTCCAACCACATCACCAATATTCCAGAAATCGTCACGGCCGCTGCGGTTGCGGCGCTCGCCGGTCCGCAGGATGTACCGACGCAGAAGTGCGCCGAATTTCAGGCCAAGCGTGATCAGGTCATGGCGATCATGGACTCGATTCCGGGCGTCGTGTGCCCGCGTCCGCAGGGAGCGTTCTACGTGTTCCCGAATATTTCCTGCGCGTTCGGCAAGAGTCATGGCGGTACGAAAATCGCAAATGACGTCGACTTCTGCAATGCGCTGCTGGAAGTCAAAGGCGTCGCTTGCGTGCCGGGTTCCGCGTTCGGTGATCGCAACGCACTGCGCATTTCCTACACCTGCCCGACGGCGCAATTGCCGGAAGGTCTCAAGCGTTTCCGCGAATTCTTCGCCGAACTTGCCTGATTCAAACGGGATGCGTTCGCGCGCCCCGTCGACTCGATCCAAATAGAACGACACGCGCATGGCGTCGTGTCCGCCCCATGCAAGCTGAAGGAGTCTGTCGATGAAAGCCCCCGTTCGTGTTGCCGTCACCGGTGCCGCCGGCCAGATTGGTTATGCCCTGCTGTTCCGCATTGCCGCCGGCGACATGCTCGGCCCGGACCAGCCCGTTATCCTGCATTTACTAGAAATCACGCCGGCGCTCCCTGCGTTGCAGGGCGTGGTCATGGAACTCAATGACTGTGCGTTTCCAACGCTTGCTGGCGTAGTCGCGACCGACGACGTCAATGTTGCGTTCAAGGATGTCGACTACGCACTGCTGGTCGGCGCGCGGCCACGCGGACCGGGCATGGAGCGCAAGGACCTGCTCGAAGCGAATGGAGCCATCTTCGCGCCACAAGGCAAGGCACTCAACGATCACGCCAAGCGTGACGTCAAGGTGCTCGTGGTCGGCAATCCGGCGAATACCAATGCACTGATCGCGCAGCAGAACGCGCCGTCGCTGGACCCGAACTGCTTTACTGCGATGGTCCGGCTCGATCACAACCGCGCGCTGTCGCAGTTGGCCGAGAAGACCTCCGCACATACGACCGATATCAACCGCATGACGATCTGGGGCAATCATTCCTCGACCCAGTATCCGGACATCCACCACGCGACGGTGAAGGGCAAGGCCGCGACCGACCTCGTCGATACGGCATGGTACAAGGACAGCTTCATTCCGACCGTACAGCAGCGCGGGGCCGCGATCATCAAGGCGCGTGGCGCCTCGTCCGCTGCATCTGCGGCGTCCGCGGCGATCGACCACATGCATTACTGGGCAAAGGGCACGGCCGATGGCGACTGGGTCTCGATGGGTATTCCATCGGACGGTTCCTACGGCATTGCGCCGGGCGTGATCTACGGCTATCCGGTCACCGTGAAAGACGGCAAGTACGCGATCGTGCAGGGCCTCGACATCAATGCGTTCTCGCGTGAACGCATGGACGCGACCGAGAAGGAACTTCGCGAAGAACGCGCCGGCGTCGAGCACCTGTTCGCGAAGTAACGAGCGAACGAAGCGTATCGAAGGCCATCAGAAAAGGGCGACGCGAGTCGCCCTTTTTTTGTGTTCAACCGAGCGAAACGCGCTGGCGATGGCTCTTCTGTAACGCCGACAGCCACTCCGCAAGCGACCGATTTCGCCGTCTTGTTGCGCGAGCGCGGAATGGGCAAGATGCAAGCGGGGCGCATGCCGAGCCATTGAGCGCGAACATGGGCACCTTGTCTGGTCACATTGTTGTGGTTGCGGTGTTGCTGGCAGGATTCGTACCTTGGGCGGCATCGACCGGGCGCGACGCACGATCTATGAGTCGATTTCGACCTCGCGGCACTGCATGAACGGCGCCCCGCGCAAAGAGCCGGTCGCCGGCCAAAGTTTTGGGGAATTCACGCATGGCGAAGCTCTCGTCAGGCAAGTGGTCGACGCGCTATCCTGCCTCCTTCGGAGCCCTTGGCAAGACTTGACCGATCGCGAACACGGAACGATCGTTTCAGGGGCTGCGGCATGCCGATCAGCCGTATGCTTGTATAGTTGTTGCATCCAGCACGCCGTGGATCGAAGACAACCTGCGCCACTGGAATGCAATGATCCATTCGCCCGCAGAAACCTCGGTTACCACATCGCTCCAGCTTGAATGGCTGACGGGTTTGATAGAGGCCACTGCGCCGGCAGAGATCGCACGCGCGATCGCGGAACTGGCTCAGTCCCAGAGAGGATGTCGTGCGGCGGCTGTGGTGTGGTCGGCTGACGCCCCGGAAATTTTTGAAAGCACAACGGGAGGGGCGCCGGTTCGCGATGATCTTCGGCGGACGCTTGCGCTCTTGCGCAGCGAGAATCCATTTGTGATCGATGGCCGCCATCTAGCGTTGCGCTTGCATCCCGAGGAGCGTGCCGCACTGCTGCTGGAATTGAACCGTGAGCAGGATCCGCAAGCGTTGATGGAAACGATCGGCCCGCGACTTGAGCTTGCCGTGCAGCATTTCTGTCGTGCGTTGAAATTGGCCGAACTGAGCCATTCGAACAAGCAGCTGGAACACTCCGAGACCGTACAGCGCGCATTGTTCGCGATTTCCGAGCTGGCCAGCTCCGATCGGGACATGCAGGACATCCTGCGCCGCATCCACGCCGTCGTCAGCACGCTCATGTATGCCGAGAATTTCTTCATTGTCTGGCACGACGCTGAGGGCAAGAGCTTGCGCTTCGTTTACTACGTCGACGCGGAGGACACCGAGGCGCCCGACACGGCGGAGATCATTCCGTTGAACAGCCGGGAACGCACCTTGACCTGGTATCTGATCGTCGACGGCAAGGCGCTCATGGGCAGCATGGACCAACTGCGACGCCAGGTCTCCGGTCCACTGGTGATGAGTGGTCCCGACAGCATCGACTGGCTCGGTGTGCCGATGTTGCGCGACGGCAGGGCCTACGGCGCACTGGTCGTTCAAAGCTACGAGCAGGGGATCGGATTCACCTTCGAGGATCGGCTGCTGCTGGAATTCGTCAGCAGTCATATCCTGAATGCGCTGGAGCGCAAGCAGAGCAAGGACGAGCTGGAGCAACGCGTGCAATCGCGCACGCTGGAGCTGGCCGAGGCGAATCGCGGATTGCAGCAGGAAGTGCTTGATCGACAACGCTCGGAAAGGCTGCAGTCCGCGCTGTTTCACATCGCGCAATTGGCCACTGCCGATATCAGCGAGGGAAAATTCTACCAGCGGGTGCACAGAGCGGTCGGTGAGCTGATCAATGCAGAGAATTTCTTCATCGCGCTGCTTTCTGACGATCAGCGCATTCTCGGCTTTCCATATTACGTCGATGCCGGCCAACGACGCAGCGTGTCACGCGAAGTCGGGCGCGGCTTAAGCGAATACGTCTTGCGTCACGGCGAACCGCTGCTGGGCGCAGCGGAACAAATCAACGAGCTCGCGCGCGAGGGCGAAATCGATTTGCAACGGATAGGCCGGCCGTCGGTCTGCTGGCTGGGCGTGCCGTTGCGCGTCGGCGACCAGGTCATCGGGCTGGTGGTCGTGCAGAGTTATACCGAGAGCGTGATTTATGGTGCGGCCGATCAGGAGCTGCTGACCTTCGTCGCATTGCAGATCGCCAACAGCATCCATCGACGTCGTTCAGCAGTCTCGCTGCAGCGCGCATATTCGGAACTGGAACAGCGCGTGGAGGAGCGCACGCACGAACTGCGCGAACAGATCCAGCAGCGTGAATCCGTGCAGGATCAGCTCAAGCACCAGGTCATGCACGATGCCTTGACCGGGTTGCCCAATCGCGGTTTTCTGCGTGACCGGCTGGAGCGCGTCTTGCTGCAGCTGCAGCGGGAACCAGGTCGGCGCTGTGCACTGCTGTATCTCGATATCGACCGTTTCAAGATCATCAACGACAGCCTCGGCCATCTGGCTGGCGATGAAATGCTGAAAGAAGTCGCCAGACGCCTGCACGACTGCGTGCGCGAACCCGATATGGTCGCGCGCTTGTCTGGCGATGAATTCGCAATACTGCTGACCGACGTGAAGACGACGGAAGTTGCGCAGAATGTGGCGACGCGCGTACTTGAGACGCTGGGTCAGCCATTCCAGGTGAGCGGCAAGGAGATCGAGCCATCTGCCAGCATCGGCATCGCGATCGGCGACGGCAGCTACATCATGGCTGACGAGCTCTTGCGTGATGCCGACCTCGCCCTGTACCGCGCCAAGGAAATGGGGCGCAAGCGCTACGAGCTGTTCGATGAGACGCTGGCGAACAACATGGTCGATGTGTTGACCCTGGAAGGAGAACTTCGCCGTGCTTTGCAGCGCGATGAATTCGAACCGCATTTCCAACCGGTATGCCGCCTCGACAACGGCGGAATAGTGGGCTACGAAGCCCTGCTGCGCTGGAATCATCCGCGTGACGGCATCATCGGCCCGACCGGTTTTCTCAAAGTCGCGCAGGACAGCGGTCACATCGAGGCAATCGACTGGCGGATGTTCGAAGCAAGTTGCCGCGCGTTTATCAAGCTGGGCCATCCCGAGACATTCCTCACGCTCAACATTTCCGCCCTGCATCTGCGGCACGCGTATTTTGACCAGCGCCTGTTGCGATTGCTCGAACATGTGGGCTTGTCGCCAGCGCGCTTGATCGTGGAAGTAACGGAGGGGTCATTGCTGGACGACCCACAGCAAGTGCGCGCGACGCTCGAACGGCTGCGCAGCGTCGGTGTGGGCGCAGCGCTCGATGATTTCGGTACCGGCTATTCGTCGCTCAGCTATCTGCATTCGCTCCCTCTGCGCATGCTGAAGATCGATCGTTCGTTCGTGCACGCACTCGACGAAGGCATGCACACGACAACGACCGTCGTCGCGGCGATCCTCGCGCTGGCCCGCGCGTTGAATATCCAGGTCGTCGCCGAAGGTATCGAAACGCCAGCGCAGCGTGCGGCACTGCTGCAGATGGGCTGCGAGTTCGGGCAGGGTTATCTGCTCGGCGCGCCCGCGCCGGTCAAACAATGGGCGAGCGGTGGACCGGTCAATCGCTTCCTCTCGGAAATGAGCCCGCCTTGAAGTGACCGCAAGCGCGCGGGTGGAATCGCCATGCTCGGATGCTATCGGCAGAGGTCGTTGGCGGTGCTGCTCGTGCGAGCGAAAAAGCCCGAGATTGGGACTCCACTGGGCAGATGCTCGAAAGCATTGGCCAAGGCTCTTCTACGGCCGTCTGAAGGGTTAAAATAGCTGACTGCAGGCCGACTGGATTGCCAGCTGGCCCGAGTTTCCGGAGTCCGCACGATGAACAATCTATCCGCTGGCGCGAAATTCCGCGCGGCCGTCGCCAACGAAATACCGCTGCAGGTGATGGGCGCGATTACCGCCTACGCCGGCCTGATGGCCAAGCGTGTCGGCTACAAGGTGCTGTATCTGTCCGGCGGCGGCGTGTCGGCGAATTCGCTCGGTGTGCCAGACCTCGGCATCAGCACGATGGAAGATGTGCTCACCGACGCGCGCCGCATCGTGGATGCGACGCAGATGCCGCTGCTGGTCGATATCGATACCGGCTGGGGCGGCGCATTCAATATCGGACGCACCGTAAAGTCGTTCATCAACGTCGGTGTTGCAGCCGTGCACATGGAAGACCAGGTCGGGCAGAAACGCTGCGGCCACCGTCCCGGCAAGGAAGTCGTGTTGAAGGGCGAGATGGTCGATCGCGTGAAGGCCGCAGTCGACGCACGTACCGATACCAGTTTCGTCATCATGGCGCGAACCGACGCCGCTGCGGTCGAGGGCGTCGACAGCGCGATTGAGCGGGCCGTCGCGTACGTCGAAGCTGGTGCCGACATGATTTTCCCCGAGGCGATGAAGACGCTTGATGACTACCGCCGCTTCAAGGCTGCGGTAAAGGTTCCGATCCTCGCCAATCTGACCGAGTTCGGCTCCACGCCGTTCTTCACGACCGATGAATTGAGGTCGGCCAACGTCGACATCGCGCTGTACTGCTGCGGTGCGTATCGCGCAATGAACAAGGCCGCGCTGAATTTCTACGAGACCGTGCGCCGCGAAGGTACGCAAAAGAACCTGATCGACACGTTGCAGACACGCGCCGAGCTCTACGACTTCCTCGATTACCACAGCTACGAGCAGAAGCTCGACGCACTGTTCGCTGGCGGCAAAGCGGACGCCTGATCAGCGTGAGGCCACAGAAAAACCACTGCGGGCGCAACTAGCAAACGCTCGCTGCGCGCCGAGAACAATTTGGACTGGAGAAAACCATGATCGACGCTGCTGTCCCATTCAAACCGAAGAAGTCCGTCGCCCTGTCCGGCGTCGCCGCCGGCAACACCGCACTGTGCACGGTCGGCCGCAGCGGCAACGACCTGCACTACCGCGGCTACGACATCCTGGATATCGCAACGACTTGCGAGTTCGAGGAGATCGCGTATCTGCTGGTGCACGGGAAGTTGCCCAGTCGTGCGGAACTCGCGGGCTACAAGGCCAAACTGAAGTCGCTGCGTGGCATCCCGGCGGCGGTCAAGGCCGTGTTGGAACACCTGCCGGCGTCGACCCATCCGATGGACGTGATGCGCAGCGCAGTGTCCGCGTTCGGCTGCGTGATGCCGGAGAAAGACGACCACAACCACGCTGGGGCGCGCGACATCGCCGACCGTTTGATGGCTTCGCTCGGCTCGGTTCTACTTTACTGGTATCACTACGCGGTCAACGGCAAACGCATCGAGGTCGAGACCGACGACGATTCGATCGGCGGCCATTTCCTGCATCTGCTCCACGGCAAGAAGCCGAGCGACTTGTGGGTACGCGCAATGCACACCTCGCTGATCCTGTACGCCGAACACGAGTTCAACGCTTCGACGTTCGCCGCGCGCGTGATCGCCGGCACCGGCAGCGACATGTATTCGGCGATCACCGGTGCGATCGGCGCGCTGCGTGGCCCCAAGCACGGTGGTGCCAACGAAGTTGCGCTGGAGATCCAGCAGCGCTACGAAACGCCGGATGAGGCCGAGGCGGACATCCGCGCGCGCGTCGAGCGCAAGGAAGTCGTCATTGGCTTCGGTCATCCCGTCTATACAGTCAGCGATCCGCGTAACAAGGTGATCAAGGAAGTTTCGCGCGAGCTGTCGGCAGCGCAAGAGAACAAGAAGATGTTCGACATCGCCGAGCGCCTCGAATCGACGATGTGGGAGATCAAGAAAATGTTCCCGAACCTGGACTGGTTCAGCGCAGTCAGCTACCACATGATGGGCGTGCCCACCGCGATGTTCACGCCGCTGTTCGTGATCTCGCGCACCTCCGGCTGGAGTGCGCACGTGATTGAACAGCGCATCGACGGCAAGATCATTCGCCCGAGTGCGAACTACACCGGTCCAGAAGATCTCAAATTCGTGCCGATCGATAGGCGCGGCTAAGGCGCCTGCTCAAGAAAAGGTATTCGGCATCCCGCTTGCATCGTCGTCTCGTGAGGGGTGTGCGAGGCGGTACTACAATGGGCGATGGCGGCGGACGCTGAACGGGAAAGCACGATAGCGAGTTTCTCTACAAGACCGATGCAGGGCGCGCGGAGATCGAGACGCGTGCGAACAAGCTGCCGTCGACCATGACGTCGATCCTGTTGCTGGTCTACGGTCGACGCGACGTCGCGTCGCTGCGCCGCTTGGGGCGGGGTTGCACGGACCGGCCGACGCGCTCGAGCAATTGGCGGCGATACACCTGATCGGTGCTGGCGAGGCGCCCGAACCGGCATCTTCCAATCCGGTTCCGGATGTGGCGATGCGCTACAGCATGCTCAGTGGCCTCATGTCCGAAGCAGTGCGCCAGCATTTGGGCCTGCGCGGCTTTTTCATGCAGCTGAAGATTGAACGTTGCGCTGACGTTGCGGAGCTCAGTGTATTGCTTTCGGATGTTGCCGAAGCGGTCGCCAAGGTACGCACTCGCGACTACGCGCTGCACTGGGAGAAAGGGTGTGCGCGCAGCGATTGAGTCGTGAGCGGACACGACGTCAGGCTCTGACGAAGTGCGGCACCGCTCCAGTTGGCCGCGATACCGCACAATCGCCGGATCGGCCTCAGGCGAGGCCTTCTTCCTTCAACACCTTTTGAACTCCCGCATCGGCTTCCATCCGCGCAACGAATTTCACCAGATTGTCGAGGCCGCTGAGATCGACGTGCTGGCCCTTCGCCCAACGCAGCACGACGTAAAGATACGGGTCCGCGATCGAGCGTGAGCCGGCGATCCAGTCGTGTCCCGCCAATTGGGCATCCGCGCGCGCGAAGAGCGAACGCAGAGTCTTCTTCGCATGGTCCTTGGTCTTGCCGATGATTGACGCATCATCGAGATACGCGGTCGCGCCGAACAAAGGGGTGAATGTCGGGTGTACGTCGGAATTCACGAACGCAAGCCAGCGATTCACCTCCGCGCGACCCTTCGGCGTGCCGTCGCCGCCAAGCTTCGCTTCCGGAAACGTGTCGGCGAGGTAGTTCAGGATCGCGGCATTTTGCGTGAGTACCCAGCCATCCTGTTCGAGCACGGGCACCGCACCGGAAGGATTGAGTTTCTTGAATTCTGGCGTGGCGCGTTCGTCACGACTGAGCTTCTTGGCTTCGTACGGCTTGCCGATCCATTCGAGCGCGATATGGTCGGCAAGCGAACAGGCGCCTGGTGAGTAGTAAAGCTTCATGGCATCTCCTTGGGTAAGCGGGGCCTACTATGCTGGAGTTCGCGCAGTCGCTATTCAAGGCGCGATTGGGGGCATCAGGTAAACACTGCGTTCTTTTCGGCAACACACAGCAAAAGATTGCGCCAGCCTGTGCGGCGAACGCGCGCGGCAGCAAGTTGGCGACCGGCGTCACCGGCTCAATAGAAAAGAGTCGCGGCGAGTCTGCAGTCGCCGCGCTGGCGTCGCTGGAGTTCAGTCTGCGAGGTCGAATGGAAAAAAGTGCAGTCAGGCGTTGCATGCATTGCTCCTCGGTTGGCCCAGAACGACAAGCGTTCGCGTGCGTACAATCCGACTGTGCATCCCGGGGTCCCGAAGCATGGATAAACTGGATCGAACAAGAATCAGATTTGCTCGCTGTGTCGCTGTCCGCAACCTGATGCTGCTGTCGATCGCGATGGTTTCCGGCTGCGCGATCGGTCCGAAGGCGCCACAGCAGGATCGTCTCGTGCGAACACAGGTGCTTGCGCTCCTGCAGACCTTGAATGCAGACCTTCTCAGTCACGACAGCGCAACGCTGACGCTGGAACGCTGGTGCGACACGCATCATCTCGCAGAACCGGCGCACATTGTCGCGCGGCGCGTGCGCGTTGATTCGAAGCCAATACCCGTGGATCTGCGGACGCGGCTGGCAATAAATGCCGGTGAACCGATCGGCTACCGGCACGTCCAGCTCATGTGCGGCCAGCATGTGCTTTCCGAGGCGGACAACTGGTATGTGCCGAGTCGACTGACCGCCGAGATGAATCGACGTCTCGACGGCAGCAACGAGCCTTTCGGAAACGTCGTGCGTGTACTCGGATTCCAGCGCCGCACGCTGAGCGCGGATTTGCTGTGGTCGCCGCTGCCATCAGGATGGGAAATGATGCAGCCGGCATCCGTGCAGGAATCGTTGCGTATTCCGTACGCGGTGCTGCGTCATCAGGCGATCCTGACGACATCGGCGCAACTGCCATTCAGTGCCGTGGTCGAGACCTACACAAACCAATTGCTCGACTTCGGCTCGTTTTCGGCTCGCTTGGCGACCGACTCCGGGCTCTGACCCAGCGCGATCGGCCAGCGCCGCGATGCGACGATCAAAGTGTCGCCGCGAGCCGCGTACCCTGATCGATCGCGCGTTTCGCGTCGAGTTCCGCGGCGACATCGGCGCCACCAATCAGGTGCACGGCAATGCCGGCATCCGCGAACTCGGCGTACAGCGTGCGGTTCGGCTCCTGTCCGGCGCAGATCACGATCGTATCGACCGCCAGCGTTTGCTCCTCATCGCCAATGCGAATGTGCAGGCCGTCGTCGTCGATGCGTTCGTAGTTGACGCCGCCGAGCATGGTCACGCGTTTTGCCGCGAGCGTTGCACGATGGACCCAGCCGCTGGTCTTGTTGAGCCGCTTGCCCGGTTTCCCGGGCGTGCGTTGAAGCAGCCAGATCTGCCGTAGCGGCGCTTCCGGCGCTGCCTTGATCAGACCGGCGCGTGCAGCGAGCGTCGTGTCGACACCCCACTCATGCGTCCAGCGCGCGATATCGGTAGTCGGTGACGGCGCGTCCTCGACCAGGAATTCAGCGACGTCGAAGCCGATGCCGCCGGCGCCGATGATCGCGACGCGCGCACCGACCTTTGCATCGCCACGCAGCACGTCGACATAGTTGAGGACATTTGCGCGCTCGCTACCGGGAATGCTCGACGAGCGTGGACTCACTCCGGTTGCGAACACCACATCGTCGAACCTGCCCGCGCGAAGCAGCGCTGGCGTCGCGGCCGTGGCCAAGCGCAGCGTGACGCCGGTTTGCTCGATGCGACGCGCAAAATAACGCAGCGTTTCATGGAATTCCTCCTTGCCCGGAATGCGTTTGGCCATGTTGAACTGGCCGCCGATCTCGTGTGCCTGTTCGAACAACGTAACCGCGTGGCCGCGTTCGGCCAGCGTCGTTGCGCACGCGAGCCCGGCGGGTCCCGAACCGACGACCGCGATTTTCTTCGTTGTGATTGCGGGACGAATCACCAGTTCGGTTTCGTGACAGGCCTGTGGATTAACCAGGCAGCTCGCGCGTTTATTTTCGAACACATGATCGAGACAGGCCTGATTGCAGGCGATACAGGTGTTGATGTCGGCCGCGCGATCGTCGCGCGCCTTTGCGACCCATTGCGGATCGGCGAGGAATGGTCGCGCCATCGACACCATGTCGGCATCGCCTTCTCCAAGAATCCGCTCGGCGACATCGGGCATGTTGATCCTGTTTGTCGTGATCAGCGGAATCTTCACCTCGGCCTTCATGCGCCGCGTGACCCAGGCGAAGCCTGCGCGCGGCACTGAAGTCACGATGGTAGGGATGCGCGCCTCGTGCCAGCCAATGCCGGTGTTGATCAGGGTCGCGCCGGCCGCTTCGATCTTCTTCGCAAGCGCGACGACCTCGTCCCAGCTCTGCCCACGTTCGACCAGATCGAGCATCGACAGGCGATAAATGATGATGAAGTTCGTGCCAACGGCAGCGCGCATGCGCCGAACGATTTCGACCGGAAAACGCTGGCGGTTCTCGACAGAACCGCCCCATTGGTCTTCGCGGCTGTTGGTGCGCTCGGTCAGGAATTCGTTGATGAGGTAACCCTCCGAACCCATGACTTCGACGCCGTCGTAGCCTGCGTCCTGCGCCTTGCGCGCGCAATTGACGAAGTCGCCGATCGTGCGCTCGACCCCGCTTGTGCTGAGCGCGCGAGGCGTGAACGGCGTGATCGGTGATTTGATTCGCGACGGCGCGACCGACAAAGGGTGATAGGCGTAACGACCCGCGTGCAGAATTTGCAGGCAGATGCGTCCGCCTTCTGCATGTACCGCTTGTGTGACCTTGCGGTGCGGGGCGACCTGCCACGGCATCGACAGGCGGCTGCCGAACGGCGTGAGCCATCCGGCGATGCTCGGCGCAAATCCGCCGGTCACCATCAAGCCGACACCGCCTCGTGCGCGTTCGGCAAAGTAGGCGGCGAGTTTGTCAAAATCGCGCGCGTGGTCTTCAAGCCCGGTGTGCATCGAGCCCATCAGCACGCGGTTCGGCAGCGTGGTAAAGCCGAGATCGAGCGGGGCGAACAGGTTGGGATAGCGCACGCGGGTATTCCGATTCAAACGATCGTATGAAGATGCCCGGAATAGGCCGTCACCACAAGTCTTGCAGCGCGTTAGAGGTT
>JBBRZD010000012.1:0-21174 GCA_038237055.1 Lysobacterales bacterium | reverse complement strand
CACCGGTCTTGCGAGCGGTGGCGGTCTTTGCCTTGGCGGTTGTCTTCTTGACGGCCTTCTTCACGGCCTTCTTCGCTGCTTTCTTAGCGGCGGGTTTCTTCTTTGCTGCTGCTTTCTTCATAGCCATATCGCGTTTTAACTCCTCGTCAGTTGGCAGTGGTTGCCCAGTAAAAGCGTGAAGGAATGCTTCGCACAGCAAATCGCTGTTGGTGGCGTGGCGTAAATCGCCGACCTGGCGGCGGGTCCGTTCGTTGGACAGAAGCTTGAGAATATGAAACGGAACCGACACCGTGATTTTCTTCACCGACCCGGCTTTCGTACCGTGATCAATGTACGGGGCGATGAAGCGCGCTGAAGTCATAAATCCTTTACTTGTTTGTCACGCCGGCGCAGAAACTATTACTGTCGAGTGCGCGTGTCAACAATTTTCTTATGCGAAACAAGCAGTTCCCACACGACTGCTGGACGCCTTCCGGGAGGCGAAAATCACCCTAAAACGGGGCATTTTGCATTCGTATATTCGAAGACATATAAACGTCTAGACGTCCAAACGATTCTTTCTTGAAATAGTATCAAAAGCCTTTAGAGCAAGCTGTGGTGCGGTTCTCAGGGATTCTTCCTCTTGCCGATTCCATTCTCTTATAGAAACAGTGCCATGACGAACGCGCATTGGTTCGCATGCGTCATGGCAGGAAATCGAGTGACGCCGGCAGACCAAACGGCGGGTGAACGGTCGAAAAAATATTTTTCGATTGGGCGACCGTCGCCACCTCCGCGTCGGCAAAACGAACGAACCCGAAGACTCTCGTCGTCGCCATTGGACACGTCGATGAGACGTCATCGCGCTGCGGATGTTCGTCGTCGCCCGCGACATTCGCGCCGAAAATTTTCTGCGTAACCGCTTCTTAATCGTCATCGGCGTTTGTGCGAATGCGATCACCGAGTCGCACCAGAACAAAAGTTCGAACAAGGCGCACTCGCCGGAAATTGCGTTGCCACTTTCCACGTGCCGCATTTATTCGCATGGGCGATCGCTGCATCGCGCCGAGTTGGTTTGGATGCGCGCGAAGCCGTCGCAACGATCGCATGGCGGGCCACGGCAACTTTCGATTGGATGTCGGCGAGCGATCGCTGCGAATCACGGTGCGCACGACCAGAGCGGCGCGATGCCAGCGCCGGAATTCGCGAAGCCGACAGCGTCACCCAGAATCTCGCTGACTCGCGCCCGTCCGCGCACGAAAAACTCGCGCTCCGGACTATCCGTCGGAACCACGGTCAGAAGCCGCGGATCTGCTGAGACGCCGCTACGGCACGTTCAGCGCAGTCGGCTTGTGCCAAGCGACGGAATGGATGACAGCGCCCGCCTGCGCGGCGGCGGGCGACCAGCAGCGGGACCTCGGCGAGGTATGTGATGACCTTAGCAGCCCGCCGCGAAGACGTGCGCCGGTAACAAACGACGAAGGCGCACTTTCGTGCGCCTTCGTCTTCAATTGCGAAAGTCCGACCCGTCTCGCGATCAGTGCTCGTCGTTCTCGATCAGCTCGGCGTAGGCATCCGGATCAAGCAGGTCTTCCTGCTCTTCGGCAAGGTTGTCCGGCTGGATCACGAAGATCCAGCCATCGCCGTAGGCGTCTTCGTTGATGGTTTCGGGTTTGTCTGGCAGCGCTTCATTGACCGCGACGATCTCGCCTGAGAAAGGCGCATAGATGTCCGAAGCCGCCTTCACCGATTCGACCACTGCGCAGGCGTTGCCCGCCTTGACCGTATCGCCAATGCTCGGCAACTCGACATAGACGAGATCACCGAGCAGGCCTTGGGCATGATCGGATATACCGACCGTGACCATACCCTTGTCTTCGATGCGCGCCCACTCGTGGGATTTCATGAACTTCAGGTCGCCGGGAATTTCTTGCATGGCTCAAGTCCTTGATGGGTACCGCTGAAAACCAATTCTAGCAATGTAAACCGATACGCGCGAATGGAAACTCAAACGCCGTCGCACGGCTTGCCGTCGCGCACGAACGGATACTTGACCGCACGCACGGGCACCAGCTTGCCGCGGATGTCCGCTTGCAGCGTACCGGTCGAATCGGCTGGCACGCGAGCGAACGCAATCGACTTGGTCAAAGTCGGCGAGAAGCTGCCCGACAGGATCTCGCCGTCGCCGTTCGGCGTCACCACGCGCTGGCCGTGACGCAATACACCCTTGTCGTCCATGACCAAGCCGACCATCACGCGATGGCCGCCCTCGGCCTTCTGTTTTTCGAGCACGCCACGGCCGATGAAGTCGCGGCCTTCGTCGAGTACGACCGTCCAGCCGAGATTTGCTTCCCACGGCGTGGTCGTCTCGTCCATGTCCTGGCCATACAGATTCATGCCGGCTTCGAGGCGCAGCGTATCGCGCGCCCCGAGTCCGGCGGGCGCGACACCTGCCTCAACGAGCTTGTTCCAGAAAGCGACCGCATCTTTCTGCGGCACGATGATCTCGAAACCGTCCTCGCCGGTATAGCCGGTCCGCGCAATGAATAGGCCGTCCCCTTCGGTTGCGACAAACTTGCCGATCTTCGCCGCCTTCGCACGCGTCTCCGGCGTCAGCAGGCCAAGCACCTTGTCGCGCGCATTCGGCCCCTGCACCGCAATCATCGCGAACTCGGGACGCTCGGTCACTTTCACATCGAATGTGGCCGCCTGTTTTTCGATCCAGGCTAGATCCTTGTCGCGCGTCGACGCATTCACGACAACGCGGAAGAAATCCTCGCTCAGGAAATACACGATCAGGTCATCGATCACGCCACCGTGCTCATTCAGCATGCACGAGTACAAGGCCTTGCCCGACACCTTGAGCTTGTCGATGTTGTTCGCCAGCAACCGACGCAGGAACTCGCGGCAACGCGCGCCATTCAAGTCGACGACCGTCATGTGCGAGACATCGAACATGCCCGCGTCGCGGCGCACCGCATGGTGCTCCTCGATCTGCGAGCCATAACTGATCGGCATGTCCCAGCCGCCGAAGTCGACCATCTTGGCACCTAGCGCACGGTGGGTTTCGTTGAGAATGGTCTTTTGCGTCATGGCTTGTTCGCGGCGTCGATATGGACACGTATTATCGCGGCGGAACTGCGTCGTTGTCTGCCCCAGCGTGGCCGCTGCCGGAAATCAGCACTGCGGGCTATTTCGGCGGATTTCCAGCGCTCGTTTCGATCTGCGGTCGGCCGTCGTGCTGACTGAAGTTGAACTCGTAATCGAGATGGAACGGCAGTGCGATCGGGCGGCCCTTATAGGTAGTCGTTCCGCTGTCTCCGGTTACGACCGTCGGACCGGCGTCTAGATCGAGCCGGATCAGTGGCGAGAATTTCCACAGCAAGCAGGCTTCACGCACGGCCTCGAACAAGTGGTCGCGCTCGGATGTCGTCGTCGCACCCAGCGATTCGACACCAGCTACGACACCGTCCGCACCGACAACCAGCCTGACTGTGATGGTTATCGGAAGCAGACGTCGGGCAAGCAGCTCCGCCGGATAGGCCGGCGGCACGTTCTCCGGATACGCGAGCGCCTGGATGTACTCGATATTTGTCAGATGTTCGTAGCGTTCGGAATCGGGAGCCGCCAGCTTCTGCGCACGCACGTCTCCTTATGTCGCCAGCTTTGGTACAGGCCGTAGCGAAGAACACGCCGCAAGTATCGAGATCGCGATCCAACATGACAATCCAACGCGCGAACCCACGCGAAATCTCATTCAAAGTGATCCGTTTACTTCGAGCTCCCGGCATTAAAGAAAATGCGGCTGCTATGGGATGGCCTTCACCCTCAATGCTGTCCCGTCCACAGCGACCACTTCCACCTCAGTACCCACCGGCATATCCGGCCCTTCAGCCAGCCACTGCCCATCGCCGACCTTGACCTTGCCACGACCATTGACGATCGGCTCGATCAGGACGAAGCGTTCGCCGACAAGTTTCTTGCCGCGCCGATTGAGCAGCGGCTGATCGTCGCGTTGCTCGGCGATTGGTCGGATGTAGCGCCAGTAGACAAGACAGGAAGCAAGCGCGAGCAGAGCGAACAGCACCGCCTGCGCGATCTCGGGCAGGTTCGGCGCGATCAGCGTCACGACACCGAGGATGCCTGCGGCGACGCCGATCCAGAGCAGGAAGTAGCCGGGCAGGATCATCTCGGCGGCAATCAGTACGAGCGCCGCGATCCACCAGCCGTAGTTGTTGACGAGATTATCCATGGATGCAGGTCCAATAGTGGGATGGTCTTTCCTTTCTCGTCATCCCGGCGAATGCCGGGATCCAGTTCCTGCCGCAAACGAACTAGAGCGCAGGTGCTGGATTCCGGCTTGACCCGCCCTTCGAGTGTTGAAAGCCGCCGGAATGACGACCGTAATGAGATTAACGAGGAATCTGCGGCGGCTGTGGCGGCGCCACGCGAGGTGGCGTCGGTGCGCGCGGCGCGGCCTGGTCCGCCAGAGCGTTCTTCGCCAGTTCCGCGATGCCCGCGAGTGAGCCGAGCACGCCGGTCGCTTCGATCGGCAGCAACAGCATCTTCTGGTTCGGTGAGGCGGCCATCGCTTTCAGTGCTTCGATATATTTGTTTGCGACGAAATAATTGAGCGCGTTGACGTCGCCATTGACGATCGCCGCCGACACCACTTCCGTCGCCTTCGCTTCGGCCGCGGCCGAACGCTCGCGTGCTTCAGCCTCGCGGAACGCCGCCTCCTTCTGGCCTTCGGCGGCGAGGATCACCGACTGCTTCTCGCCTTCGGCCTTGAGGATCGCAGCCTGACGAAAACCTTCCGCATCGAGTATGTTCGCGCGCTTCTCGCGCTCGGCCTTCATCTGGCGCGCCATTGAGTCCACCAGATCGCGCGGCGGCTGAATGTCCTTCAACTCAATGCGCGTGACCTTGAGGCCCCACGGATGCGTCGCTTCATCAATCACGCGCAGCAGCTTCGCGTTGATCTCGTCACGCTTGGACAGCGATTCGTCGAGATCGAGTCCGCCCAAGACCGTACGGATGTTGGTCATGATCAGGTTGATGATCGCGATTTCCAGCGTCGAGACCTCATAGGCTGCTTTCGCCGCGTCGAGCACCTGATAGAAGACGACACCATCGACCTTGACGACCGCATTGTCCTTGGTGATCACGTCTTGCGACGGCACGTCGAGCACCTGCTCCATCATGTTGATCTTGCGACCGACGTTCTGCATCACCGGGATCAGCAGATGGAAACCCGGCTCCAGCGTGTGGGTATATTTGCCCCAGCGCTCGACCGTCCACTCAAAACCCTGCGGCACGATGCGCACAAGCTTTGACAGCATGATCACCGCGACGATGACGACGATGATCGGCAGATACATTCCCATGACGTCTCTCCAGCAAGGGTGATTCCGAATGACGCAAGTATATGCGCTGCAAGCCTCGGACCGTTGAAGACGATTGGGCAATCAGGACTTGACGGCAGTTTCCGCCTGCGGCAACGCGAGGGTCACGGCGAGGCCGCCCTCACGGCGATTGGCGAGCTGCACGCGACCGCCATGCGCTTCGGCGATCTCGCGAGCGAGCGCAAGGCCAAGTCCGGAGCCGCTGCGTTTGGTCGAATAGAACGGCAGCAGGGCGTTGGCGAGCACTGTCTCGGTCATGCCACTGCCGCGGTCGGCGACTTCGATGCGAAGTTCGCGACCATGCAAGACGACACCGAGTTCGATCGCATCATTCGCGCCGCCGGCCTCATGCGCGTTCTTGAGCAGATTGATCAGCACCTGCTCGACTTGTGCGCGATCGAACAAGCCCGGCACCGTCGGCAACTCGCCAGCCAATTTGAACGCATAGTTACGTGAAAGCGCATCGACGAATGGCGCCCACTCAACCGGCTCCTTGCGTGGCAGCGGCAGCTTGGCGAAACGCGCATAGCCCTGGATGAATCCTTCGAGATGACGCGTGCGTTCCTCGATCGTGTCGAACACAATCCCAAGACGCGTCATGTCGCCGAGGCGGGCCAGCTCGCGCCCCGAGTGCGATAGCGAGCGGATCGGCGCCAATGAGTTGTTCAATTCATGACTGATCACGCGGATCACTTTCTTCCATGTCGCCACTTCCTGGCGCGCCAGTTCGCGCGTCAGTCGTTTCAACTGATACAGCCGATGTGAGCGGCCCTGCAACGTGAAGGAGCGTTGCGACAGATGAAAGGTTTCCTCCTCCTGCTCGAACGGCACACTGAAGAGGCTATCCACGTCGCTCGCTATCGCGTGCGCGAGCGGCGCCGGTGCGGTGGCGACGATTTCCTCGAAGCGTTCGCCGTTCAGCGGCCGTCCGCCGTTTAGCAGTTGCCTTGCAGCGAGATTCGCGTAGACGACATGGCCTCGCTCTTCGACCAGGATCAGCGCCGTCGGTGTGTTCTGCACGACGGTATCGAGCAGCAGCTCGCGCTGGAACAGGTTCTGGCGTTCTTCGCGCAGCACGCGACCGAGCTCGTTGTGTGCATCGACGAGATCGCCCACCTCATCGCTACGCTGCCCGCCAATGGAAAAACTGAAATCGCCATCGCGGAACGCGACGACACTGCCTGACAAGGCGCGAATCAGCGCCGCCACCGGCCGCGCCATCGCGCGTGCGAAAATCAGTGCGGGAAGTGTGAGGGCGAGTACGGCAGCTCCCGCACCGAGCCACGGCGAAGAAAGCCAGATCGTTGCCCATGCAGCAAGGACTGCGGCAGCGACCATGACAACGCACAGCGCGGCGGCGAGTTTTCCTTCGAGCGAGATCAGGCGCATTGGAGCCGGGAATCGGGAATCGGGAATCGGGAATCGGGAATCGGGAGACTATATGCTCGTTGCCCTGATAAATGCCGTGATCCCGTATCGACAGGATTGCTCCCTACGAAGACGGCAAGCTCGCGTGTTCGCTGGGACGGCGAAACCTTCGCGGAAATCAACGAGCAGTCGCATTATTTTCTGCGATTCCCGCTTCCCGACTCCCATTTCCCGGCTCGATCCCCAGCTTTCCCATGCGCCGATATAGCGCCTGTCGCGACAGGCCGAGCTCGGCCGCCGCCTGACTGATCACACCGCGCGCCGCTTTCAACGCGGTCTCAATCATCTCGCGATCGGGCTCGGCCTCGGGTGCGATGCGGCCATTGCCAACGCGCACCGCAACAAGGCCTAGATCGCGCGCGGTGATTACGCCACCCTGGCACAACAGGGCCGCGCGCTGGATCGCATTCTTGAGTTCGCGCACGTTGCCGGGCCACGCATGGCCGACGAGTGCGCCTCGCGCGCTGTCATCCAGCACGGCTGCGCCGTCGAGGAAAGACTCGGCCAGCGGCACGATGTCTTCGCTGCGTTCGGCCAGCGACGGCAGGCGTAATTCGATTACGTTGAGTCGGTACAGCAGATCTTCGCGAAAGCGACCATCGCGGATCATCGCCGGCACGTCGGCATTCGTCGCGCTGATCACGCGCACCTTGACCTTGCGCGTCTTGCTCGAACCGATGCGCTCGAACTGGCCGCTCTCCAGTACGCGCAACAGTTTGGCCTGGCCCGCGAGTGGCAGATTACCGATCTCGTCGAGGAACAAGGTGCCGCCGTCGGCAATCTCGAAGCGGCCCTCTCGTGCACGATTCGAGGCGCCGGTATACGCGCCGGGTTCGGCGCCGAACAACTCCGCCTCGATCAATTCAGATGGGAGCGCGCCGCAATTGACGGTCACGAATGGCCCGGCCTTGACGGCGGAGTTCGCCTGGATGATTTCAGCGATGCGTTCCTTACCCGCCCCGTTCGGCCCGGTGATCAGGACAGGAATGTCGGCGCGCGCGACCTGGCAGGCAAGTTCGACCACGCGTTCGGTCGCAGACGACGCAAACACGATGCCGCGCAAGTCGTACTTCGCATCCAGCGTCTTGCGCCGGCGCCGGCGTTCCTCGCGGAAACGCGCAACTTCTCGCGTTGCCTCGGAAAGTTCGAGCAGATTCTCGACGGTCGCAGACAACTTGTGATCGTCCCACGGCTTGGCGAGATAGTCGGCCGCGCCTGCCTTGACGAGTTCAATTGCGGTTTCCAGATGCGTCCACGCGGTGAGTAGCACGATCGGCAGGTCCGCATGACGATCGCGGATCGCACGGAACAGTGCGATACCTTCCTCGCCCGAGGTCGTGTCGGTACTGAAATTCATGTCCTGTACGACGAGATCGATCGGCTCGCGCGCAAGCACCTCCATGCCTTCGTCCGGCGAGCTCGCGACCACGGTGCGAATCTCGCGCAGACTGAACAGCAGATCGAGCGCGGTTCCGACCGCCGGGTTGTCGTCGATCACCAAGACCGTGCGCATCATTTCTGTAGAGGTCTCTTGTACGTGCATGCGCCGCTTGGATGCGGCGCGATGCCCAATGGTTGCAGATCGGGCGCGACATTGCAGCCACGCCCGCCTGCGGTATCGATCCGATTACGATGAGTGTGCGGCTGGCTTGGATGCCTTGACCGAGGCGATCCACTCGCTGACGCGGGCATCGAGCACGTCCAGCGGCAACGCGCCGCCATCCAGAACGCGATCGTGGAAGCCGCGAATGTCGAACTTGTCGCCGAGTTCCTTCTTCGCGCGCGCGCGCAGCTCGAGGATCTTCAACTGACCCATCTTGTACGCCAGCGCCTGACCCGGCCAGCTGATGTAACGATCGGTCTCAGCCTGCACGTTCGGCTCATCCTCACTCGAATGCGAGTGGAAGAAATCGACCATCTGTTGACGTGTCCAGTGCTTGAAATGCACGCCGGTGTCGAGCACGAGGCGGTCGGCGCGCAGCAACTCGTCGGCCAGACGACCATAGTCCGATAGTGGATCCTTGTAGAAGCCGATGTCCTTGCCCAGCTGCTCCGAATACAGCGCCCAGCCCTCGACATAAGCGGTATAACCGGCCTGCTGACGGAACGGCGGCAACGCGGGCAAGGTCTGCGCGATCGAGATCTGCATATGGTGGCCCGGGATCGCCTCGTGATACGCGGTCGATTCGATCGCCAGCGTACTGCGATTGGCGAAGTCGCCGGTGTTGACGTAGACCTTGCCGGCGCGTGAGCCATCCGGCGTGCCCTGATGGTATTCGGCAGCCGACGCTTCCTTCTCGCGGAATTCCTCGTCCGGCACGACTTCGACCTTGGTCTTGGGCAGCAAACCGAACAACTTCGGCAACTCCGGCTGCATCTGCGCGATGAACCCACGATAGCGATTGAGGATGTCTTCCCGCGATGTCGCGTGTGTCTTCGGATTCTTCGCCAGCGATGCGCGGAACGCAGCCAGATCGGCGAAACCCTGCGACTTGGCGATCTTCGTCATCTCGCCCTCGATACGCGCGACTTCGGACAAGCCAAGCGCGTGGATCTCCGCCGGCGTCTTCGTCGTCGTCGTCATCTGCTCGACATCGAAGCGATAGATCGCGTCGCCATTGGGGAGTGTCCATACACCAGGATCGGTGCGACCGTGTGGCGCATAGTCCTTGGCGACGAACTCGCCGAGCTTGCGATACGCCGGGCGCACGTCGTTGTCGATCGCTGCGATGATCGCATCGTGCAGGCGCTTGCGCTCGGCTTCCGGCACGCTGTCTGGAAAATGCTTGAGCGGTTCGGCGAACGAGCTGTCCGCACCAGCCGGCTTGGCAATGTTGTCGATCTGCGTGATGACTTTCTCAAGCAGGTATTTGGGCGGCATCATGCCGTCGCGCAGCCCCTGTTTCGCGACTTCGGTGATGTCCGCAAACACGGTGGGCACCGCGCGCAGGCGCGCGAGGTAGTCGTCGTATTCCTTGGTGTTCTGGAACGGAATGGAACTGACGAAGCCTGCCAGCTGCAAGTGTGCTCCACCCATCTGGTCCAGCGGCATCTCATCCAACTTCAAGTCAAACGAACGCACTCCATCCTTGAGCTGGCGCACCATCAACTGCTGATTGAGCTTGTCGCTATCGGAAAATCCCGACGTGTCGATCGCTTCGAAGCGCTTGATAAAACCTTCGGCATCTTCCTTCTGCTGCCTGCTGTGCGCGAGCGAGGCATCGCCCCATTTATCGTTGTAGCGCAGGTCGCCAAGAATCGTCGCGAACTCCGGCGACTGCTTCAACTGATACTGCCACTGCTCGGCGAGCAGGTCGTTCAACGCCTTGACGCGTGCAGCTGTGTCGGCGGCGGGTGCGGCGTGAACCGCGAAGCTGCAGGCAGCAGCCATCGCAAGGATCAATGGCTTGATGGTTGAGGGAGTCATTCGGCGTCCTTGGAGGGATGAATCAGAATGCGCACTCTCCACGAGCACACCGCGATCGCACAGTGCTGGAAGTCAGCGTGTCGAAAGTCAGCCCACGACGATGATGCAGACAAGGAAGCTGCGGCGACCGCCGCAACCTCGATGTTCAATGACGCACGTTCGATCAGACGCTGCGTGTCGCCACTGCAGGCGGCACGCGCGATGCGCGCAACGCCGGACCGAGCACCGCGAGCTGACCGAGGGCCCACAGGCAGACAAAGCCGATCGGCACGTAGTACCACGGCAAGCGTGGCGACTGGTACGTGTGCATGAGCCACAGGCTGAAGGCGTACGCAAGAATGCCACCTGCGATCAATCCCATCGTTGTAATGATGAAATTCTCGGTCTGGAAGTAGCGCAGGATGTCGAGGCGGGTCGCGCCGAGCGCACGTCGCGTGCCGATCTGGCGCGTACGCTGCGCCACCCAGAAACTCGCCATGCCGACGATCCCGAGCGCAGTGATGCACAGCAACGCGAAGATCACCACGGAAAGGATGATCGCCATTGCACGGTCCCCCGCATACGCGTCCTTTCGCGTCTGTTCGATCGTGCGCATCTTGCCGATGATGCGGCCCGGATTCGCTTCGGTGAGCTTCTGCTCGACCGCCTTGATCACTTCATCGCGCCGACCCGGTTCTGCACGCACGAGGTATCGCGTCGAATTACCGGAGGGCATCGACACCGGCGCGAATATCGAATTCTCGATGTTCTCGCTGGTGACCCACGGCGCCTGAGCACGTTCGACGATGCCGACGATGGTGCTCGTCGGCGGGTCCTTGTCCATGTAGACCGGCTTGCCGAGCGCATCGCCGTTCGGGAACAACTTGTCGGCCAACGCCTTGCTGACGATGATCGAAGGCGGCTGCACATTGTCGCCGAATTTTGCCGACACGATTTCCTCAGGCTTGAATGCGCGACCGGCGATGAGTTTGGTACCGAAGGCGTTCATCGCTTCGGAATCGACGAGGTAGAGGGTGGTCTCCGCAGTCGAGGTCTTCTGCTGCGGTTGCAAATTGACTCCGGTGCTCCAGCCGCCATCGCTCATCGGCACCGAATTCGTGCTCGTCGCCGCGGCGACGCCGGGCATCTGCCGCAGCAGCGCGAGATCCGATTTCTCGGTCGCCGACGCGTTGTAGCCATCGCTGAAGCCGGCACTGCCGAACCAGAACGTGTCGGCCTCGTTCATTCCGCTCGGGCGATTCATGTTGTCGAGACGTTGCCCGATGATGAACAACGCGTTGCAGACGATCGCAAGCGTCAACGCGACCTGCAGGCCGATAAGAATCATCGATACCTTGCTGCGCATCAGCGCCGAAAGGATGGGACGAATTTCCATGGTGCTCTCCTTTAAATCTTCAATTGCGCTGCAGGCTGCACGCGGCACGCACGCCAGGTCGGATACAGCCCTGCGAGCAACGCCGACACCACCGCCAGAAGGATCGTCATCGCGATCATTGTCCAGTCCAGATGCGCGACCGACTTGTATTGGGTGTAAAGCGCGCGCACGCCGACCAGGCCGAGACCGGTGAGCAGCAGTCCGAGGAAGCCGCCGGTAAGGCCGACCACGGCGGACTCGATCAGGAACTGCGTGAACACCTCACGCTTGCTCGCGCCGAGTGCACGGCGCAGACCGATCTCGCCTGATTTGCGCGTGAACTTCGCCAGCAGCAGGCCAATCGTGTTGACCAGACATACGATCAGAAACGCGAAGGCGAGTCCGGTCTGCACTTCGACGTCACGGGAAACCACTTTCTGGTCGCGCATCCATGCATTCACGTCGAGCAGCCGGTTGTTGAGCGGACGTTCGAAACGGCCGAGCTTCTTCTGCTCGTTGACATAACTGTCGAGGAACGATTTGTACTCGGCCAGCCGCGAGGGCGAATCGAGTTGCGCCCACATCTGGATCCACACGCAATCCGATTCCAGATACGCATCCCATCCCTCGCCCGACGACTTGAAGCAGCTGTTGTTGCCGCTGGCGCGGTGCTTGAGATCGATGGCCGTCGTGAACGGCAGGTAGAATTCTTCCGGATCGTCGAATGCGCCGTTGGTCAGGTCGTAATAGCGCGCGCGCAGCTTCCAATCGCCAATCACGCCGACAATGGTGTAATCGATGCCGTTCATGCGCAGCGTCTTGCCGACGCTGTCCTGGCCGCCAAAGAGTTTCTCGTTCAATGCCGTGGTCAGGACGATCGCGCGAGCGTGGTCGGCATCCTGCGTGCGGTCCCAGCCGTGCCCATACGCGAACGGCGGCTCGAACATCGCGAAGAAGTCCGCATAGGTAGCGCGACCGAGGGACTGGAACGGTTTGATGTCGGGGTTCTGTGGCTGCACCGGCAGCGCAATCTTGAACATCGCTACCTGCTTGTCCGCCTTGCCCGCGGCCATCAGCGCGACCGCATCGCGATAGGTCACCTGATCGGGCGGACGGCCGTCGTCGGAGTACGGGCTATTGACGTCCCAGTTGTCGAGCTGGACGTAGTGCAACTTGTCGCTCTTCCACGGAATCGGATCGCTGCCCATTAGATGCATGACGGTGAGCGTTGTCATGCTCGCGGCAATGCCGAGCCCGATGCCGACAACCATCAAGGCGGTGAGAATCGGGTTGCGCCTCAGGCTGCGCAAGCCGAGTTGGAAGTAATAGGCAAACATGATGACTCCTTCTTGTTTCTTTCCCTTCTCACATTGGGACCCTCTGCGGGCCCGACGGCCGACGTTGATCCCAAAGGGAGAAGGCAGAGCGTCAGGCAACGGTTGCAGTGCTCGACCTATCGTCACGCGTCGGCTTGCGCAACTGAGGTTCGTCATCGAAGTCGGTGAGCTGACCGTCGATCACATGCACGTTGCGATGCGCACGCGCCGCGAGTTCCGCATCGTGCGTGACCATCACGATCGTCGTGCCCTGGCGATTGATTTCCTCCATCAGCTCCAGCACGCCGCGCGCCATCAGCGAATCGAGGTTGCCGGTGGGTTCATCCGCAAGCAGCAGGCGTGGCGATCCGGCCAACGCGCGTGCGATCGCAACGCGCTGCTGCTGACCGCCGGAGAGTTCCGACGGATAGTGCTTCATGCGCGAAGCAAGGCCGACGCGGCTCAGTGATTCCTCGATGCGCTTCTTGCGATCGGCGGCGGCGAAGCCGCGATAGCGCAGCGGTACATCGACGTTGTCGAACAGGTTGAGGTCGGGAATCAGGTTGAAACTCTGGAAGATGAAACCGATCTTCTCATTACGCAACTTCGAGCGCTTGTCGTCGTTTAGGCCATGCACGTCGACGCCATCGAGCTGGTATTGGCCACCCGTGAATTCCTCCAGCAGGCCGGCGATATTGAGAAAAGTCGTCTTGCCGGAACCGGACGGGCCGGTCACCGCGACGAACTCGCCTTCGCGCACCTGGATCGAGAAATCACGCAGCGCATAGGTTTCGATCAGATGGGTCCGGTAGACCTTCTGCAGGTGAGTCATCTTCAACATCGGCTTTGCCTCGTTTGGGATTCGGGATTCGGGATTCGGGATTCGAAATCGGAGATTCGTTGCCAGCGACTTGGAGGAACGTGTTTTGAGCGCCAGCTTTTCCGAATCCCCAATCCCAAATCTCCAATCCCGGCTTTTCGTCAATTGAGCGCGACGCGCTGCGCGCCATTGAACAGATCGGTGCCGGAGATCACGATGCGATCGCCCTCCTTGACGCCGCTGACGATCTCGACCGAATTGAGACTGGTCGCGCCAATCTGGATCGTCGTTCGCTCCGCTGTGCTGCCGCGCACGACGTAGGCGATGCGGCCGGCACCGGTATCGATGAACGAACCGCGCTCGACGATCAGCACGTTCGGGTGTTCGTCCATCAGGATGCGTGTGGTGAGCTGCTGGCTCTGGCGCAGACCGACCGGTTTCTTGTCGCCGAAGCGCACACGGCCGGTTACCTGTCCATTGAGAACTTCCGGCGAGATCGCGCTGACTTCGCCGCTGTACTTTTCGCTGCCGTCGATGATTTCCGCGGCCATGCCTGGGCTGAGGTCGTGCGCAAACACTTCCGGAACCTGCACTTCGATCTCGAGCGCAGTGAGATCGACAACACTGAGGATCGGCGCGTTCGGCGCGACGTTTGCACGCTGCTGCGCTATCAGCTGGCCAACCTGGCCGTCGACCGGCGAACGTAATTTCAATTCATCGACCTGGCGCGTCAGGTCCTCGACCAGCAATTTCTGTCGATCCAGCGCAAACCGCTTGGTCTTGAGTTCAAATGCGAGACTGTCGCGATCGAGCTGCACGTTGTGCTGCGCATTGACTTCGCTCAGCTTGGCTTTCGACAGCGCGTCCTTCGCTCGCAGCACGGTCATCTCCGATTGCGCGCCGAGGGTGAACGCCTTCTGGTTGCGTTCGACTTCGCGCTCGGCGGTCTGGCGATCGATCTTGGCCTGCGCGTAAGCCATCTGCGACGTCGCACCGCTTTTGCGATTGTCGATCATCGCGCGTTCGACATCGAGCCCGAGGCTATCCACCGTCGCCTGCTCCTGCTTGAGCTTGTTGGTCAACTCGGGCGAATCGACTTCGGCGAGCACGTCGCCCTTCTTCACCTTGTCGCCCGCATGCACGTCGAGCGTGACCGTGCCGCCGGAGCGCGTGTAGACGGTCGGGCTGATCGCGGCGATAACCTTGCCCTGCACTGACACATCACGCGTCAGCGTGCCGCGCTTGACCTCGGCGATACGCAGCCGCGACGTGCTTGCCGACGAATCGGCCGACAGGAGACGCGCGATGGTCGGCACGAACATCGCGACGATGACGACGGCTGCAACGCCAGCGCCGATCCACATGATCTGCTTCCTGCGATTGCCTTGCGGCGCGATTTGGCGGTCCTGGGCCGAGGTGTCGCGAATCATTGGATGGCGGGCTCCGTGTTGGATGGCGTGCGTTGTTGTTTTCGACAGCAACGACCGTGCCATCAATCAACTCATTGAATAGGCTAGTTTATTCATGGGCTGCGCACGCTGCGGACAGTGTCCGCTGAAGGCGCGGACGGGAGCGGACAGTGGCCGAGGCGCAGGATCGGGAATGAAGGCACAGTGGCAATCCGTACATGCCCTGCGACCAATCAGCCCTGCGCCGCATCCAACCATTCCGTGACCAGCGCCAGCTTCCAGATCGACGTCCCCGACACCGTCCTCGCGCGAGCGCGCCGCGGCGAGTCCGCGGCGCTCGAACAAATCTACCGCGCCTTCGATCGGCCGTCCTACACGCTCGCGCTGCGCATGCTTGGCAACGCCGACAGTGCGCGTGAAACCGTGCATGACGCAATGCTGCATCTGCTCGAACGTATCCATCAGTTCCGCGGTGACTCACCGTTTTGGGGCTGGCTTCGGCAGATCGTCGTCAACCAGGCTCTGATGCGTCTGCGCCGCGAACGCGGCGTCTCGTTCGAGGAACTGCCGGATGACGACGACTCTCCGAGCAACGCGCCTGCGCCGTGGGCCGTGGCCGACGCACGACATCTCGAACACGCGCTCGAACGCCTCCCCGCGTTGACGCGCAGCGTGCTCTGGCTGTTTCACGTCGAGGAATACACGCACCAGGAAATCGCCGCAATGACCGGCAAATCGGTGAGCTTCTCAAAATCGCAGGTCCTGCGCGGTGGCATCCGACTGCGCGCATTGCTAGAACCGAATGTGTTTGATCAATCCATGCTGGAAAACAAACAGGAGGCCGCGCCATGTCTGACCGGGGCGACAAGATGAATACAAATCCCCAAGGTTCGCTCGCTGCCGCACTGCGCGCGCTGCCGGATGCCACGCCGCAGCCGGACTTGTGGCCCGATCTCGCGAATGCTCTCGCTTCGCGACGCAAGCCGCGCATGTGGCACTACGCGATTCCGCTTGCGCTCGCCGCCGGCCTCACCTTCGCGCTGCTGCTGCCGCGCGGCACGCTGCAGCGCGCACAACCGCAACCGGCGCCGCACGAAATAACCGCTATGACCGCACCCAATCATGCTTCCTCGGAAGCGGCAACGCTCGCAAAGAAGGACGAACTCGACAACCTGTATCAGCGATCGCAGACGCTGGAACGCTGGATCGCAGCGGTCGCCGCACGCGCGCCGCAGGACAGCCGCGACCTCATGGCCGCCGTCGAAGTTGAAGACCTGATCGGGCTCGTCGACGTGCAGCTCGGTGCCGCGCACGACCACAACGATGCCCTGCCGCTGTGGCGCCAGCGTGTCGCCCTACTGGAAGACCTTGCAACAATCCGTGGCAGCGCGTTCGCCATCGCGGCGAATGACAACGAACCATCGCGCGCCGCGGCCACATCGCTCAACTCCATCAACTGAGGCCACCATGAAACGTACCTTGTTCATCGCCTTGCTGACCTGCGCCACCGCATTCATTGCGCAGCACGCCATTGCCGCAGATTCAGCAGCCGCGAAGGCAAACGCGCCGGTCATCGTCCAAGCGCATACCGACGCGCAAAAAGCCGAGGCCGCGCGCGCCGAGCTTGCCGAGCTGCGTACGCAGATGCAGACGCTCTCTCGCCGCATGGCAGATCTGTCGAACCAGCTCGGCGACGTCGGCCCGCGTGCCTACGCGTACCGCTACATCGCCCAGCCAGATCGCGCGATGATCGGCATCGTGCTCGGGCGCGACAAGGCTGGCGTACGCATCAGCGGCGTGACGCCGGATGGTCCCGCCGCGCACGCGGGCCTACGCGATGGCGATGTGATCACTGCGATCGACCAGCGTCCGATCGCCGGCGACGACCCCGAAGCCGCGCTGGCGACTGCACGCGAGCACCTTGCCGACCTCAAGGAAAACCAGAGCGTCGGCATCGAATATCTGCGTGGCACGCAGAAAGGCGTCGTCGTACTGTCGGCCGAACGCCGCGAGGCCTGGAACTGGCCGGTGCTGATGAATGAAGACCCGGAGCATCCGTCCCTGCCGAAGGATTTCATCGAACGCATCCGCGCCAACGTCGAACGCGCCACGCGCTACAAGGAAAAGATTCATGCCGTAGTCGAGCAGGCGCAACACGAAGCCATGCGCGTCAACAGCACGCAGGTGCGCGAAGCGATGGAACAGGCCCGCCACGCGATGCGCCATGAGATGCCGTGGTGGGGCATCAATCTGGCGCCGGTCGACGCCGACCTCGGCCGCTATTTTGGTATCGACAAGGGCGCGCTCGTGATCTCGGCGGATACCGACTCGCTGCCAGGCCTGCGTGCTGGCGATGTGATCACGCGCGTCGGCGAAGAATCTGTAAGTCGCCCCGATGACGTGATGCGCGCACTGCGCGATCAACCTGCGGGCAAGGACGTGCAGATCAAGATCATGCGCGATCGCAAGGCGCTCGCACTCAACATGAAAGCGCCGGAATTCAAGTCGATTTTCAGTATGCCGCCGCTGCCGCCGCTGCCCCCCGCGCCCCCTGCCCCGCCGATGCCGCGTTCTATGCCGGCGCCTCCAGCACCGCCACCACCACCGGCGCCACCAACGGTGAGAACAGCGGCGCCTGCCGCATTGAACGCGCTGGAACCAGCGCCTGCGGCGCCGCCGTCGCCACCGTCGCCACCGCCGCCAACATCAGATGACGATTGAGCCGTCATCGTGTTTCAGCCCTATCGGCGCAGCTCGCGATGAACTGGGACTTGGTGCCCGGATTGCTTTCGAACAAGCCTAGCCGGCGTCCAGTTCCTGCCAGCGTGAGTACGTCGCATCGAGGTCGCTCTGCAACGCTGCAAGTTCATTGTTGATCGCGACGATACGCGCACTGTCTTGCTGATAGAACGAGGGCTCCTGCATAGTCGCGCCGAGCGCAGCAATCTTCGTTTCCAGCATTTCAATCTTCAGCGGCAATTCCTCGAGTTCGCGCGCGTCCTTGTAGTTGAGCTTGCGCTTGGCCGACACCGTCGTGGCACCTGCCGGCGCTGCCACCGCCGAGGCAACCGACCGCTCGTGCTGCTTGCGCGCAGTCGCTGCGGCTTCGGACTGGCGCTGCCAGTCGCTGTAGCCGCCGATGTATTCGCCGACGCGCCCTTCCCCTTCGAGTGCGAGCGTGCTGGTCACCACGTTGTCGAGAAATTCGCGATCGTGCGAGACCAGCAGCAAGGTGCCAGCGTAGCTCGCCAGAAGCTCTTCGAGCAGCTCCAGCGTCTCGACGTCGAGGTCGTTGGTCGGCTCATCCATCACCAGCAGATTCGACGGTTTGGCAAACAATTTCGCCAGCAGCAGGCGATTGCGCTCGCCGCCGGACAACGCGGTGATCGGTGCACGCGCACGCTCGGGCGAAAAGAGGAAATCCTGCATGTAGCCGATCGCATGCTTGCGCGCGCCGTTGATCTGAATGAATTCGGCGCCCTCGGACACATTGTCGAGCGCGCTGAGGTCTTCGCGCAGATGGGTGCGGTGCTGGTCGAAATACGCGATCTCCAGATTGGTGCCCAGACGCACTTCGCCCGACTGTGGCGCAAGTTCCGCCAACAGCAACTTCAGCAATGTCGTCTTGCCTGACCCGTTCGCGCCGATCAGGCCGATGCGGTCGCCGCGCTGCACCGTGGTCGTGAGCCCGTCGACGATGAGATGCTCGCCGAAACCGAAACGGATGTTGTCCACATCGATGACGCGGCGTCCCGAATTCGCCGCGATGCCAACCTGCAGTTTCGCGTTGCCGCCGAGTTCGCGCCGTTGCGCACGATCGCGGCGCATCGCTTCGAGCGCGCGCACTCGCCCCTCGTTGCGCACGCGGCGAGCCTTGATGCCTTGGCGGATCCACACTTCTTCCTGCGCAAGCTTCTTGTCGAACAGCGCGCTCGCCTGCGCTTCCGCATGCAGGCGTTCCTCGCGACGGCGCAGGTAGTTTTCATAGTCGCCGGGCCAGCTCGTCACTTGGCCGCGATCGATCTCGACGATGCGCGTCGCGAGTGCACGCAGGAAGCGGCGGTCATGCGTAACGAAGATCACGCTGCCGGCGAAATCGAGCAGCATCTTTTCCAGCCACGCGATCGCCTCGATATCGAGATGGTTGGTCGGCTCGTCGAGCAGCAGGATGTCCGGATTGAGCACGAGCGCACGAGCGAGCAACACACGCCGTTTCATGCCGCCGGACAATGCGGAAAATTCCTTGTCTTCGGGCAGCTCCAGCCGCGCGAGCACCTGGGTCACGCGCTGGTCGAGATCCCAGCCGTGCTCGGCATCGATGCGCGCCTGCACCGCGGCCATCGCGTCATAGGCACCGGGTTCGTCGAGATGATGCGTGAGGCGGTGGAATTCGGCGAGGCATTCGCCAAGGTGGCCAAGCGCACCAGCGACGACGTCGAAGATGGTGCCATCCATTTCGCGCGGCACTTCCTGCGCGAGCTTGGCGATACGCACGCCGCCCTGGACGCGCACCTCGCCGTCATCGGGCCGAATCTCACCCGCGATGAGCTTCATAAGGGTGGATTTGCCGGCACCATTGCGGCCGACTATGCATACGCGCTCACCACGTTCGATCGCAAGATCGACATTTTCAAGCAGCAACGGACCGCCGACTGAATAGTCGAGGTTGACGAGATTGACGAGGGACATGGACGGATCGCAACGAGGAGCGCAACGCGTATTGTGCCAGCCTTGCCGTCTAAACAGCTCGGTTGCGCAATTCCCCGCTGCGCGCGGCGATCGCCTGCTCGACGATTTCCCAGCCCGCCTCTGTGCGATGTCCCTGTTCGCTGAGCAGGCGCCGATAGGCGCGCGCGCCGGGCAATCCCTGGTACAGACCCAGGATATGCCGGCTGATGTGCTGCAAACGATCGCCGCGCGCCAGGTGCGCCTCGACATACGGGCGCAGGCGCCTCAGCACATCATCGCGATCAGGCAATGGCGTACCGTACAGCGCATGCTCGATTTCGGCGAGGCGATACGGCTCGTGATACGCAACGCGACCGAGCATAACGCCATCGACATGCGTCAGATGATCGCGGCTCTCATCGACGCCGACAATGCCGCCATTGATGATGATGGTCAGTTGCGGGTGTTCGCGCTTGAGCTGGTAGACGCGTTCGTAGTTGAGGGGCGGCACATCGCGGTTCTCCTTCGGCGACAGACCCTTGAGCCAGGCCTTGCGCGCGTGCACGACGAAGACGTTGCAACCCGCTGCATGCACTGCATCCACGAAGTCGGCGAGCGCCGAATATTCGTCCTGCTCGTCGACGCCAAGCCGGCATTTCACTGTGACTGTTGCCGGCGTGTGCGCGACCGCATCGCGCATGACGACGACGCATTCGGCCACCAGCGACGGATCGCGCATCAAACAGGCGCCGAAACGACCCGACTGCACGCGATCGGACGGGCAGCCGACATTGAGGTTGATCTCGTCATAGCCGCAGTCAACGCCGATCCGCGCGGCCTGCGCAAGCTCGGCAGGATCCGATCCGCCCAGTTGCAATGCCACCGGATGCTCGGCCGCATCGAAACCAAGCAGGCGCTCGCGATCACCGTGGATCACGGCCGGCGACGTGACCATTTCCGTGTACAGCAATGCATGCGGCGACAGCAGACGATGGAAATAGCGGCAGTGGCGGTCGGTCCAATCCATCATCGGCGCGACGCAAAGCCGCCAGGACGCGGACTTCTGCCTCCCGCCGTCAGGCGACAGGATCTTTGTTGCCTCGATCATTCCCGTTCATTCCCGCGTTTTTCCGTTCGTCGCCGCGGATTCTCTCAGGTTACTGTTGCGAGGGCGTACCAAAATTTCTGGCCATGCCACTCCTTTTGGTTACTCGTGTGTATCCAACGCTGACCGCGAACTCATTCTTTAGACCTGAAGCTGACATGGGCGATTTGCGATTCGGCGCGACATCATCCAATGACTAGCGCCGAGGCTTCGGTGCCTTGGAGCGCAAAGATTTGGTAGAGAGATAGCTAACAAATGTGCTT
>JBBRZD010000011.1:0-21671 GCA_038237055.1 Lysobacterales bacterium | reverse complement strand
TAGCGTCACGCCGAGAATGGCTTCGGCGGCGCGATTGGCAACGCGCAGATGGCCGTCGCGATCGAAGCCGAGCACACCGGCCGAGAGGCGTTCGAGCACGGCTTCGAGCCATGCGCGCTGCTGTTCGGTTTCGCGCGCATTCTTCTGCGCTCGCGCGCTGGTGAATTCAAGCTCACGCGTCATTTGCGCGAACGAATTGACCAGGAAACCGAGTTCGTCGTCGCTGGCATTTGGCAATGGCGTGTCATAACGCCCCGCACCGATTGCGCGCGTCGCCGCGGCGAGGCGTCCGACCGGCGCGACCAGACGACGCGCGATGCCGAACGCGGCGAGTACCACCACCAGCACCGACAGCAGCAGCACGAACGTCAGGATCAACGCAAAGGTCAGCTTCAGCGAGCCGCGCAGGAATTTCAGTCGCTGAAAATCGAAATTGGCGCGCTCGATGCCTCGGGTCAGCGGCTGCAGCCGCGCGGGCAACGGGAAGATTCCCTGCAAAATTCGCCCCGCAAGCGCGGTGTCGCTGGCATTGGAAGTGCCGAGCGGCAAGACGACGCGCAGCGCCAGCGCATCACCGAACGGCTCCGCCGCCGCATAACGGCCATCGCCTTGCAGGCGCATCATCAGCGCGCTGTCGGGAATCGGCGGATTCAAATAGCGCGGGTCCGAACTCGCGGTCGCGAGCACGTGGCCGTCGGCGCCGAACACGGTCAGCTCGATCGCGCCCAGCGGCTCGATCGTGTCGTCGAGCGTGGATTGACTCGATGTCGATGGGTCCGCCGCAAGGCGCTTCGCGAGATCCGCACTCGCGCTTTCGGCGTTGCGCAGGCGTTCGTCGACGACGATGCGACCGATTTCGAGCGCGTTGTCGAGCGCCTGTTCGAGGCGCACATCGAACCAGTTGTCGATCGTCGCGTCGAGGAATCGCATTGCGAAGCCGTAAACGACGATCGTCGATGGCAGCGCAAGCAGAATCAGCACCAGCAACAAGCGTCGAGTGAGCCGCGCGCCCGGCGCCGTACGCACGAGATCGCCACGCAGCCGCCACAGACGCTGGCCAATCGTCGCTACGAGCATGACCAATGCCGCCGCCGCCGCACCCAGCACCCAACGATAATGCGCAGCGAAGCGCGCGCTATCGCCGGCCGCATCCTCGGCAAGCTTCAGCGACGCGATCAGAAGCACGCCGACTGCCAGCGCCGGCAGCGCACGTCGCAGCAGGAAATTCAGCGCGTCGCGACGGTCCACACATAGTCCTTTGCGGCAAGCCGCCAGGCAGGCTCGAACAATGCCGGCAAGCGCAGCGCACCCGGCAGCGCTGCCGGATCGATACCCGCGGAAACCCGCATGGGCGTCGCCGCCGGCAAGTTTGCAAATGAGGAAGGGAGGCCGAGGCGCAACGAACCAAGCGCAGCGACCAGATAAGCCGGCGTTGCGAAACTGCCTACATCGTCGGGATGGGTCGCGCGCAACTGATAACGGCGTGACAAGGGGAAATAGCGCAGTTCGACGCGCTGCGTCGCGGTCGCCAGCGTTTGCGGCCAGCGTCCCGCCTGCAGGTCGACGCGCAAGGTGATCGGAATTCCGTGGTCGAGCGCGTCCTGCATCGGCCCGCTCAGGCGGCAATCAAGATCGAGTTCGAGCGAAGCGTCGCCCGTATTCACGACGATCGCTGCATTGCGTACCGCAAGCGCGCCGGGCGTCTGCTGCGCCCATGCGCTGCAGCCTGCGATCAGCACACACAACGACAGAAAGAAGATTTGATGGCGCAGGCAGTACATCAGGATGCTCGTTCTCGACTCCGCTGGTGCAGCGCCCCCTGCCGCTAACATCTACGTGGCGGCAACTCGGCAACAGATTATCCGCTGATCTTCCCCAGCGCCGCGTAAAAGAAGCCGTCGCCGCCATTTTCACCCGGCAGGTTCTGACGACCGATTCCCGCCGTGTGGCCGAACTCCAGCGGAAGCTGCAGCACGCGCGCATCCGTATGCGTATCGAGGAAAGCCGTGATCACGTTTTCGTTCTCTGCTCGAAGCAACGAACAGGTCGCGTAGACCAGTCGCCCACCGCTTGCCAGCAAAGGCCATAGCGCCTCCAGCAGTGTCGCCTGCATCGTGGCCAGCGGCGCGATATCGGTGCTGCGGCGGTGCAATTTGATATCCGGTTGGCGTCGAATGATGCCGGTTGCCGAGCACGGCGCGTCGATCAGGATGCGATTGAACGGCATGCCGTCCCACCATGCGGTCGGCGCTGCCGCATCGCCGACGAGGACCTGCGCAACCAATCCCAGACGCTCAAGATTTTCATGCACGCGAGGCAGGCGGGCGGCATCGCTGTCGAGCGCGACCAGGTCGAGCTGCGCGCGTTCGAGCATGTGTGCCGCCTTGCCGCCGGGTGCAGCGCAGGCGTCGAGCACACGCAGTCCGTCGCGCAGATCGAGCAGGTCGACCACGCGTTGTGCGGCGCCGTCCTGCACGGAAAAGGCACCGTCGGCATACCCCGGAAGTTCGGTCACGTTCGTGCTTTGAGCGAGCACGATCGCATCCGGCAGATCGGCGTGCGCTTCGGCGACGAGGTCGGCCGCGCGCAGGCGCGACAGCAGTGCCTCGCGTTCGATGCGTCGTCGATTCACGCGCAGGGTGAGGCGCGCTTCGTGATTGTTCGCGTTGAAGATCGCTTCGGCCTGCTGCGGCCAGTCGCGCTCGATCGCATCGATGAGCCAGCGCGGATGCGCATGACGCGTTACCGCGTCCGCATCGAGTTTGGCGTCGAGCTCGGCGCGTTCGCGCAGGAAACGCCGGAGCACCGCATTGGCGAGGCCGGCATAGTGCGGCTGGCCGAGAACGCGAGCCGCGTCGACGCACGCAGCAACGACCGCGTAATGCGGCAACTGCAGCACCGCCAGTTGCGCGAGCGCGAGCACCAGCAGTGCACGCACTTCGCGCGCTTTTGGCGGCAGCGGCTTGTCGGTCAGCAAACCGAGCGCCGCATCGAAGCGCAACCACCAGCGCGAAGCGGCGAACAGCGAAGCGGCAAGCAGTGAACGGTCACGCGAATCGGCAATGCGTGGGTTGGCATCCATCAGCGCGGCGCGCAGCGAAACGCCATCGAACACGATGCGCGCCAGCGCACGCGCCGCCTCGGCGCGCAATGCGGCGCCGGGCGCAGGAGGCGGCAGCGGTTTGGCGTTGCGCCGATTCAGTGAGGGTCGCGCGGGCGGTTTGCTCATCGTGCGACGCCCTCACGTCGCGCATTCAGCCAATCGCGCACCGGCATGCGACGACCACCTTCGCGCTGCAGTTCATGGATGCGCAGCAGTCCATCACTCGTCGCGATATCGATCGCATCGCGATGGCTTGCAACGATGTTGCCAGGCGTCGCCTTCACGCCATCATCAACAACTGCTTCAGCCGACCAGATGCGCAGGCGTTCGCCGTGAATCTGCGCTTCGGCGACTGGCCACGGATCGAATGCACGCACCTTGCGCGCGAGCGCGATGGCAGATTCGTTCCAATCCAAACGCGCCTCGGCCTTGTCGAGCTTGTGTGCGTAGACGACGCCATCGCTGGCTTGCGCAGTCGCCTCAAGCACTTCGCCACGCAGCGTACGCGTGAGTCCGTCAGCGAGCGTGTGCGCGCCGAGCGCCGCAATGCGATCGTGCAGACTGCCGCCGGTATCGCTCGATGAGATTGGCGTGCGCGCTTCGAGCAGGATCGGTCCGGTATCGAGGCCCGCTTCCATTTGCATCAGGTCGACGCCGGTTTCTGCGTCGCCCGCGAGAATCGCCCGCTGGATCGGCGCTGCGCCGCGCCAGCGCGGCAGCAAGGATGCGTGCACGTTCCAGCAGCCAAGCCGTGGCAATGCGAGTACGGACTTGGGCAGTATCAAACCGTAGGCAACGACGATAATCAGATCCGGCGCGTACGCGGCGAGTTGCGTACGCGTCGCGGTATCGCGCAAGGTCTGCGGTTGTTCGACTGCAATTCCGGCCGCCAAGGCGGCGTGCTTGACCGGGCTTGCTGCAAGCTTGCGTCCGCGACCTGCCGGACGATCCGGCTGGGTATAGACAGCCACGACCTCGGCACCGCTCGCAAGGCAAGCCTGCAGCGAGGGAACGGCGAATTCCGGCGTTCCGGCGAACACCAGGCGTAGCGGTTGGCTCATGTCGATCCGTTTGTGAGGCGGTTGGTGCGCTGTCGGGCGCAGTGTAGGCGGGAATAGTCGGCCGCTCGTGCGAGCCGCTTCAGCGAAAAGGCTGTCGGCCCATATGCGACCTCATGCACACTGCACCCCAAGCGCCTGCCGCAACTGTGCGGTCAAGCGCTCTGGCGACGCTTCTTTTCCATGCGCTTGAGCAGCAGCGCACGCTTCAGCGGAGAGAGATAGTCGACGAACAGCTTGCCGACGAGGTGATCCATCTCGTGCTGGATGCAGACCGCGAGCGAACCTTGCACATCAAGCACGAACTGCTTGCCGTCGACATCCTGCGCCGCGACCTTCACATGCAGCGCGCGATCGACATCCGCATAGATGCCAGGGAACGACAGGCAGCCTTCCTGGTAGACCTGCTCGCCGTCCTTTTCGAGGATGCGCGGATTGATCAGCACCAGTGGCTGGTCCGAATTTTCGGACATGTCGGCCACCAATAACTGCTTGTGCATATCGACCTGGGTCGCCGCAAGGCCGACGCCCGGAGCCGCGTACATCGTCTCCAACATATCGGCAACGAATGTCTTCAGGGCCGCGTCGAAAGCAGTGACTGGCTGCGCCTTGGTGCGCAGGCGTGGATCGGGATATTCGAGGATGGTCAGAAGGGCCATGGCGCGGTTGACGTTAGGGCGCGCAGGCGCCGTTGCAAGTTCAGGTTGACCGATTTTACGCAATTGGACAGTTAGTGTCGCGCCCTACCGGCCCCGGCGAATACGACCGGCTTCAAACTCGCCCGGCACGCCTTTCGACATAAAAGAACGCCCAGCCTTCCGTTGCGGCAGGCTGGGCGAGCGACGCCAGGCCCCGGCGGATGCCGGGGCAAGAGCTCTAAGCTTCAGTGCGCCGTGTGCATGAGTGCGAACGGACCGGTTTTGGCCAGCGTCACGTCGAGATCTTGTGCGGTGCCGACCAGGATCAACTGCGTACCGCTGTTGCCGAGCGCGAGCATTGCGCCAGCCTTGCCCAGCTCCCTCCATGCGCTGAACGTGTCGACAGTCGCGCCGTGCGCAATCAGCCGCAGCCAAACCGCGGTACCTGCACGAAGCGCCTCGACGCGGAATGTGCCGTCGGCGGCCTGTGCAACCGGGGTGATGCGCAGCGAATCCAGTGCAGCGCCGGTCACGTCCAGGGCGACCCGGCCACTGATGTCGAGCGTCTCCGCATTCGCACTATCCAGTGACGGCAAGACGGCCTCGGCTCCATTGCCACCGTCCTCAAAGCCATCGCGGAAGATCACGATCTGTGTGGTGTCGGTCGCGCTCACCGGGCCCGTCAGATCCGTCGCACTGATGGTGTTCGTGAGCAGGTCCGAACCATTGCGATTGACGGTCGCATTAAGCAGGTACATGACGCTGCTGTGTGCCGGCAGGCTAACCGTGACTGTCAGGTCGCGCGTCGTGTTCGCGGTACACGTCGCCCCGTTGAACGCGATGCACTGCCAACCCTGGCTGCCGACATCGAGTTCAGGCGGCAGCACATCCGACACCGTCACCGCGCCCATATCCGAATTGCCATTGTTGCCAATCGTCGCGATGAACGTCAGCGAGTGATCGAACTGCACATAGTCGCTGTTGTCGGTGATCGTGACCTGCAGCGCGCCGGTTGCTGGGGCGCCTTGCGCAGTAAACATCACTGACCCTGTGACACCCGCCGCGGTCGCTGTGACCGTGTTGGTCCCCGGCGTTGCGTTGAGAGTCCAGCCGCCGAGGGTCGCAATGCCATTCGCATCGGTTGTCTGCGTTGCGCCGCTCAGGGTGCCGCTGTTGGCGGCTGCAGCGAAGGTGACCACGACGCCGGGGGCAGGATTGCCCTGCGCATCGGTCACGACGACCGACGGCAGCGGCGAGGCCAACGCAGCGCCCGCGGTGCCGTTGAGCGAGGTCGGGCTGTTCGGCGCAATGTTCTCGGCCGAGGCGGATATCGTGACGGTGATGCTGGACGTAGGATACGACTGACCCGAAGGCACGCCGTCGACCATTCCGGTCAGCGTCACAGCACCCGAGCGGTTCGATGTGAAGCGCAACTGCGTTGTGGAGTTGTAGCCGGCACCGAGTGCAAATCCCCCCGGCGGCCCGAAGCTGCCACACAGGCTACCAGTTCCGCAGGGGCTGAGCGGGATCTGCGCGTAGCCGCTGCCGGTGTTGTATTCGAGCACGGCATCCCCTGCCGCAAGACCGCCGGCACGCGACAGCATGAAGTCGACCATCACATTCTCCGGCAACGCCGAACCGGTGTTGGAAAGTTGCGCGGTATAGCCCGGCGTAGGTGTACCCGCGACTGCACTGGGTGGACCGTTCAACGTGAGTGCAACGCTCGGCTGGCCGGCGTTGGTCAGCGCAAACAGAGCGCTACCCAAACTGCTGGTCGCAACGATGTCGTAGCCGCCGCTGAACGCGTTTGCCGTTGCGTTTGTCGATACGCGTCCATCGAAATCGCTGCTGCCACCCGCCGAGGAAAGTGTTGCGCTGGCGCCGCCCGCTGGGGCGATGAACGACACAGCCTGACCAGCCACCGCGCCGCCGAGTGCATCGACGACACGTGCGACCAATGGCTGCGCGAACGCCGTGTTGATTGCTGCCGTCTGCGGCGTACCCGCTGCCGCAACCAGATTCGTGGCGGTGTTGTCGCCGCAGGCGGACTGACCGATCGGTGACGCAGGCAGCGCACTTGCAACCTGCGCACCCGACGCGTTGCTGCCGTTGACGACGGCTGCATTGCCGCCGTACCAGTTCGAGCCGATCGTGATGGCCTGGCTCAGGTTGTGGCTGATGTCGCTCGCCACCGTGATGGCGTTGTCGAAAACCTTGATACCGCTGAATGGATCGCTGATCGCGCTGGCCGTGCTGAAGCCATTGCGCCCCGAACCGCTGACGCTATTGCAGACGAACGTCGCGTTGCTGGTTCCGCCATACAGCGTGATGCCTGCCTCGTCCGGCGTTGCGCTGGTGTTGGCATCAGTCACCGTGTTCTGGGAAACGGTGATGTCCTGGGACTGCGCCACATTGATGCCGTTGTGCGCCGTATTGCTGATCACATTTCCGGTAATCGCGATCGTCGTACCGCCATTGGTCTGGATGCCGCCGAACGCGGAGTTCAACACGTGGTTGTCGCTGATCATGCCGTTCGTGGCCGCCCACAGGTTGATGCCGGAGCCGATCGGCGAAGCGATGCCGTCGACCAGATTTCGCGATACGGTCCAGTGGGTGACGGGCGTTGCGCGCGGACCATTGGTGTACAAACCGGAGCCGCTCGCTACGGCGAGAATACGGTTGTTGATGATCTGTACCTGATCGGAGACGCCGCCGTAGTTGCCGCCGGACGCGATCGCCGTGTCGTTGACATTTTGAATCGTGAAACCATCGAACATCACGTCGTTCGCGTTCACCTTGACCGCGATACCTGCGGCAGGCGAAAGGATCGCTTCGCCAGTGCCATCACGCGAGCTGTCGTAGCCGGCAAACGTCGCCTTGGGTCCGATCAACTGCACCGGATTGGCCAATGTGACGTTGGCGGCGTAGGTTCCGGCGGAAACGCACACCTTGCCGGGTGATTGCACATGCGTCAGGCCTTCGGGAATGGTCGCGAATGCGTTGATGCCGAAAGAAACCGTCTGGTTGCCGCACGCGGGCGCGGCGCTGATGAAGCTTTTCGCATCGCCGTACGTCGAGCCGGCAAAACTTGAACTGACGTAGACGATCGTGGGCGCATCAAGCGTCACGCCATAGATGACGACGCCCAGTGCCGGATTGACCTTCTTGTCGTAGGTACGCGCAAACAACGCGCTTACCTGTGCCTGGGTCATCGAGGCCGGCGCAACACCGGCGAAGATATTGTCGGCAGCGCTGACATCGCCCGTGAACGGGCGAACTTGCGTGTTGGTGACCGGATTATTGCCAATTGCGCCGTTGTAATCGAGGAAGCTGCAGGTTGGCGCTGACACCGTGTTGCAGTTGTAATCGTCGAGATGGAAATACCAACGAAGATTTCCGTCGAAGCTGTTCGATTCATTCGCGCCGCTGCCACCGAAATTCAGCGAACCGAAAGTCGCGCTGCCGTTCGCATCGTTGTCGTTGAGGAATTCGACCGCGCGGCCAGCGTTCGCAACACCGCTGCCGTTAAAGGTATTTCCCTTCGCAGTGATTGACATCGAGTACGGAGCAATTGCGGTATTGGTGTTGATTTCCTTGTTACTGACGACCAACGACACAAAGTCAGTCGCGCCCGCTGCCGGCGTGAACACGTTGCCGGTCAGTTGCACGCCAGGATAATTCTCGATCAGGACGCCGCGGTATGCGCCGGTGTGGCCCTGGAATGTGTTGCCGCTGATCGTGGTGGGGATAATCTGCTGGTTGTCGATCAGCCGCACCAGCGACCAATCTGCAGGGTACGCGGTGCTGCCGCTCGCGCCTGCAGCCGCAGTGATGTGGTTGTTGCTTATCGTGATCGCGCCAGCGTCGGGGTTCGGCGCATCAAACTCAAGACCGCGTCCGTTCAACGTGTTGCCATCGACCGTGGTTGTCACAACCGACGAGCCAATAGTCTTCGCCGCAAAACGCAGGCGTATATCGTGAACGCCGGCCGTGATGATGTTGCCGCTGATCGCGCCCAGGCCATTATCCATGTCGATGCCGATGCGCTGGTAAACGCCGCCCGCGACATTGGGGGCGCCGTCGATCACATTGCCTGTGATCGAGACACTGGAGCCTGGCGCAAGGCCGAGCGACGCGGAATTGCCATTGTCGTCATTGATGCTGATCGCGTTGCGGTACTTGTATGTGGAATTTGCAGTTGCGTTGCTACGCGATTGCACGAAATGATTGTTCGCGACGCTGAGGCCATCGATAAAACCATTCGCAAGGAGACCTTCGGCGACGAAGCTCTGATCCATGTCGAACTCGAAATTTTCAATGCGGACGTTCTTTGCGCCATTGATGACCAGAAGCTGCTGGTTGATAGCACCACCCAGGCGCTTGAGGATTGGCTTGTTGGCCGCATCACCGATCAACTGCAAGCCGTCAAGCGCGATGACCGGCGCGGTTACCGGCGCATAGGTACCGCCCGCCACATGTATTGTATTGCCCGCCTGCGACTTCGAAATCGCGTAGGCGATCGTCAGACACGGCGTTGCCACATTGCTGCAATCGCCTGCATCGATGCCAGAGACGGCGCTGACGTAGCGGTCAAATGCGAAGCTGGTCGTGAAGCCGCCACCGCTACCCGTCGCCACGCTCATGTCATCGACATAGATCCCGTGCGGACGGTTCGTTACGCTGTAGCTGTTGCCGACACTCTGATCGCCGGTATCGGGGTTTCCCGAAACACGGAACGCAACGTGGTCGCTGGCGACGCGATCGCCGGCTGTGCTGCCGTAGTAGCCGTTGAAGTACGCGCGTTCCCACGATTGCGTGTCGACTGCGAAAACGGATGCACCGTTCGAGCTGAATATTTCGGTATGGACCTGATCGTTGCCCGCACCGTCGACGAACGTTGCGTCAACCACCGCGCGGTACCAAGCACCGCGAACCAGAGGATTGGAATAGTGGTCAGCAAACAGCGGATTGCCCGGATCGCTCGGATCGGTGTCGGCGACGACATCGGCGACATCGACATGGAAGCAGCCTGCTGCAGTGTTCGGACAACCTGAATCGACGTCACCGGGACGCGCATCGAAAATTCCGAGATAGGTCATGCGCCGGCCTGGCGCGTCGCTGATCGTCGTCGACACTGAGGCGCCAGGCTCGGCGGCTGTGCTGACGCTGCGGAACCAGAATTGGTAGACAACATGGTTGCTCAGAGCCGGCATAGCGCTCGCGTTAAGCGATCCGAACTCGCCGACCGGCGCGAAGGCCGGCGATGTCACATGGTTCACAATCCCGTCGTGATACCAGTTCGACACGCGCCAGGCTTGGCCACCATTGCGGCCGCCACCGGCGGCGATCGCTTCATCCAGGTGGGTCGGCTGCGTCGCGCTCGATGTCCAACCATTCTGGCCAGCGATCGAGGCACCGATAACGCGGTCATCGGCAGAGGTCCAGCCCCCCACAGGCTGCGGTATCGACTGCCCTGATGTATAGGGGCCAATCGTGCGCACCGGTGTGCTGTTGAACGTTTCTGCCAGCACAGCTGAAACCCCCATGGCATTGACGCCCAGCGCCAGCAGCCCGACCAACATTCCTTTCCGCGTGTTGCGGCCAGACTCTACGTACTCACCCATATCCCGCTCCCGATTTCCGATGGTTGCAACCAATGCGCGTATGACCTCGCCGCGCCGAAACGCCTTTTCAGCAAAAATCACGCCAACCACATATACCAGCGGCGTATTCCTGCGGCGCACCCCTGCACGCCGTTGTACTTACCGCCCGAGTAATTCCCCAGGCGGGAAAAATCCCAGTCCGACCGTCACGCCAAATACCGGCCAAAATGCCAACTGTGTCACTGTTTAACAAATAATGCTTGGCTTGCACGCGGCTGCGCAGCGATTTGGGTGCTCAACCCCTACAACCGGATCGTTGCGCCCGTCACACCAACCGGCAGCGCCCTCGGCGCGACCCTCGCCACTTGCGACACAGTTCGTTTTCTTAAAACTTGACAATGCATTACACTCAAAAAACTCTTGGGGAACGGGGAATTGGCCGTCATGCTTAAAAAATTGCTTTCAGTTGTGGCCGGGCTGCTTTTCACGCTCACCGTGTACGCCGCGACAGCCCAGTGGGTGGATCACCATCCGGACCGCTACGTCGTCAAGAAAGGCGACACGCTCTGGAGCATTTCCGCGAAATTCCTGAAGCAGCCCTGGCTATGGCCGGAAGTCTGGCAGGACAACCCTCAGGTAAAGAATCCGCATCTCATCTACCCCGGTGACGAGCTCGTCGTCTCAGGCCGCCATCTCGGCCACGGCAATGGTTCGATCGGTCCGCATGTGCGCGCTACCAACTACGACGAGGCCATCCCGCCGATTCCGCTTTCAGCACTCAAGCAGTGGCTGAAGAACACGCGCATCGTTGACGAAGACACGTTCAAGCACGCGCCGCATGTCGTCGGCATCGAGGAAAACCGGCTGCGCGGCACGCCGGGGCAACTGATCTACATCCGCGGCTTGAATGTGCAGCCGGGGCAGCGCCTCGCGCTGGTGCGCCCGTCCGGGCGCTATTACGACATGCCGCCCGAGAACAAGGACAAGGACACGACGCGCGAGGTCTTCCGGCAGGAGAAAGACACGCGTGATGGCCGCCCGGCGCTGCTCTGGCGCCATGGTCCGAATGAATTCACGCTCAGCGGCAACGTGCGTTTCCTCGGTTATGAAATGATCGATTTCGGCACCGTGGAAGTGACCCGCAGCGGCGATGTGTCGTCGGCTCTGGTCACCTATTCCGATTTTGAAGTGCGCGCTGGCGACTACGTGCTGCCGATCGAAGACAAACCCTACGACGACCAGTACGTGCCGCATTCGCCCGCGAAGGTGCCGAACAACATGCGCGTGGTCGCGTTCAGCGATGCGCTCGACACCGTAGGCCCGTTGCAGGTGGTCGCGCTCTCGCGTGGTCAGGACGACGGCATCGAGAATGGCCAGACCTTCACCATCTATCACCCGGGTGAGGATGTGGTCGACAGCACGGACTACACCGACAGCAGCGCGCACAAGTTCTTCCATCCGCACGATGCGAACGTGACCTTGCCGCCTGAATTCACCGGCCACGTGATGATCTTCCGCACGTTCCAGCGCGTCAGCTACGGCCTCGTGATGGATACGGTGAAGCCCATCCACATCGGCGACTTCCTGCACGATCCGAACACGACGCCGTAAGCGTCACTTCATCGGCAATTTCCTACGCGGCGCGATGGCAACATCGCGCCGCGCTGGTTTTCGGCGCTCGCTAGACTCGTCGCATGGATGTTGAATCGAATCGAAGCAGCCTTGAAGCGTGGTTGATTCTGCTGCGCGCGCCGGGCATCGGCGCAGCCACGCTGCGTGAAGTCGTTGTGCGTCATGGCGACGTGGTCGCGGGATTGGCGGCGGCGCGTCGTGGCGATGGCACCCGCTTCGCTGATCCGGCTTGCCGCGACTGGCTGCGTGCGCCGGATCGTGCCTTGATCGATGCCGACCTCGACTGGCTTGCCGCATCCGATCACGCGTTGCTGACCTTCGACAACGCCGATGACTTCCCCGCCTTGGTCAATGAAATCGGCTCTCCGCCGGCTGCACTGTTCGTCGCTGGCGATACGGCCGCGCTGTGGCAACCGCAAATTGCGATCGTCGGCAGCCGCAACGCGAGCCAGGCCGGCGCCGCAATCGCGCGCGACTTCGCGCGGACGCTGTCGCTCGCGGGTTTCGCCATCACCAGCGGCCTCGCCGAGGGCATTGATGGCGCGGCGCATGCAGCTGCGCTCGACGCCGACGGTGCGACGCTTGCCGTACTCGGCACCGGGCCGGATCTGGTTTATCCGCCCAAGCATCGCGATCTCGCCGCAAGGATTGCCGCGCATGGCGCGCTGGTCAGCGAATTCCCCCCCGGCACGCCGGGGCATCCTCGCCATTTTCCGCGTCGCAACCGGATCATCGCGGGCTTGAGCTTGGGCACCCTCGTCGTCGAGGCAAGCCTGCGCTCGGGCTCGCTGATCACTGCGCGCAACGCCAGCGAAGCCGGCCGCGAGGTGTTCGCGATTCCGGGTTCGATCCACAACCCGCTTGCGCGCGGTTGCCACGAGCTGATCCGCAATGGCGCCAAGCTGGTCGAGACCGCCGAGGAAATCATGGCGGAACTTGGGCCCCTCGCACAGCGGCTCGGCGCGTCCTTGCGCGAGCGCCTGCACATACCCGTGACGGACGCGGCGACAGGCGAACCGCGCACGCCGGTTGCGCGAATGCGCAAGCCCTTGCGGGCTGACGACCCCGACTACGAGAAGCTGTTTGCCGCGCTGGGCCACGACACGCTCGGCATCGATCAAATCGCGCAGCGCAGCGGCTTGGCTGTCGCGGCGCTGTCGTCAATGCTGCTGATGCTGGAGCTCGAAGGCGAGGTCGTCGCAGTGCGCGGCGGCGGTTACGCGCGGCGAGTGGCAGATGCCATTTGACGACAGGAAAGGCGTCCGTTCGAGTCAGCGTTTTCCTATTGAAATCAAATCACTATGCCCAATGTCGTGATGACAGAAGGTATCCCAATCAGCTCGTCGCAACGATACGGCTCGCTTGACAGTCCGCTATCCAACGTGTTTCCACTAAAAAGAGCGCGCCGCGCCCGTCAGATTGTTTTTATCGCGCTCATCGATGATCCGCGCGGCGCCAGCGCCGCACGGCACTCGAATGGCCAAGGAAAAAAATGGCAAAGAATCTCCTGATCGTCGAGTCGCCTGCCAAGGCAAAGACGATCAACAAATACCTCGGCAAGGACTTCCACGTACTGGCGTCCTACGGCCACGTGCGCGACCTCGTGCCGAAGGAAGGCGCGGTGGCGACAGATCGCAACTTCGCGATGAACTACGAAGTGATCGAGCGCAACGAAAAGCACGTCGACGCGATTGCCAAGGCGGCCAAGGTGGCCACTTCCCTTTATCTGGCTACCGACTTGGATCGCGAAGGTGAGGCGATTTCCTGGCATATCTCGGAGATCTTGAGGGAACGTGGACTGCTCGAAGGTCGCGCCGTGCATCGCGTGGTGTTTTCCGAAATCACGCCCAAGGCGATCAAGGAAGCGGTCGCGAACCCGCGCGCGTTGTCGATGGACCTGGTCAACGCACAACAGGCGCGGCGTGCGCTCGACTATCTGGTGGGCTTCAACTTGTCGCCGGTGCTGTGGCGCAAGGTGCAGCGCGGGCTTTCCGCAGGACGCGTGCAGTCGCCCGCGTTGCGCATGATCGCCGAGCGCGAAGAAGAGATCGAAGCGTTCAAGGCGCGCGAATACTGGACGATCGAAGCCGATTGCGCGCATCCGGATCAGGCATTCAAGGCGCGTCTTCTCAAACTCGACGGCAAGAAATTCGAACAATTCGACATCGTCGATGCCGACACCGCACATGCGGCGCGCGATGCGTTGAAGAAGGCGGCCGCAGGTCGACTCGTCGTCAGCGATGTGCAATCGAAAGAGCGCAAGCGCCGACCGTCGCCGCCCTTCACCACATCGACCCTGCAGCAGGAAGCCGCGCGCAAACTCGGTTTCACCACCAGCCGCACGATGAAGATCGCGCAGCAGTTGTACGAAGGCGTGGCGATTGGCGACGAAGGCGTGGTCGGCCTGATCACTTATATGCGTACCGATGCGGTGTCGCTATCCAATGATGCCGTAGCCGAGCTGCGCGAATTGATCGGCCGCGATTACGGTCCGCGAGCGCTGCCCGAACAGCCCAACACCTACAAGAACAAGTCGAAGAACGCGCAGGAAGCGCATGAGGCGATCCGTCCGACCACGGCGTGGCATCGGCCGAAGGACATTGCCGCGTTTCTCGGCGACGAACACCGCAAGCTGTACGAATTGATCTGGAAGCGCGCGGTCGCGAGCCAGATGCAGTACGCGACGATGAACACGGTATCGGTCGATTTCGCCTGCGGTCCCAATTCCGCGTTCCGCGCCAGCGGCACGACGGTCGTCGACCCCGGTTTCCTCGCGGTCTACGAGGAAGGCCGCGACCAGAAGGCGGCCGAGGATGAGGACGAAGGTCGCAAGCTGCCCGCGATGAAGGTGGGCGAAGCGGTCCCGCTGCGCGAAATCGAGGCCGACCAGCATTTCACCGAACCACCGCCGCGCTTTTCCGAAGCAAGTCTGGTCAAGGCGCTTGAGGAATACGGCATCGGTCGCCCATCGACGTATGCCAGCATCATCCAGGTGCTGCTCAATCGCGAATACGTGATCCTCGATGCGCGCCGCTTCAAGCCGACCGATGTCGGTCGCGCGGTCGCGAAATTCCTCGCCGGACATTTCGCGCAATACGTCGACTATGACTTCACCGCAAAGCTCGAAGACGAACTCGACGCGGTCAGTCGTGGCGAGGAAGACTGGATTCCGCTTCTGGAAAAATTCTGGAAGCCGTTCAAGGCCCAGGTCGACGACAAGAACGAAACCGTCGATCGCTCCGAAGCGACCGGCGCGCGTGAGTTGGGCGTCGACCCAAAGACGGGCAAACCGGTGCAGGTGCGCCTGGGCCGCTACGGACCGTTCGCGCAAATCGGCACCAAGGAAGACGAGGACAAACCGAAGTTCGCCAGCCTCCGGACTGGCCAGAGCATGCACACGATCACGCTGGCTGAGGCGCTGGAACTGTTCAAGCTGCCGCGCAATCTCGGAGCCGGCGAAGATGGCGAGGACATCACCGTCGGCGTCGGCCGCTTCGGTCCATTCGTGAAGCACGGCACGACCTATGCGTCGCTGAAGCCCGAGGACGATCCATACACGATCGAACTCGAACGCGCGTTGTTCCTGATCCGCGAAAAAGCGGAAATCGCGGCAAACCGCATCATCAAGGACTTCGGCAACGGCATCCAGGTGCTCAACGGCCGCTACGGTCCGTACATCACCGACGGCGAAAAGAACGCAAAGATTCCCAAGGACAAGGAACCGATCGAGCTGACCGAAGCGGAATGCGCGGAGTTGATTGCCGCAGCTCCGTTCCGGCCCAAGCGCGGCGGCGGGCGTTTCGGCAAGGGCAAGGGCAAGAACGCACCGGCGAAGAAGGCGGCAGCGAAGAAAGTCGTTGCCGATGCGGCTGCGCCAAAGAAAGCCGCAGCAAAAAAGGCGCCCGCGAAAAAGGCAGCAAAGAAGAAGCCTGCGGCAAAGAAATCGGTTGCGAAGAAAGCGGCCGTGAAGAAAGTCGCGGCCAGGAAAGCCGCGGCTTGATCGCGCAGCGCATGTACTCGCATGAGAGGGATTCAAAGCGATGAATCCGGATCTGGCGGCTGCGGTCGATGCGCTTCGCGCCGGCGGCGTGATCGCGTATCCGACCGAGGCGGTCTACGGCCTCGGCTGCGATCCGCGCAATGAAGCCGCCTGCTCGCGGTTGTTCGCGTTGAAGCAACGGCCGACAGGTCAGGGTGTGCTGCTGATCGCAGCGGCGTTCGAGCAGATCGCGCCATACATCGACCTCAAGGCCACGCCAGCCGCCGCATTCGCGCGCGCACAGGCGAGCTGGCCGGGTCCGCACACCTGGATCTTTCCGCGTGCGGCAGGCATTCCTGCGTGGATTGCGGGCAGCCACGCAGGCATTGCGTTGCGCCTCACTGCCCACGCCCCGGCGGCGCAGTTGTGCCGTGCATTTGGTGGCGCATTGGTCTCGACCAGCGCCAATCGCCACGGCGAACCGCCGGCACGCACGGCGGCGGCCGTGCACGCTGCTTTTGGCGATGGGTTGGCGGCGATCCTGAACGGCGAGCTGGGGGGGCTTGAGCGGCCGACGCCAATCCGCGACGCTATCAGTGGGGAAGTCGTTCGTTCCTGAGGGGGAGAAGGAAAGTGTCTGCCGTACTTGAAGGCGCCGCGCTTGAACAGTCAGGCGCGCTGCCACTCGTCACCTACGCCGAATCCGGGCACGTTTTCGCCTGGCACGACGGCCGTGCTGTCGGCCTCGCCGAATTCCTAGGTGACGTCGCGCGCGTCGCTGCGGCGCTACCGGCTGGTCGTGACGCTGTCAATCTGTGCGAGGACCGTTACACGTTCCTGGTCGGCTTCTGCGCGGTCGCGTGTTGCGGCCAGACCAATCTGTTGCCCTCCTCGCGCGTTGCACAGGCCATTGACGAAACCCTCGCCGCTTATCCGGGCAGTTACGCGCTCAGCGACTGCAAGCAGCCGCACTTGGGGCATCGATCCGTGCAGATGCCGATCCTCGGCAATGGCGCGCAAAGCCGCGAGATCCCGCTGATCGCTGCGGCGCAGATCGTTGCGATCGGCTTCACGTCCGGCAGCACCGGTCACCCAAAACCGAATCCGAAGACCTGGGCTTCGTTCCATGCCAGCAACGCATCGAATGCGGCTGCGCTGACGCAGGTGCTGGATCTCGCGCCCGGTGCGTTCGGTCATATCGTGGCGACGGTGCCGCCACAACACATGTACGGCATCGAGTTGTCGATCCTGCTGCCGCTGCTCGGGCCATTCGCATTGCACAGCGGACGTCCGCTATTTCCCGCGGACGTCGCCGCCGCGCTTGCGCAGGTGCCCGCACCGCGCGTGCTGGTTACGACCCCAGTGCATCTGCGCGCCCTGCTGCGCGACCCGACGCCATTGCCGCAACTTGCCGCCATCACGTCAGCGACGGCGCCCCTGTCGCAAGAGCTGGCCGCCGAAGCCGAAGCTCGCTACGGTGCGCCCGTGCTGGAATTGTTCGGCTCAACCGAAACCTGCGTGATCGCGCAGCGTCGCACAGCGAGCGAGTCGGACTGGCATCTGCGGGACGGCATCCAGTTGCGCCCGCAACCGGACGGCACCTTCGTCGACGCGGCGTATTTCACAGCGCCGATGATGCTGCCGGACATCATCGAACTGCTGCCCGAGCGTCGATTCAGGTTGTGCGGTCGGCATGCCGATCTCGTCGAGATTGCCGGCAAGCGCGCCTCACTGGCAGACCTGACCCGGCGCGTGCTCGCGTTGTCAGGCGTCCACGACGCCGTCGTATTGCAGCTCGATGAAACCGACTGTGGCGGCGTCTGTCGCATTGCGGCTCTGGTGGTTGCCCCCGAGCGCACGGAAGCGATGCTGCTGGACGACCTGCGCCATGCCATCGACCCCGCGTTCCTGCCGCGTCCGCTGCGCAAGGTCGATGCGCTGCCTCGCAACGAGACCGGCAAACTGCCACGCGCTGCCTTGCTGACTGCACTGCGCAATCTCTGAGTGAACGTGTCGGCCATCGCGATGGCGCTGCGCAAAAAGCACGCGCTGAAAAAAAAGATGCCCCGAGGGCTAGGGGGAGCCCTCGGGGCGGGGTTGGAAGCCGATCTGGGGAGGATCGGACTTCCGGGGTTGCACTCAGGGAGGTGAGTCAACCAGAGCGCCGTTGCGTGCGCCCGGTAAGATAGATCGGGATCGAGGGCAAAAGTTTCCAGTGACGAGCAGGTGATGTTTATCGGACGTTCATTCGCGCAGACCGTGCATGACGAATGGCCTATATGACTCCGGCGGTACTGATTCGTCGGGCACGTGCGTCTTCCAATTTATGGCCGCTTCGGCAGCGGCTGCAAGCCCGAAGTTCGGTGCGACAGCCATGCGAATGCCGACGCCCGCTGCGAGCAGTGAGGTTGAGTGATGCGTCATTTGCAAGGCTTGTCGACGGCGTGGCCGGCTCACGTGCTCTTTCCCGTAGATACAGATCGCGGGGTGGAAGCATCCAGTGACAAAAGGCGTCCGCATGGGTCAGGTCCTGCGAGCGCCGCCGCCATGCCGCGCTAATCCACATCGCGTCGTTTGCATTCAACGGAGCCTGCTCGTGACGAATCACCGCTTCCTGCACATCGTGTCGCGCGCGGCATTCGGCCTGTGCGCTATATCGGCCGGGCATAGAGCACACGCGGATGTCGTCTTCACCGTCAACACAACCGCCGATCTGATGGACGACAACGTCGGCGATGGCCTGTGTCACACCAGTGCCAATAAATGCTCGCTCCGCGCGGCGCTGATGCAAGCCAACCACCTGACGAGCGTCGGCCTGATCGTCGTGTCGCTGCCGGCCGGCACCTTTGTCCTTTCACGCCTTCCGCAGGGCACCAACGGCGAGGATTCCGGCGATCTTTACCTCGGCGCGCCGATGGCGACCGGCCAGTCTGTTTCCATCATCGGCGCGGGTGCGACACAAACAATCGTGGATGCAAACCACATCGATCGCGTGATGTCGATCGAAACCGGCCGCACCGTGCATTTTTCCGGCCTCACGTTGCGCAACGGCACGCGCACAAACACCAGCACTGGCACCGGCAACGGGACCGGCGGCGGTATCTACAATCGCGGTGACCTGGCGATCAGCGACAGCGTGATCGAAGGGAATACCTCGGTGGAGGGCGGCGGCATCGAAAGCTCTGGTGCGCTGCTGATCGAACGCAGCACTGTGCGCTCGAATCGGGCGCAGTACGGCGGCGGCATGTACGTGTACGGGGATACGCGCATCGAAGCGAGCACGCTTTATTCGAATGCCGCGAGCCCCGGCTCGGGCGGAGGCATCTTCAATGCCGGCGTGCTGCGCGTCACCAGTAGCACGCTGAGCCAAAATGCCGCCGATACCAATGGCGGCGGGATTTTCAGCAACTACCAGGCGTCATTGTTCAGCTCATCGATCATCAACAACGATGCGGACCATGACCGCGACGTGAACGGCGGCGATGGCGGCGGCGTGTACTTTGCAGAATTCACGGGCTCGACGTTCTACATACTCAACACATTGTTCGCCGACAATACCGTACTCAACGCGCCGATCTACAACGATTGCGCGGGCACCGGCCCCATTCAGGCATTCGGCTGGAATCTGTTCGGCGACGCGACCGGCTGCACCATCATCGGCCCTTGGGGACCGGTGACGCCGGGAACCATCGGGCCGCTCGGCGACCATGGAGGTCCCACCTGGACGCATGCCCTGCTGTCCGGCAGCGAAGCGATCGACAGCCCATCGGGCGGCAGCTCGTGCGTAGATGGTGACGGCGAAGACATCCAGACCGATCAGCGCGGCGCGTCGCGCGTCACTGGCTTGCGTTGCGACATCGGCGCGTTCGAGTTCGGTTCCGTGCTCGACAAGATTTTTCGCGACGGGTTCGAATGAGAAGCCGCTGTCGCACCGATCAGTGAATTGCGCCCGCACAAGCTCCTCAGTGGGCCTCATCCCAATTTGCGCCGACGCCGATATCGACCACCAGCGGTACTTCGAGCGTCGCTGCCGCCGCCATGCGCTCGCGCACACCGTCGACGATCGCATCCACCGCCTCGGCGCGCACCTCGAACACAAGCTCATCGTGCACCTGCATCAGCATGCGGGCCGAATCGGTCTTGTCGAGCAGCCACGCGTCGACGCCCAGCATCGCGAGCTTGATGATGTCGGCTGCGGTGCCCTGCATCGGCGCGTTGATCGCCGCGCGTTCGGCACCTGCCCGCTGCGCTGCATTGCGCGACTGGATGTAGTCCAGGTGCAGACGACGGCCGAACAGCGTTTCGACGTAGCCGTCACGCCGCGCCTTTTCGCGCGTTTCCTCCATGAAGGTCTGCACGCCGGGGTAGCGCGAGAAATAGCGCCCCATGTACTCCTGCGCTTCGCCGCGCGACACGCCGAGCTGGCGCGCGAGGCCGAAGGCACTCATGCCGTACATCAAGCCGAAGTTGATCGCCTTCGCCGCACGACGCTGGTTTGAATCCACATCCGCTTGCGGCACGCCGAACACTTCGGCCGCGGTTGCGCGATGCACGTCCTGGCCGCCGTGGAACGCGGCGATCAAGCCGGCGTCGCCGGAGAGGTGCGCCATGATGCGCAACTCGATCTGCGAATAGTCCGCCGCGACGACCTTCCAGCCATCCGGCGCAACGAATGCCTGGCGAATGCGTCGTCCGTCCTCGGTACGGATGGGAATGTTCTGCAGGTTCGGATCCGACGATGAGAGTCGTCCTGTCGCCGCAATCGCCTGACCGTAGCTGGTGTGCACGCGACCCGTGCGGGGATTGACGTTGTGGGCGAGCTTCTCGGTATACGTCGAACGCAATTTGGCCAGACCACGATAATCGAGGATCACGCGCGGCAGTTCATGCTGATCCGCGATGGCTTCCAGCGCTTCTTCGTTTGTCGATGCCTGACCACCCGGCGTCTTCACCACGATTGGCAGCTTGAACTCGTCGAACAGGATCGCCTGCAACTGCTTTGGCGAATCGAGACTGAAATTGCGTCCGGCAATCACGAAGGCGCGCTCGGTCAGCTCGTTCATGCGCTTGGCCAACTCGTGGCTTTGCTTCTTCAGCGCGATCGTGTCGATTAAAACGCCACGCTGCTCCATGCGCGCGAGCACCGGCACGAGTGGAATTTCGATGTCTTCGTAAACCGTCTTCAAAGCGGGTATCGCGACGAGTTTCGGCCACAGCACGTGGTGCAGGCGCAAGGTGATGTCCGCGTCCTCCGCCGCATACCTGCAAGCCGTATCCAGATCGACTTGAGAGAACGAAATCTGCTTCGCGCCCTTGCCGGCGACGTCTTCGTAATGAATCGTCTCGACGCCGAGGTGACGCTTCGCCAGCGTGTCCATGTCATGGCGGGCGGTCGAGTTCAACACGTACGATTCGAGCATCGTGTCGTGAGCGATACCGCGCACATGGATGCCGTAGTTCGACAGCACATTGGTGTCGTACTTCGCATGCTGGCCGACCTTTGCACGCCGCTCGTCTTCGAGGATCGGCTTCAATGCGGCCAGCACCGCGTCGCGCGCGAGTTGCTGCGGCGCGCCGGCGTAATCGTGACCTAACGGAATGTACGCGGCCGAATTTGGCTCGACTGCAAACGAGATGCCGACGATTTCGGCACGCATC